>JBBDYK010000240.1:0-21517 GCA_040901665.1 Pirellulales bacterium | reverse complement strand
AAGAGCACGCGGCGCTGGCGGAATCGCTGGGCGCGGTGCGCGTGGAAGTGCTGGAGATGAATCTGGAAGACGCGTTCATCGCCTACACGCGAGGCGACACGCGGCCGCTGCCCCTGTTCGAACGGGAGAGAGTGACATGCTGACAGCGTTGGCTCGTAAGGAAGTGCGCGAACTTTTGCCGCTGGTGTTATTGGGCGTTGCGCTGGAGTTGTACCTGGCTTGCACGGCGACGGGCATGCAACTGGGGTTCTTCGAAGAGCGGGGCGTAGGGCCCATTCCGTTTGTCAGCGATCAAACGTCGCAACTGTTTTTCTATGTGTCGGGCGGATTGGCTTTCGCGCTTGGCTTATGGCAAACGACCGGCGAATCCTCGCGCGGCACGTTTCAATTCCTGCTGCATCGGCCGCTGGCGCGCGAAGCGATTTTCGGCACGAAGCTTGCAGTGGGCGCCAGCGCATGCCTGGGGGTGGCATTGCTGCCGGTGGCAACCTTCGGGCTGTGGGCGGCGACGTCCGGCACGCACGCCAGCCCGTTCACCTGGTCGATGACCGCGTGGGCGTGGTTCCTGTGCGTGCAGATGCTGCTGGTTTATCTGGGCGCATTCTTGAGCGGACTGCGGCCGGGCCATTGGTTGGGCAGCCGCTTCCTGCCGTTGGCAGGCTGCGTGGCCGCGCTGCTCTTGATGCGGACGATTGCCGATTGGCAGTGGAGCTCGCTGGTCGCATCGTTGGCGCTTGAGATTGTTTTGGTGCTCATCATTCTCGACGTCGCCCGCGGGCGCGACTATTCCTGAGGCGAGGCTGCCATGAAATCGACTGTTCGAACTTCGTTGCTGCCAGCGCTGGCCTTGGCCACGGTGCTGACGGCCGGAGTAATGTTGCTGTGGTTTCTGGGAGTCGGCTGGTTAGGCCATGTGGCCATGCAGGTGCTGGGCGGCACAGCGCCGCGCGAGCAACTCGTGTTCAGTGAGCAAGGCGAGCCGTTGGTCGAATCGACGCGCTACGGCACGGGCGCCATGACCGTCTATCGCACGTTGGATGGTCAGGCGATCGAGAACCTCGATAAGGTCGAGTTGCAACGCGGCAGCTCTTGGCTCGTGCCGCCGGGGATCACGGTATACGAGAGCTATGGTTGGTCGACGCGAATCCTTGGATTTCCGGATCCGAGCGGCGCTCCAACCTATTGGTATTTGATCGCGCCAGAGAGTCCGCCGACGCACGCGTACTTCGTGGGCTTCGACGCCAAGACCAAGAATCGATTCGGCTATCTGGGGCGCGCAGGCTTCCGCAGCGACCCGCCGCCGCGCGATCAACAGTTCGCCATCGCGCCGCGTGACCTGTTGGCTTGGGGACTGGTTGCCGGTCAAGGGCATACGCAGGGCGAGGAGCCGAGTCAGAATTATTATTGGAAGGGGCAACCCAAGGCCGTGTTCCTCAACAGCGAGGGAAAACTGCTGCGGATCGACTTGCGGCATCGGTCTATCGCAACGGTGCCCCTCGATGGAAAGGTCGTGTCGTTGGGCAATCTTTACGAGCCGGTGCGGACAAGCGCCGACGACGCCGCAACGCAAAAGACGAGGATTGGCGCCTTGCTGGCCGACCGAGTCGCGATCATGGACGATGCAGGACAGACGCTACGAACGTTGCCAGTTCCCGTTGCGGCGCGCAGTCGGGTGCTCAACGTGTTTCTGACGACGGGCGACACAACGATTATCGTAGCGATACCAGATGCGCGCCATGCCTTGACTGATGCGTATTGGCTCGACGCACAGGGAATGGTCGTGCGGCACGAACAACTCGCGCTCGTGGGCAGCGGAATCAGTGGCGAAGCCGAATCGCCGTGGCTGATCGGCGCCTTGCTGCCGTCGCCGTTGGTGAGCGCGGTCAACATGGGTTTCGTGACGCCGCGCCGCCTGGTGGCCGTGGGAAGATACGACGATTTCTCACACGCGTTGGCGGCTTCGCTGGCGCTTAGTTGGCCTGCCTTCGCGTCCATCATGGCGCTCTCCGCCACGTTCGCGGTCATCACCTATCGGCGACATCGGCGCTACCGTCGCGAAGGAGCGCTGGCATGGGCCACCTTTGTCTTGCTGCTGGGGCCGGCCGGATACGTGGGATACCTGGTGCATCGCCACTGGCCGGCGCGCGAAGTGTGCGGCCAGTGTCAACGCTCCGTGCCGGTCGACCGAGCGGAGTGCCTGGCGTGTGATGCCGACTTCCCTCTGCCGGCGCCACGGGGCATCGAGATCTACGCCTGAGACGACCGTACGAAGACGCGTGCTGTCGGGCGATAACACGGCACGTGGATTGGGATTGCAATTCGTCGGACGACGCCTACAATTCTTCACAAGCTGCCTGCACATAGGCACTTTCGTCGACTTGCGCGAGCGGCACGGTGGCCCTGTATGCTCGCTCGCGGTCGTTTCGCCTCACGAAGCTCGATAAGGAACCCTTGGCGTGGCGAGTCCCTTTGCTGTATTTCGTCGCAATCAGAAAATCATGATCGCCGTGCTGGGCGTCGCGGCGATGATCGCATTCGTCTTTCTCGATCCGCTCACGCAATACTTGGGCCAGGGCCAGGCGGCCGACAATCCCGTGGTCGTCGAGACCAGGTACGGCAACTACAAGGAAAGCGACTTGATGGCCATTCGCGAAACGCGCGAATTGGTCGACGCCTTCCTGGTGCGTGCGGCCGAGGCCACGATCGACGCGCAAATCGAAAAGGGACAGTTCGATGCGCGCATGCGCCAGCAGATGGTCGAAAACTGGTATATGACGTGGCGCCAACGCTTGATGACGCGCAGCGCTCAGGGACCTGAAGCCGCGGCGGTCGAAACGATGATCCTGGCCGGGCGGGCGCGCGAGATGGGCATGGTCGTCAGCGATCAGACCATCAACGACATGCTGGCCGAGTTGACCTTCGACGCCCTGACCAGCAACCAACTGCTGTCGATCATCAACAGCTTGCACGCGGGCCAGCGCGTCAGCCCGGCGCGGCTGTTCGAGGCGATTCGCACCGAGTTGCTGGCGTCGAACCTGGGGTTGATGTTTCAGGTCAGCACGGTCGACTTTCCGCCGGCGCAGAAGTTCGAGTTCTTCTCGCGGCTCAATCGCCAGGCCAAGGCCGAGGTGGTGCCGCTGGCCGTCGTCGACTTCACCAGCCAGGTGAAGAACCCCAGCGACGAGGTGCTGAAGAAGTTCTTCGACAAGTACAAGAATGATTTTCCCAATGCGCAATCGCCGGAGCCGGGCTTCAAGGAGCCGCCGCGGGCCGCCTTCCAGTTCTTCAAAGCCGACTTCGTCAAGTTGACCGAGGAAATGAAGGCCAAGGTCACGGACGCAGAGATCGGCGAGTACTACGAGAAGAACAAGGCGCAGTTCTTGGCGCTCGATCTGCCCGAGGAACCGGCCGACGACAAGCCAGCCGATGCGCCGGCGGAACAGAAAGCGGACGAACCCGCGCCGGAAGGTGAACCGAAGTCTGAGGATTCAAAGCCCTCCGAAGAGCCCGCTGCCGAAGCGCCGAAGTCCGAACCGGCGGCGCCGGAAGCAGCTCCGGCCGAACCGCCAGCCGCTGAAAAGCCGGCCGCAGGCGACGCTCCCAAGGAGAGCCAGAGCTCGCGCCGATCGCGCGGCGTGCTGCGATTGGTCAGCACGACGACGCAAGCGGAGGAGGCTGCACCGGCGACGAGCGAACCTGCAGCAGCGCCTGGCGAACCTGCGGCCGAACCGAACGAACCTGCCGCCGCGCCAGGCGAACCTGCGCCTGAGCCGGGCACCCAGCCGGCCAGCGAACCACCCGCCGCGGATGCGGAGCCAGCGCCGGCCGCGGAAGCAGCGTCCGACGAAAAGCCGGCTGCCGACGCAGCGGCTGCCGATGCGAAGCCGGCCGAGCCGCGCTATGAGCCGTTGGAAAAGGTGCGCGATCAAATCCGCGACAGCCTGGCGGGCCAGAAAGCCGCCGAGCGCATCGGCGAGATTTTCGACGAGTTGCAATCGGAAATGCGCCGCTACGCGGACCAGGTTGATATCTACAACACGCGCGAGGAGACGGACACAACCGCGCGGGCGCCCGAGCCGTTCCCGTTTGCCGAGCTGGCCAAGAAGTATGCAATCGACGCGGCCGAATTGCCGTTGGTGAGTGCCACGGAAATCTCCAGCGAGGAGTTGGGCAAGGTGGCGCGGATCGTGGCCGATCGGCGCTCGCAGTTCGGGTTCCGCCGCGAGACCTTTCCGGAATTTGCCTTTAGCGAGAGCCTGGCCACCTATAAGGCGACGGTCGTCAACGATGCCGAGGGGAACGGCTTCTTGTTCTGGAAGACCAAGGAGCAGGAAGCCTATGTGCCTACGTTGGACAAGGCGCGCGACAAGGTGCTGGCGGCGTGGAAGATGATCGAAGCCCGGCCGCTAGCCCGCAAGCGCGCCGAAGAGCTGGCGAAGCAGGCCGACGCGGCCAACAAACCGCTCAAAGAAGTGTTTGCCGATCAGCCCGAGTTGAAGGTGCTGGAAAGCGGCTCGTTTAGTTGGCTCACTCGCGGCAACGTGCCGGAGAACCCGATGGGTGGGCCGGTGCGGATCAGCGAGATCGAGGGCCTGGAGCACATTGGCAACGGCTTCATGGAGGCGGTGTTCGCCCTGCCGGCTGGCACGACGGGCGTGGCCGCCAATGAGCCGCAAGACACCGTGTACGTCGTGCGCGTGAGCGAATATGAGCCCGAACTCGAGCAGCTTCGCGACCAGTTCGCCAAGGAACGCCCGCAAACGTACATGACGGTCGCGCAGACCGACCGCTACGAGATGTACACGACCTGGGTCGACAATCTGGAAAAGGAAGCGCGCATTCACTGGGTGCGCACGCCCGACCTGGCCCGCAACGAGAGCGACGAGGACGAAGCCGAGCTGTAGTGCGCTCGAATCTGCCGCCTACGGCCTTCCGCCTGCTCAGCTCCTGCGCGGCTTCATGATCACGCAGCCCAAGGGGGGCAACGTGATGGGAATTGAGAAGGGCCGGCCATCCCAGGGCAGCTCTTCCGCCATGCTGCCCGAGCCGTTTCCCAGGTTGCTGCCGCCGTAGTACACCGAATCGCTATTGAGCACTTCGTCGTACCAGCACAATTCGGGAACGCCCAGACGGTGGCTCATGCGCGGCACCGGCGTGAAATTGCAGGCAACCAACAGGAAGTCGCTGGGAACTTTGGCCCGACGCAACCAGGCGAGCGTGCTCTGCTCGTAATTGTGACAGTCGATCCACTCGAAGCCGGCGGCGTCAAAGTCGACCTGGTGCAGCGCCGGCTCGCGGCGATACAGGGTGTTAAGATCCGTGACGAACTTGAGCAGCGTCTGGTGGCTCGACCACTGCAGCAAGTCCCATTGCAGGCTGGTGTCGTGGTTCCACTCGTTCCACTGGCCGAACTCGCTGCCCATGAACAGCAACTTCTTGCCGGGATGCCCGAACATATATCCGTACAGCAGCCGCAGGTTGGCAAACTTCTGCCACAGATCGCCGGGCACCTGATCCAGGAGTGAGCCCTTGCCGTGGACCACCTCGTCGTGCGAGAACGGCAGCGTGAAGTTTTCGGTAAAGGCATAGATCAGGCTGAAGGTCAGCTCGTCGTGGTGGTATTTGCGGTGGATCGGCTCGTGGTGGATATAGCGAAGCGTGTCGTTCATCCAGCCCATGTTCCACTTCAGGCTGAAGCCGAGTCCGCCCAAATACGTGGGCCGCGACACGCCGGTGAAGGCCGTCGACTCCTCGGCCACCGTGAGCGTGCCTGGGTATTGCAGGTGGACCTGCTCGTTGAATTCCTTGAGGAAGGAGATTGCCTGCAAGTTCTCGCGCCCGCCGAACTCGTTGGGAATCCACTCGCCGGCGTTGCGGCTGTAGTCCAAATAGATCAACGAGGCGACGGCGTCGACCCGCAGCCCGTCGATGTGGTACTTGTCGAGCCAGAACAGGGCGTTGGAGACCAGGAAGTTGCGAACCTCGTCGCGACCGTAGTTGAAGATCAAAGTGCCCCAGTCGGGATGCTCGCCTTGCCGCGGATCGGCATGCTCGTAGAGGTGCGTGCCGTCGAACATCCGCAGGCCGTGCGCGTCTCGCGGGAAATGGGCCGGCACCCAGTCGATCAACACGCCAATGCCGTTTTGATGGCAGTGGTCGACAAAGTACATGAAGTCCTCGGGGCTGCCGTAGCGGCTGGTCGCGGCAAAGTAGCCAACCGTCTGGTAACCCCAACTGCCGGAGAACGGATGCTCGCTGACGGGCATCAGCTCCAGGTGCGTGTAGCCGATTTCCTTGCAATAGTCGACCAGTTGATGCGCCAGCTCGCGATAGGTCAGCCAGCGGGTCGGATCGTCACTCGGCCGCTTCCAGCTTCCCAAGTGGACCTCGTAGATCGACATGGGCGCATCGAGCGCGTTGTGCCGCTGGCGATTGGCGATCCAATCGGCGTCGCGCCAGGTGTAGTGATCGAGGTCGGCGACTTTGGAGGCGGTGCGCGGCGGCAATTCGGCCGCAAAGCCATAAGGGTCGGCCTTCTCGAAGGACTGGTCGTTATGACGGATTTGATACTTGTAGATCGCCCCGGAACCGATGCCGGGCACGAACAGCTCCCAGATGCCGCTGGGAATGTGCTTTCGTAGCGGATGACGGCGACGATCCCAGTCGTTGAAGTCTCCGACGACGCTCACGCCCGAGGCATTGGGAGCCCAAACGGCGAAGTTGACCCCCTCGACTCCGTTGATGACGCGCAACTGGGCGCCGAGCTTCTGATAGCTGGTCCAGTGCTTGCCTTCGCCCAGCAGATACAGGTCGAACTCGGTGAGCAAGGGGGGAAAGGCGTACGGATCGTGCATCGTCTTCTCGCCGCCGCGTTGGTCGGCGACGCGCAGTTGGTAACGGCTTTGTTGTTCGACGTTCATCGAGCAAATTGCCTCGTACAGTCCGGCCGGATGGATGCACCGCATCGGCTGCGGACGAGTTTGTCCGGGCTCGACCACCCAGGCCTGCGCTGAACCGGGTAAAAAGGCACGCACGGCCGTCGCGCGACGACCGGCGGCAATCACCTCATGCGGACCCAACAGCTCAAACGGGTTCTCGTAACGGCCATCCAGCAGCAGGCCAATCTTCTCTAGTTCCACCGTGGTCCGAGTCGTCATGGCCTTCCTTAACAATTGTGGGATCTAGGGGGAGTAGAGTCCAGGCGCCACGTCGCGCTGCCGGGCGGCGGAAACGCGGCAAGTCCAAGCGCCACAGGCTATTGCAACCACGGCAACGGTAATAACCGTGTGCCGCATTGGGCGCTCCATAACTTGAGCGAGCGGAGGTGGTCGTCGCACCACCGCTCGCAGGCAACCAGCCGTCGTTTCATACGGCCCCGGGCCGACATGGGGCGGCGGTCGAGCTTCTTGGCGCTGGGTCGGCAATCGGTGTGGTCCATTTCATTGGCCGCGAAATGCGGCGGATCGAATCGCCAGGTGCGGCAATCAAGCTGGTGGAAACGCAAGGCGCTGTCCACACGTTGCCACAAGTCGCGATTCTTCACAGGTACCATTTCACCGTAATGCTCCCAGCGCCAGCCGTTGACGCGCCACTCGGCCAAACCGTAGTTCAATCCACGGTTTACATACCGACTGGGCGTCACCAGCGTCACTCGAGATGGCTGCGCCAAGGCTTCCAGCCCGCGCACCACCGCCAACAATTCGAGCCGTTCGCCGCGTGCATTCGGCTCGGCGTCGGCGGCTTCGAACTGCTCCGTACCGTCAATCAACTGGAGGACGAAACGCCACTGGCCCTGCTGGCTCTTCCGGCAGGATTCGGAAAAGAGCAGGTAATGAGGTTTGGCAACGTTCATAGGGGAGGACTCAGGATTTGCTACGAAGCGCCAAACGGACAAGCCACCGCCGGCAATGCGTCGCCGATGCAGGGAGCCGTGCGATGGACTTCAAATCGCCCACGGACCCGCTGGAATCGCGCCTGCCGAGCAGCTCGCTCACCGTTTCCATCAACTCACAGTTGTCCGGACCCACGGGAGCGCGTGCCCGAACAGCTTCACATATCGACAGGGCTTTCGCAGATTCTCCAAGTCCCCCAAGGAAAGACAGGAAATAACGCGAGGAGTGGTTATGAGCCCGCGCGGAGGTGGAGGTTAGCGTCAGGCCGCAGGATTCGGCCCGCCTATTCATCGGTGACAACAGGCACGTGAGGCTCCATGGCGGGGTGCCGGTTGCGATCTCCCTGCAGTGCCAAAAAACGGTGGTTTCTTCGCTGATCCCCAGAAATCAAGGGCCGTCCCCACGGGTTTATGGGAGTACGGAAGTTCGTGGCCAATGTCGGTTCGACCTGTGGGGCAACCTGCGTTGGCGTTTCATTTCTGTGCAGGTTAGAGTTCATAGAATCAGGATGCTTTGCCCACGGATCGCGGCAAAGGTAAAACTCGCTTACTGAAGAGGTTTCTGTCCAATGACAATTTGGGCACGACTGCTCACCAAATTGCCCGGTGAAATCTTCCGTAGAACACGTTTGTCGGAACACGACGAGACCATCGCCGAATGCAGCGAGGCAATCCGCGTCGATCCCCAAGATTCCATTGCCTATGTCAAACGCGGCCGCGCTTGGGGCGAGAAAGGCGAGTACGACACGGCCATCGCGGACTTCAACGAAGCGATCCGTCTCGACCCACAAAATGCCAAAGCCTACATCGGTCGCGGCTTCTACTGGCATCAGAAAGGCGAATACGATAAGGCCTTCGCCGACTGCAACGAAGCCATCCGACTCGACCCACAATATTCCGATGCATACAACGGTCGCGGCCTCTGTTGGCATCAGAAAGACGAGTACGGCAAGGCCATCGCGGACTTCAACGAAGCGATCCGTCTCGACCCACAAGATCCCAAAGCCTATTACAACCGCGGCCGCGCCTGGACTAAGACGCGTGAGTACGACAAGGCGATCGCGGACCATACCGAAGCTATCCGGCTCGCTCCATCACATGCCAAGGTCAAGCGTAGCACGGTATCGGATCAACAAATCAACTTGACGAATATTCAGTCCCGTGCTCGTTACACCCGCAGCCTGGCCTGGGCTGGGAAAGGCGAGTACGACAAGGCCATCGCCGATTGTACGGAAGCCATCCGACTTGACCCGCGATTTGCCGATGCCTATATCGGCCGCGGTAGCAACCGGCGTAACAAAGGCGAGTACGATAAGGCGATCAGCGACTTCAACAAGGCCCTCCGGATAGCCCCGCAATCTGCCGATGCCTACCACAACCGCGGCGACACTTGGGTACACAAAGGCGAGTACGACAAGGCGATCGCGGACTATACCGAAGCTATCCGCCTGAACCCACAAGACCCCCGCTCGTACAACAACCGCGGCGTTGCATCGAAGCGAAAACGCGACTATCAGGGCGCCATCGCAGACTATACGGAAGCTATCCGCCTCGGCCCAGGCACTGGCACTCGCTACACCGCTTTCGCTTGGCTGTTAGCAACTTGTTCTGACGGTCGATACCGCGACGGAGCTAGTGCCGTCCAATTAGGCGAAAAGGCGTGCAAACTCGCGGATTTCTCGGATGCTTATAGTGACGTACTTGCCGCGGCCCATGCCGAGAACGGAAACTTTGCTGATGCGGTCTCGTGGCAACGGAAGGCTCTCGATTTGGCCGCCCCAGACCAAAAGGCCGACATGCTTGCCCGCATGGAATTGTACGAGGCAGGTAAGCCCTACCATGAGGAGTGAATCATTCTCGTTCGATGTTGCTAATTCACGTTGGTTTCATCGACCTGCGTCACAGCAACTTCCTTGCAATCTGCCCAAGGTGGGCGTGTCACGGGCGCTGAGCATCCGGCTGTTGCATTCTGCTCCGGATGGAGGCCAGCCGGTCCACCACATTGTCGAATCAAACAGTCGCAAAATACCTTCGTTTTTCGAACCAATCCCTGGCATCTGGGCTTCCGGGCCTAATTCCCGACCGTGCCAGTCCCATGAACCCATCTTGTAAATCAGAATGCCAACATCTCATAAACTCGGCGGCTAGTCGGCACTGCCTCTCTGCCCCAGGTCTTTTGGATTGCGCCTCACGCTGACGACTCCGCTGGTGCTGCTCTTGGACAACACCGCCTTCCAGGCCCCGACTCATCGATCAGCTCGTCGAGCTAGACGCGGCACTAAATGGCGCTGCGGAGCGTGACGACGTTGGGGCGGCGGGCGGCTAGCTCGCGAACCAGGCGGTGCCAGTTCACGACCGAGCCGGGCGTCAGGCGGCCCAACACGCGGGGCGTGCGTGCGCCGGTGGCGGCGGCGACGCTGGCGGGTGCCTGGTCGAGGTGCAAATGCCCCAGCAGAGCGACCGCGGCCGGTTTGAGCGCCCTGGCCTCTACGCCCAGCTCTTCGATCGGGAGCAAGCGAATCGCGGCCAATTGCGAACGCAGCGAATCGAATGACTCGTTGTCCAGCGGGCGTCCGCACAGAATCGCTTCGGCCACGGGCGGGGACTGTTCGCGGATCGTCCGAGCGATCGCCACTGGCAACGTCTCGCCGAGTTCCGTCTGGGGAGCGATGCGTTGCGAAGTCGATCGCGCGGCGGCCGATGCGTCGCGCGAGGCCGGCAAGTTCACCAGTCGCACGCATCGGCCCCAATCGACGACAGCCCGGGGTTTGCGCGCGTCGTGCAACAGCATCCACAGCGGCAGCAGCAGCAGGGGCCGCCCGCGGCCGTCCTGGGCGAGATCGCGATTGGGAAAGCCGTCAATGACGTTCAGGCCGGACAGATCCGCCAGGCGCGCCGCGTCGCAAAGGCCGGCATAACCGATCAAGCCCTGCTGGTGTCGCCAAATGCCGGGCCCGTGTACCGAGACGGCGGACACGCGATTCCAAATCGGGGCCACGTCGGCGGCAAATTCGTCCAGCAACAAGGCCTGGCGCTCGGCCAACTGCGCCGCCAGAATGGCCGCATCGACCGACGAGTGACCGTGGCCGGCTCGCAGTTTACGCAACGCCTTGCGCAAGTCGCCCGGCACGCGTGCGCGACGATGCGCGACGACTTCCACGCGGCTATCCGCACCGCTGCCCAGCGTGGCCACGAGCGCGACGCTGAGCGAGCCGTAGCGCGCGCTGGCCGTAACACCGAGCAACCAGCGTCGGTGCTCGGCCCGCGCGCACAGTCGGTGCAGCAGGCTTGAATCGGGCATGGAGGCAAATGCGCAACGTGAGTTACGCCACGAGCCGCATTTGCGGCACTTCGCCGGTGATGCCCGAGATGAACTCTTCGAAAATTCGCAGGTCGAGCGCCGAGGCGGACGTCGCTTCGGGATGGAACTGCGTGCCGAAGGCCAACCAGTCGGTGGTGCTTTCGATCGCCTCCACCACGCCGTCCGGGCAGCGGGCCGTCACCATGAAGCCGGGCGCCACGTCGTCGACGGCCATGTGATGCAGGCTGTTGACGCGGATTTCGCCGTCGCCGTAGACGCGCTCCATCAGTGAGCCCGGCACGACTTCCAACCCGTGACGATGCGCCGGATCGAGCGAATCCATGTGGGGCAGGGCCTTGGGCAGGTCTTCGGGAATGTGCAAGAGCAGCGTGCCGCCTTGCATCACGTTGATCAACTGCATGCCCACGCCAACGCCGAAGACGGGCATTCTGCGCTTGGCGATCAAGCGCATCAGGCGGCGGTCGAAATCCTCGCGGCGCGCATCCAGCGAACGGACGCTGGGGTGCAGCATGTAACCGTCGTTGCGCGGATCCAAATCGGCTCCGCCCACCAACACCACGCCGTCCAGCAGATCGAGCACGCGGCCCAAATCTTCGTCGGCCAGCGGAGGCAACACCACGGGCACGGCGCCCGATTCGACCACACTATCGTAGTAGCCGGCGCAGACAAAGGAGAAGGCGGGGGCATCCTTCTTCGCGGCGCGGTAATCAGCATTCAGTCCAATCAACGGTTTCTTACGCATAGCAACACTCCTTCTGCAACACGTCCTGTGTCACGAAAACGAACACGGACCAGAATCAAGCGGCAAGAGGTGCCATGGCGCGCGATGGCCGGAGACAGCCGCGAAGGGCAGGGGCCCCGGCACGCTATGCCGCGTCGGGGCTTCAAGCGCCAAGCACGCCAGGAGGATGCTTAACGGGGCATCGTCCCTGATGCGTGGGCCTGAGGCGTCTGCCGAACGTTTGCTCCCATCCTGGGTCGCACGTCGGACCGCTTTCCGTGATCTTGGCCTCGATACTCCTTACGGCCATGCCGTGTTTTCCCCAGCCGGGGATGCAAGTCGCCAAGCAGTCTATTCGCGGCGCCACGCATTACAATCCTCGGACTGTATTTTGGACTCGACAACTTACGCTAGCACTAGATGATGAGATGGCACGGTGGATCGCTGCGTGCCCGCCGCGACACTTTACCCGCGCTTTCGAGACCTTTAAGCTGAACGACCGTACGCGCCGCGCACTCGTGAATTCCCGATGAAATACGAACAAGTTTGTATCGAAGCGCTCGGCTACACGTTGCCCGAGGAGGTCCTCACAAGCGACGAGATCGAGGAACGACTCGAGCCGCTGTACAACCGCCTGCGCTTGCCGCAGGGACGCTTGGAGTTGATGACGGGAATTCGCGAGCGCCGCATGTGGCCGCCGCACACGCAGCCCAGCGGCCCCAGCGTGCGCAGCGCGCAACGGGCGTTGTCCATCGCCGGCATCGATCGAGGCCGCATCGGGGCGCTCGTGCACGGCAGCGTGTGCCGCGATTACTTGGAGCCGGCCACCGCCAGCGGCGTGCATCATCATCTCGGGCTGGACCATGCCTGCTTGATCTACGACGTCTCGAACGCCTGCCTGGGGCTGCTCAACGGCATCGTGCAGGTCGCCAACATGATCGAGTTGGGGCAGATTGAGGCAGGCCTGGTGGTTGGCACCGAGAACGCCCGGCCGCTGGTAGAAACCACGATCGCCGCGCTCAACGCCGACACGTCGCTCACGCGCGAATCGGTGAAGCTGGCCCTGGCGTCGCTGACCATCGGCTCCGGCAGCGCGGCAATCGTGCTAGCACATCGAGCTATCAGTCGCACTGGCAACCGGCTGTTGGCGGCCACTGCGCGGGCCCATTCCGCCGCGCACGATCTTTGCCAGAGCGACCAGGATCAGGCCGGTGGCGGCATGCAGCCGCTGATGCACACCGACTCCGAGCGATTGATGCGCGAGGGGATCGCCGCCGGCGCCGCTACCTTTGGACCCTTTCTAACGGAGGCTGGCTGGCAGCGCAGCGACGTCGACCGGACCTTCTGTCATCAGGTGGGCGCGGCGCATCGCAAGCTGATGCTCGAATCGCTCGAGCTCGACGTGGCCAATGACTTCGCCACGTTTTTCACGCTGGGCAACACCGGCGCCGTGGCGCTGCCGATCACCATGGCGATGGGCATCGAAGCCGGGCATCTCCAGCCCGGCCAACGCGCCGCGCTGTTGGGCATCGGCTCCGGCATCAACGTGCTGATGCTGGCAATCGAGTGGCGGAAGTCGCTGGCGAAAACTTGAAGAAGGGACGAGGAGATGTGACCACCAAGAGCACGAAGGACACGAAGAATACAGAGAAGTCAACGTACGAGGCGTTTGATTCCTTCTCTGATCAGACGGACATTGAAGTTGATTAGGATCCCGACCCTCAGATTCGATAACTTCAAGTATGTGATTACTTGAGCGTCATGCAGCGGAGTGACTTGTTCGACGGCTTTCACTTCCACAACAACTGATCCATCAACTAGCAAATCGATTCGCAGGCCCGATTCCAAGCGAAGTCCGTCATACACGACCGGCAGTGAGCATTGTCGCACGAATTGAATACGCCGCTTGGCCAACTCATGACAAAGACACGCTTCATACACACTCTCCAGCAATCCGGGTCCTAGGGCCTTGTGAACTTGAAGCGCGGCATCGACGACCTGAGCAACGACGGCTTCCACGTCGACTCCGATCGGCTCAAATCTCTTATTGTGCATCATCACACAACTCCTGCCGTATGGCTGCGGTCGAATGAACGCGCCTTGACTCGTTTACGCGATCGAACTTCTTCAATTCCCTTGGTGTCCTTCGTGCTCTTAGTGGTAACACTCTTCGTTGCACGATCACCAATCCTTGTTTTGCGGCCGCTTACTCCTCGCGCATGGCTTTGCGGATGATGTCGGCGTCGAAGTAGTTTACGGACATGCCGGCGTCGACCACGATGGTTTGGGCATTGATGCCGCTTGCGCGCGGGCTAAGCAGAAACGCGGCCACGGCGGCCGCTTCGTCGGTTTGCAGGGCCTTTTTCCGCAGCGTGACTTGCTCGGCATAGAGATACGAATCGACGTAGCCGGGAATGCCGGCTGACGCCGAGGTTTTCAGCAAACCCGGCGCGACGGCGTTGAAACGCACGCGCGACGTGCGCGAGAACGACTTGGCCAGGAAGACGAGCGACGATTCTAGCGCTGCCTTGACCGGGGCCATGAAGCCGTAGTTTTCGCTGGCCATGCGCGTGGTGGAAATCGAAATCGCCACCACCGAGGCATCCACATCGAGCAGGTCCTTGAAGGCATTGGCCAGCGACACCAGCGAAAAGCACGAAACATCCACGGCCCGCAGGAACGCGGCCTTGGGGGTTTCATGAAAGGGCTTCATGCCGCCGGAGTAGTCGGCAAATGCGATCGAATGAACCAGCCCGTGCAGCACGGGGTGACGGCCGGCAACCTCGTCCCGCAGCCGCATGATTTCATCCTCGCGCTCCACGTCGCAGACGTAAACATCGGCCCCCGGTCGAACCAGCTTCGCGACCGATGCTTTGCGTTCGGGCGTGCGCACGACGTAGATCGCGGTGGCACCGGCCGCCTCGAGCAATTGCGCGATGTGAAACGCGACACTCTTGCGATTGGCCACGCCAAGCACCAGGATCGACTTGCCGGCCAATTGCAGAAAATCCATCGGTGCGTCGCCGGAATTAGCCGGTCGCTTGTGCGTCGGTGATCGGGGGCGCGATGGCGCAAGCGAACTCGAGCCGGGCAGCCACTTGCTGCTCGCAGGTGACCTTGGCCTTGAGAAACCATGCTTTGCTGGTGCTGTGCGTCATTTCGACCTCGATCTCGATGGTTTCGCCCGGCCGCACCACGCGCTTGAATCGCACGTCATTCATCCGCGCCGCGACGGGCAACCCTCGATCCAGCGGCGGCGTGAAACGCGATAGCAGGATGGCTCCTGCCTGCATGGCCGCCTCGCACAGAATCACCCCGGGCACGATCGGATGGCCGGGATAATGTCCGGCAAAGTACCACTCGTCGTGGCGAAAGGTCTTGCGGCACACGATCCGCTGTTCCTCGCGCCGGACGATCTCGTCGACCAGCAAAAACGGCGGGCGATGGGGAATCGCCGCATGGATTTCATCGAGACTCATGACGCCGTCGCGCACGGTCGCGCGGGCGCCGTGCCGCTGCTCAAAAGCCAGTTGTCAACATCATTGGCCACGATGACGCCATAGTTCATCGCGCCCAGCCAGCCCGACATGATAATGCCCACGCTGCCGGCATGGAACAGCCCGCCCACCTGCTGGGGCAACGCGCGGCTGACGGCCAAGCCTTCGAACTTGGTGCCGAAGCTGGCGCCGTCGAGGTGCTTGGTGTAGTGCCGAAATGTCAGCGGCGTGGAGGCCTCGGCGTGATCGATCCGCTGACGGATGTCAGGAATGTAGGTAGCGATGGCATCCAGGGTCGTCTCGACCAGGTCGCGCTTGCTGGCCTCGTACGCCTCGCGATCGAGTTGTGCCCAGTCCTCGTACCGGGCGTTCGTGCTCGACACGATCAGCGAGCGATCGCTGCCCGGCCGAGTGCGGGGGTAATAGAACGAATACGTGCGGCTGGTCACGTCGCGGCTCAGCAGGGCCTCGGTGCGGAACAACGGCGCCGTGGAACTGAACAGCAGATCGCCGAGACTTTCGTCCAGCTCGTCGCCGGGCTTTAGCGCCATGTAGACCTGGCAACTCGAGTTGTTGAGCCGCACGGCCTGCGCCTCGTCGACGAAGCCGCGGTCGAACTGATCCTCGCCCACCAGGTGAAAGATCGTCGATTTGAGATTGGCGTTGGACATGACGGCCCTCGTGGCGATGTCGCGCCCGTTGACGCGAACGCCGGTCACCCGGCCGCCGCGGGTGAGAATCCTCTCCACGTCGCAGCGAATGCGCACGTCAACGCCGCTGTGCACCAGGTCTGCGTGCATCAGCTTGATGAGCCGATCGGTGCCGCCGGAAAAGGTAAATACGCCCTTCGACATGAAGTTGGAGAATACGATGCCGTAGCTGATGGCCGGATCCTCGAGCGTCGAGCCGTTGGCGTACGTGATCGGCTCCATCAACAGCCGGATCACGTCCTCGCGGCCGGGAAAGAACTTTTCGAACAGCTCGCCGGTAGTCATTTGCTGGTCGTCGTAGAAGTTCATGCCGCGTGCCGTGTCGAAGAACGCCTTGACGCTTTCGGCGGGGACCTTGAATTGCTCGACGAGCAAGCGCGTAAAGTCGTTGCGGTTGAAGTTGGTGGTGAGCGAGAACATCGGGTTGTCGAAGCGGATGTTCGCAAGCTGCACGATCGAGTCGGCGATCTCGTCGGTCCAGTATCGGCGGCAGCTCTTGACCATGCCCACCGGAAATCCGTGCAGCGAGATGTCGAAGATGTGCCCGCCGGGTCGGCGAAACCAGGTGGCCATGCCGCCGATCTTGTAGTGCTGCTCCAGCAACAGCACCGATCGTCCGGCGCGGGCCAACGTGTTGGCCGCGGTCAAACCGGCCAATCCACTGCCAATGACGATCACGTCGTACTGGTCGCGGGCGCCTTTGAGAAAATCTTTCGGCATGATGGAGATTAGCGCCGGCCGAGACTGGTCGGCTGTATCCGCGCCATCGGGTTTAGAGGACGTCTTGCACGGCCAGTTCGGCGGCTGCGGCGGTATCGGGTTCGCCCGTGGCCACGTTCAACAGGTGGCGATTGGCCATGGCGATGCCGCTGAACATGGCGCCGATGATGCCGACGAAGCCTTGATCCGTGCCGCAGAGGAACAAGTTTTTCAGGTGGGTGGTGCCGTCGAAAACCTTGCGCGGCACTCCATACACGGCGCCGTTCTCGTGGCCTGTGAACCGCTTGATCGTGATCGGGGTGAACATGTCCGTGGCGACGATTCGAGCACGAAAATCGCCCACGTGCCGCGCCGCGCTTTCGAGGATGCGGGCGAACCAGGCGTCCTTGGCGGCCTGATAGGCTTCTGCCGACAGCGCCCGCCAGCGGTCGAAGTTTGCCAGCGCCGTGGTGCGCACCACGCCTTCGGCCAGCGGCTCGGCATAGGCGAAATTGTTGGGCGAGCAGATCACGCCGCTGCGCAGATCGACCAGGTCGTCGGGCTTGCGATAGTCGAACCGCTCGGAATCGTTGAAGAATACGATCGTGCGGTCGTGCCCCAGCTCGGCCGGCTGGCGATCGAGCACTGAAATCGACTCGACGAAGGAAACTTGTCCTGGCAGGGGCTTCACCGCCGGCTCGTTGCCGCACATGCGCATGGTCTCGACCAGGCCGGCGGAGGACAACACGCGCTGCGCTTCCAGCTCGGTGCCGTCGTCGAGCACGACGCGCGTGGCGCGCTCGCCGTCGACGTCGATCCGCTGCACGCCGGCACGCAACCGCAACTCGCCGCCCAAAGTCTTGAACTTTCGCACCAGGTGCTTGAGGATCACTCGCACGCCGGCCCAGGGGCGGGCAAAACCCTCCAGGAAGATGCTGCGAAACATCACCGAGAATTGACCGAAATCCATGTCGTGCTCGCGCGCACTGCCGTAGTACATCAACGGGCAGAACAGCATCTCGACGAGTTGGCGGTCCTTGATGATTTCGCTCACCACGGCGCGGGCCGAGACGCTGGCCGTGCTCTCGCTCAGATCGTCGTAGTCGACCACGGCGGCGGCCAGGCGGCGGAAGTTGTCCTTCTCGTGGGGAAATCGCTCGCCCACTTCGTTTTCGAATTGCGCGAAGTCGTTGTTGAACCGCAGCGAAGCGCCCGGAAAGGAAATGACCGAGCCAAGCTGCGGCACGAGTCCGAAATCGTCCCAGCGCAGCCGCAATTGTCGCAGCAACCGGGCAAGTGGTCCCTTGCGGGCGCCCTTGGGAGTGAAGTTGGTGACCGCGTGCAGGCCGACGTCGTAGTTGCGGCCGCCCAGCCGGTAGTACGAGTTGAGCCCACCGATCGCCGTATGGCGTTCGAGAATGCAAACGCGGCGATCGAAGTGCGCCAGGCGGATGCCGGCGGCCAGCCCCGACATTCCCGCCCCGATGATGATCGTGTCGTACATGGTTGATATGACGTGCGATGTGCCGCCGGCGTGAGTTAGACCTTTTGCAAATCCTTCATCAGCGGCGTCAGGTAACTGACGGTGCTCTGCATGGTAGCCAACTCGATGTAGTCATCCTCCGGAATCTGCACACGGTAGCGCTTGCGCAACTCCATGACAATGTCGAGAAAGTCCATGCTGTCGAGCTCCAGTTGCTCGCGCAGGGGCACGTCGTCAACCAGGCCGCTCAGATCTTCGTCCGGCGCAATGCCTTCCAGAATGTCCAACACGACTACTTTGATTTCCTCAGGTGTCATTCCCACGTTTCTCCGCTTCCGTTACACACGTTTGACGATCACGACGGAATTGATGCCCAACATTCCAAAACTGTTGTTCAAAATGACATCGACTTGCTGCTGTTGAGCCTCGTTGACGACCAGACCGGTCATAGCGCACTGTGGGTCGAGCTGGTCGACGTTGATGGTGGCGTGGCAAGCCCGATCGGCGAAGGCGGGCAAGTTGCCGGCCAACTCCAGGGCGCCGGCGGCGCCCATGGTGTGGCCGATGAAGCTTTTTGCATTGTTGAATCGCACGCGCTTTGAGCCGTCGAAGACTCGTCGCAGCGCGTCGCACTCTTGGATGTCGCCGCTGGCGGTGCCGGTGGCGTGCGTGCTGACGATGTCCACTTCGTCGGCATTGAGCTCGGCCCGCCGCAGTGCCAGGTTCATGCACTCGGCTTGCCGCTCGGGATTGGGCAGCACGAAATCGCTGGCGTCGCTGTTCATGGCGTAACCGGCAATCTCGCCATAGATCTTGGCGCCGCGTCGTCGGGCGTCGTCATAGCGTTCCAGCACGTAGATGCAGCCTCCCTCGGCCACCACGATGCCATTGCGCGCGGTGTCGAACGGCCGCGATGCGCGCGCCGGATCCTCGTGCTCGGCCAACGCACCCTGGCTTTTGAAGCTGGCGAAGATGCCGAACGTGTGAATGCTCTCCGAGACGCCGCCGGCCAGTGCCACGTCGCACTCGCCCAGCCGCAGCATTTGCGTTCCCTGGATGATGCCCGCGTTGCCGGCGGCACAGGCGGCGCCGATCGAATAGTGCGGGCCGGTGATGCCGAGATTCAGCGAGATCTCGCCAGCCGGGTTGTTGGCCACGGTGCGCGGGTTGTGATGATGCGACCAGAACTTGGTGTCGTAGTCGTAGCCCTTGAGCTCGAATATCTCGTTTTCGGTTTCGACGTTGCCGTGTTCGGTCACGCCGATGTAGATGCCGACCATCGAGCGATCGACGTTGGGCCAATCGAGCCCGGCATCGGCAATCGCCTCGTTGGCGCAATAAATTCCGACGCTGCCGGCGCGGGTGCCGCGGCGCAGGTCCTTGCGCTTTTGATACCTCAGCTCGTCGAAGTTGCACACGCCGGCTACGGTTTTGCCGACGTAGCGAATCTCGTAGGGCGTGACGCCGCTACGACCCGCCAACAGGCTGTCGCGAAACTCGCCGAGATTGTTGCCGTTGGGCGACGCCAAACCGATGCCGGTGATGACAACTCGCTCGCGCTTCGGCAGTCCAGCAATCATCATCCGCCTTCCAAGAAGGTCTGTTGATGCCAAGCATCCGATCCCAAGCAACCGGCGAGGGGCGCGCGCCGGGGCGCGTGCGTCGCCACCCGTGGCAAGCACTCGCCCACCACCGGCCAAGAGCATCGGGCTCTCGGTAAAACCTTTGAAGTTACCGGGTTGCGAAAAGATTGGCAAGGCGCATGCGCCACGCACGGCAGAAACAGTGCTTTGCTTTGCAAAGCCGGCAGACTGGGCGCGTTGCGACGCGTCACCGCTTTGGCATGCGATTCATGGCAGCGCCCAGCCGGCACATGCCTTCGGCGATTGATATTCGTGGATCGTAAGCGAAGTCGCGGCGCGCTCTGCTGATGTCGAAGTAATGCGATGTGCCAAGTTGCGCCGCCAGGAAGCGGGTCATGCGGGGCTCGCTTTGAATTCTCAGCGAGAGGTGGATTTTCTCTAACAGCCAACCCACGCGCCACGCAGCCTTGAGAGAGATCGACTTCTCGACTGGCGGCAATCCGACCAGCGCCAGTATCTCGTCGATCCATTGCCAGCAGTTCACGGGTTCACCCTGGCTGAGGAAATAGGCATTCCCCGCGACGGCGGAGTCGGGCGCGAGCGCGTCGGCCGCTTGCAGGTGCGCGTGGGCCGCGTTGTCGACGTAGATCATGTCCACCAGATTCGTGCCATCGCCCACGCGGCGAAGCTGTTGGGCTTTGGCGCGTTCGATCAACCGCGGAATCAAATGGTGGTCGCCCGGTCCCCAGATAAGGTGCGGTCGCAAGGCGCAGGTGGCCAACCGCGAGTCATTGGCGGTCAACACTTCCTGCTCGGCTTGTGCTTTGGTTTGCGGATAGTAACACAGCCAGCGTTGTGGATAGGGCGCCGACTCGTCGACGCCTTCCTGCGCGGCGCCGTCGAAGGTGACGCTGGGGCTGGATGTGAACACGAGCCGTCGCACGCCGGCCGCACGGCAAGCCGCGATAATGTTGCGTGTGCCGATAACATTGATACCGAAGAACTCGGCCCACGGTCCCCAGATGCCGGCAATGGCCGCGGTGTGAAATACGACGTCGACGCCTGCGGCGGCTTGCCGCACGGACTCCGCGTCGCGAATATCCGCCTGCACGCACTCGACGCCGAGTTCTTCCAGTGCCGGATAACGGCCCCGGGCCAGGCTGCGCACGTGGTCGCCGCGCGCGAGGAGTTGCGCGATAATTGTCTGGCCGAGAAACCCGCCGCCTCCGGTAACCAGTGCGTGCATCGTGGCTACCCTAACTTCTTGGCGGCCCAAGTTGCCAGCTTCTCGCGCGCGATCTTCGCGTTGTGCCGCACGTCGACGGGCATCGCGGGATGGATGAGCAAATCGCGAATGCCGGCCGTCAGCTCGTTTCCGCCCGCCAGCCCGGCCAACTCCGCCAAGAGCCTGGCACGGGCCGCTCTGCCGCGAGGGCGCTGCTGGGGCCACGGCTCGACCACGATCACCGGCCGTTGTCGACCACGCGGCCCGAGGCCCACCAGCGCCGAGCGATAGACGGCCGGATGCTGGTTGAAAATCGCCTCGCAGCAAATCGTGTACATGGGACCCGCGGCAGTTTGCAGCCGATGGGCCAAGCGTCCGCAAAACCA
>JBBDYK010000239.1:0-21999 GCA_040901665.1 Pirellulales bacterium | reverse complement strand
GACCGTATAGCAAATCTCTTTCGTCTTGGTTTCCCAGACGGGCTTGCAGACGGTGTAGCAAATCTCGCGGGTCTTGGTCTCGTAGACGGGCTTGCAGACGGTGTAGCAGATTTCGCGAGTCTTGGTCTCGTACACCGGCTTGCACACGGTGTAGCAGCAATCGCGATACGCCGTCTCACGCACGTACTTCACGCAGTCGATGGTTCGGTTTTCAACGACCGGCTCGTAGACCGTCTTGTAGCAGGTGTAATTCTGCTTTTCATAGACGACCTCTTTGCAGGTCCGCATCACCGTGTGACATTGCTGCTTGCACGGGGCATACCCGGCTTCGCAGCTACTGGCACACGAGCGGTATCGGGCCGCGCCGCAGTATCCTGCCTGTGCCGTGTCCATCATCACGACACTCAGGATGACCGCGATTAACGGCACACCCAACAGCGTTTTCATATCTCATGCCTCCTTCGTGGACAGCTCAGGATGGGGGGTCTGGTCAAGCGAGGTGGACTCGCCTGTAAGGTTCATTCGGCTAGCGCACTCCATGTGCATTAGCTGGACGATCTATTTCACGCCATTTGCCACAGCATTAAAGTCGCTGTGCACGGCGGGATAACAGAATGCCCATCTTTCCCGAACCATCTGTATGGATCGTCAGATTGGGATGACGGCTTGATGTGGATATTTTGGGTGGACTTTGAGTGGAGATGTGTGGGGGGCAGCTTGGCAGGATCGTTCGCGTCGGCCGGATTGAGGCGCGCATGCCGACAATGGACGTGCTCTACTGGCATCGGCTAGTCTGACGCGACTTATGGGTAAAATCGGATCGACCGGTCCTAGTTTGCCATGCCAAGCCGTATTGCTTGACGCTCCCAGATTACCAACCTACGTATCCACAGACAGTGAATCTTGTCGAGTAGTCCAAGTCGAACTTGGGGACTGCCCTGGCGTCAGCATTCCGCTGCGCCGTGGAAGAGAATCGCCGGCACTCTGATGATGCGAATCGCAGAGGCCGCTACGCCTATTCAGGAAATACCACAGATGCTTGCTCACATACGCCAGCGGGGCTTCACCCTGCTCGAAGTGCTGATTGTCATCGTGATCATGGCCGTGTTGGCCGCCACGATCATCCCGCAGTTCTCGCGGCATACACGCGACGTGCAAGAGAATGAACTAAAGCTCGACTTGCAGACGCTGCGCACGCAGATCGAGCTTTACAAGCTGCAACACGGGGGCAGCTATCCGGCGGGCACGAACAACTTGGAACAATTGACCAAGGCCACCGACGTCGCGGGAAATTTCAGTCCGACGGGCTTGCCCGACGCGGAACATCCCCTGGGGCCCTACATCCAAGGTGGCGCCCTGCCGGTTCAGCCGTTTTCCGGACGAAACACCGTGAGCCTGGATCATGGCGCGCCAGGCAGCTCGCCGAACCCCACGTCCGCTGATACGGGTGGCTGGATCTATCGCGCGGCGACCGGCGAGGTATTCGTCGATCACCCGCACTACGTCAATCAGTAGCGGCCAGCCTGGCACGTGCCCTGCGAACAATTCCGGCCCTCCGCTCGTCGCGATGCGTGCGGTGGGCCGTGTTGTTGGGGTGACGGCCCGTGCATGGGGGATTGCCATTACGGGAATATCCCTGACTTGTGAACCCTGGTAGGATGGTCTACAGTGCCGATCCCCCCTCGTTGGAACGGGCAAGAGCGTTCGCGCCAGTCTTGTCGAGCATGAGCGATTCCAAGTCCAAGAGCTCGAAGTCAACGCCGCCCGCCGGCGATGCGACGGTTCCCAAGGCGGTGGTCAGCCGTTTGAGCCTGTACCTCCGCGAATTGCAGCACCTGGTGCGCGACGGCCACCAGCGCACCAGTTCCAGCCAGCTCGGCAGCTTGTTGGGCTTTAGCGACGCCCAGGTTCGCAAGGATCTGGCCTATTTCGGCCATTTCGGCCATCCTGGAATTGGCTATCGCTGCGATGATCTGATCCACGCCATTCGCAAGATTTTGGGCACCGATCGCGACTGGCCGGTGGCCATGGTCGGCACCGGTAATCTCGGTCGCGCCCTGTTAGGTTACAAGGGATTCAGCCACCAGGGCTTTCGGATCGTGGCGGCGTTCGACATCGATCCGCAGCGCGTCGGCGCCACGATCGAGGGCGTGCGTGTGTTTCACCTCGATCGACTGTCGGAGGTGGCCGCCGAAAACCACATCAAGCTGGCGATGATCGCCGTGCCCGCTCCAGCGGCTCAGGCGGTTGCCGATCGCCTTGTCGCGGCGGGGATCGAAGGGATCGTCAACTTCGCCCCCGTCACGATTTCGCTGCCCGATCACATCCGCCAAATCGGCGTCGACCTGGCAATCGAATTGGAGCAGCTTTCGTTTTCGGTGCTGAGCCGGGCCAACGGCGAGGCGGAGCGCGAATAGCCGTTGTATTCCGCGGCACAGCACGCCGCGGCGACGCTGCGCATGCTGGCGCTGCCGCAGGGGTCGACTTGACGCTGGGACGCGAATGCGTAAGCTTTTTGATGGCCGAGGCTTAAAACAAGCCCCCGGCGCCCTACCCGGTGGTGTAATGGTAACACTGGAGATTTTGGCTCTCCCATTCTAGGTTCGAGTCCTAGCCGGGTAGCTTGGGTTTTGGTTAGTAGCTGCCACCGCACTGCGCTTGGGCCACGCCCGTGCCCCATGCTCGGTTGGTGGTTCGAGTCCTAGCCGGGTCGCTGGTAGGCTTATTGGCTCTAGCACTCAACAGTCTTGCAGAACGGTTGCACCGATGCTGAGGATCGAAGTTGAGCGTGAAGATGACGGGCGCTGGCTTGCCGAGGTGGTGGAGTTGCCAGGGGTGATGGCCTACGGTGCGACGAGGAAGGAGGCCGTGGGCAAGGCTCAGGCACTTTCCCTTCGCGTGCTCGCCGATCGACTGGAGCACGGCGAACACTTCCCGCAAATGGGCGACGTGTTCGCCATCTTACCTTGAGCCGGTGGAAATCCGTCAAGGCTCGGCGGCTGCTGGCCGCACTCGACCGCCGCGGCTAGTCCGTCAAACGCCAGACGGGCTCGCATCGTGTGCTAGAGCGCGCAGAACGGGGCGACTTTGTTTTCGCCTTCCACGACGGGGAGGAGATCGGCCCGCGAATGCTCGCGCGTATTTCGAAAAGAACAGGACTGGAACCCGACGACCTTTAGCACTCTTTGCCAGACGATAACTGCAGATCATCGCCGGCCGCTCGGTGCGCTTCGTTGTTGTCTGAGTATGCGTTAGGAATTGGACGGACATTTCACGCGCAACTCGCCCGATCTGGTACAATGGCGGACGGACATCGCTCCTACCAACGGACCACATGATGGAACCAACAGACATCGTTACAGCACGCCGGCAATGGCAATATCGTGATCTGTACGGAGTGCCGTTTGAGGAGTTTGTGAAGCGTTTGAACGATGCAGGCGGTCAGGGGTGGGAAGCCATCAGCGTACTGTCTGAAGGGACGCAGTACCGTGCGCTCCTGAAGCGCCCCGCCGGTGCTGCTGACGATGAGCAAACCGGCTTCAATTTTCCCATGGTGGGTGGGTTGGGGCTGGTGGGTGCGGCGGTCATCGTCAGTCTGATTTACGCGGTACTCTGGGCGGGCGATGCGATCGGCCTGTAAGGGGCGTAAAGCCGATCTGGCCCGCGAAAACAGCCCGCTGTGAACGTCTCTTCGAAGTTGCTCGCGCCGCTTCAGGAGTGCCAGAGCTTCGTCGATCGCCTCGGCCCGATGCGAAGCCGCTCGGCTCGTCATCCAGACTTCGTAGCGCAATGATGAGTCATGCCCGAGCCGCTCTACGAAAACCCGTTTGCGGCGCCGACGGCTGGGGCGGGGGACTCGAGCTTCTTCAAGACGGTCGCCACCAAGGTCACGTTCCGCGAGTTATGGTGGAACACGCGGCCCAATCTGCTGACGTTTGCGATCGGCAGTCTCTTCAAAATCCTGCACGTGCCGTTGCCGGCGCCCTTTGGCTTTGCGCCAGAGATGCTGGCCATGGTCGATCCGCATGACCTTCCGCCTGGGCCTCGCGAGGCCTTGACTGACACGCTGAAGCAGTGCGCCGACGCTGGATTCACGCCGCGATTCGCCGAAGTGATGCCCTGCGTCGGTGACGCCTAGGGATATGCCGTCGTCCTGGCGAACCGCGAAGGCACCATGTTCGCCTCAGTGAATTGCGCTCGCTATATCCGACGTGTCGAAGTGCATGCGAGCTTTGCCTCGGTGCTCAGCAACGGGCTCAGGATCACGGTTACCAACGCCCCCCGCCGATTGCTGACTCCGCCGGGCGTCGAAGCGCGCTATCACGTCCGCGCCAAGGTGGCGGATTTGATCCGGGCGCAGCGCTTGCGGTTGCTTGAAATCGGCGACGCTTGGCCCGTGGCCATGGATGACGCCGCATTGCGACAATACGTCCGCGATATCGAACAGCAATCGTTCGAGTTTCACCGAAGCCGCGGCGTTTGGGAGCGCCTGACGATTGCCGAAGTCGATCGCCTGCGGGCGAATGCCCAGCGGTGAATCGCGGGAATAGGGCCGCATGTTCGGCGGGTTGCCGGAGTCGCTCGCCCAGCACATACTGGAGCCCGCCGTCGAGCGGCCATCGATTAGCAGCCACTTGATGCGAGAGCGTTTCCTACCAAAGTTCCCACCCGGCGGAGAGTTGCAGATGAAGTTTTTGCAAGCATGGTTCGTCGTCGCGGCAGTCATTCTAGGCGGAGACGCCGCGGTCGCTGCGGAACCCAACAAGCGCGCCACGGAAAACGTCATTTTGTTCATGACTGACGGGCTGCGCTGGCAGGAGGTCTTTGGCGGCGCTGACGAGGCCTTGATGAATGCCGAGGCTGGCGGAGTGAAGGATGTCGAAGCGCTGAAGGCCAAATTCTGGCGCGACACGCCTCGGGAACGCCGCGAAGCGCTGATGCCGTTCTTTTGGTCGGTGATGGCCAAGCAGGGCCAGGTCTATGGCAATCAGGCCAAGGGCAGCATGGCCAAGGTGACCAACGGCCTGAACTTTTCGTATCCCGGCTACAACGAGATCCTGTGCGGCTTTGCCGATCCGCGCATCGACAGCAACGACAAGAACCCCAACCACAATGTGACGGTGTTCGAGTGGCTCAATCGCAAGCCGGGCTACGGCGGCAAAGTGGTGGCCTTTGGCGTCTGGGATTGCTTTCCGTTCATTTTCAATCGCCAGCGCTGCGGCTTTCCGATCAACGCGGCGCGCGAACCGTTGACGGTCGGCAAGATCACGCCGCGCATCGAGTTGTTGAACGAGCTAAAGGTGCAGGACACGGCCTATTGGGCTGCCGAACCATTCGATTCGCTGATGATCTTCACGGCGCTCGAGTACATGCAGCTCAACAAGCCGCGGCTGATGTTTCTGTCGATCAACGAGACGGACGGCTGGGGGCACGCAGGCCGTTACGACTTGTATCTCGACGGCGCCCGCCGGGCCGACGACTGCCTGCGCCGGTTGTGGGAAACGGCGCAGTCGCTGCCCGAGTATCAGGGCAAGACCTCGATCATCTTCGTGCCCGATCACGGCCGTGGCGACGCGCCGGTCGAATGGAAGAGCCACGGCGAGAAAATCGCCCGCAGCGAGTATATCTGGCTTGGTTTCCTGGGCCCCGATACGCCGCCGTTGGGCGAACGTGAGAACGTCGATCTGGTGACACAGAGCCAGGTGGCCGCCACCCTGGCGGCGCTGATGGGCGAGGACTATTGCGCCAGCGTGCCCGACGCGGGCAAGCCCATCGCCGACGTGCTAGGCGCCGCTCAATCGGCAAGTCGATAGCTCAGGCGACTCAGCGATGGCGCCATTCTGTTCCGAGGTCCCGGCTGGGAGAATTGTATGACGGCCGCGATGTTGAGCCTGGCTCTGTGGTTGAGCATTGCCGATCCCGTGCCGGTGGCGGTGCCCGCAGTTCTCGACCCGCGTCTCAAGATCGAACTTGTCGCCGCCGAACCGGACCTGGTTACGCCGACCGGTCTGGCGGTCGATGCCCGCGGTCGCGTGCTGGTGGTCGAGTGCCACACGCACTTTCGCCCGCCCGACTATCAGGGTCCGCCGGCCGATCGCATTCGGATGTTCGAAGACGCCGACGGCGACGGACGATTCGAGAAAGTCGGCACGTTCTTCGAAGGCACCGTGGCCACGATGAACGTTGGCATGCACTCCGACGGCTCGATCTATGTGGCCACGCGCAACGAGATTTTTCGCCTGCGCGATACCGACGATGACGGCCGCGCCGACGAACGAACGCCGATCGTGCGGTTAGAGACCGCAGGCTTTTATCCGCACAACGGGCTGTCTGGATTTGCTTTCGATTTCGACGGCAATGTCTTTTTCGGCCTGGGCGAGAACTTGGGTTCTCAGTTCAAGCTGATCGGCGCCGACGGCTCGATGGTCAGCGAGCTGGAAGGCGGACAGGTGTATCGCTGTAGCGCGGACGGCGCCCAGCTCCAGTTGGTTGCCTTTGGTTTCTGGAACCCGTTTCACGTCGCACTCGACCCGTTCGAGCGGTTGTTCGCCGTCGACAATGACCCCGATTCGCTGCCGCCCTGCCGCTTGTTGCACATCGTGCCCGGCGGAAACTATGGTTATCGCTATCGCAACGGCCGCAAAGGCGTGCATCCATTTACGGCCTGGAATGGCGAGTTGCCGGGCACGCTGCCGATGGTGTCCGGCACGGGCGAAGCCCCCTCGGGCCTGGTGGCCTACGAATCGGATCACTTACCGTCCGACTACATCGGCGATCTGCTGGTCACTTCGTGGGGCGATCATCGCATCGAGCGTCACCGGCTGGAGCCACGCGGGGCCAGCTTCCGCTCCGTGCCAGAGATGATCGTCAAAGGGGACGAGAACTTTCGTCCGGTGGGCATTGCCACGGCGCCCGACGGGTCGCTGTTCATTAGCGATTGGGTGCTCAAGGACTACGAAATTCACGGTCACGGCCGACTGTGGCGGCTAAGCGCGGTCGACCCGGTTGAAGCGCATCGCCCGTCGGCTCCTGCGCAAGCCATCCACGCCGCGCACCGACCCTTGCGCGAACAGGCCGCGCGAGCCTTGGCGGCCGCTGGCGCGCAGGGCCAGACCCTGCTGGCGAAATTGGCCCGCGAAGATAGCTCGCCGCGCGTGCGGGCTGTTGCCGTTCAAGCGTTGTGTTCTGCAGGTCAGTATGCCGCGGTTCGCGAAGTGGCGCAAAGCGACGCGGATGCGGGCGTCCGCGCGCTGGCCGTGCGGCGATTGCCCGCAGATTTCGATGGCAGCGGTCTCACATCGCCGGCCGAGGTGCCCGAAGTGCGTGCCGAAGCGCTGCGACGCACGTCGGATCGCGCGCAGCAGGCGGTGCTATGGGATGCAGTCTCCGATCTGGACGCATTCGTCGCCGAGGCCGCCCGCGTCGGACTGGAAAAGTGCAAAGCGGTCACGCCCGATATCGAGCTGACTGGATTAATGCCGCAAGAACGTTTGGCGGCGCTCTTGGTGCTGCGCGAATCGGGCGACCCGCGGGCGCGGCAGGCGGTTCCGCGATTTCTGCAAGATTCGGACACGGCGGTACGGTTTGCTGCGATTCAATGGGTTGGCGAAGAGCGGCTGACCGAGTTTCGGCCAGAGTTGCAAACTGCGCTCACGGCGGGGCCAGCCACGAGTCGTCTGTTTGGCGGGTACCTGGCGGCGTTGGAGCGGCTGGACGGCGTGGTGCGCGAGCCCAGCGACGAATGGGCGCTCGATCAGTACATCGTCCGCGCTCTCGACGACTCGGCCACGCCGCCTGAGGTGCTGCGTTGGTCGCTGCGGATGTTGCGTCCCGACCACGAGGCACTGACGCTAACTCGCCTCGAGCAGTTCCTCGCTTCCGACGAAACGCAGTTGCAGCTCGAGGCCGTACGGTCAATGCGCGACGGCCATCTTGCCGTGCGCGCCGTGGCATTGTCGCGGATCGCAGGTAGCGACGAGTACTCTGACTCGCTCCGCGCCGAAGCCATCGTGGGCTTGTCGCATGCGGATGCCCAACAACGGGCGCTGCTGATCCAGTTGGCCAAGAGCGGCGAGCCAATCTTACGAAATGAAGCGCTTCGCTCGCTGCGCGGGGGGGTATTCTCGGTCGACGAGCGACAACGGCTTGCGGAAGTTGCGAAGCAGACGGATGCGCGTGAACTGGTCGAACGCGTGCTCAAGCCGGAGGCGCCGTTTTCTCGGCCCAAGCCCGAAGATTTGGATGGTTGGCTCAAGCTGCTGGACGATCGCGAAGGCCGCCCGGGCGACGCCGCCGCCGGTGAGCGCATCTTCTTTCACCGCGGCGCGGCCGGATGTGCTCGCTGCCATCAGATGGTTGGCCGCGGTGCACGTATCGGACCGGAGCTGACAGCCACTACCTCGCGACTCACCCGGGACCGATTGGTGGAATCGATTGTTCGCCCCAGCAAGGAAATTGCCCCCCATTTCGCCACCTGGCTCGTGGGCACGAGCTCGGGCAAGCCACTGGTGGGCATGCTCGTTCGAGAGTTGGCTACCGGCGAGCAAACCTATGTCGACAGCAACGGCGAGCTGCACGAATTCAAGCCGGGAGAAATCGAAACCCGCCAGCCGCAGTCGACGTCGATTATGCCCGACGGATTGGCGGCGCAATTGACGATCCAGGAGTTTCGCGACTTGTTGGCGTTTCTGCAGTCGCCAAGCGCCGAATCGCCCTGATCGTGCGTGAGTGGCGCGCCACGCAGGGAAGATCCGTAGTTTGCGACGGCTTATCGCCGCCGCCGCCACGCGAGAGCCGCCCAGGCGAGCATGCCGACGCCTCCCAGCAGCATGGTCGAGGGCTCGGGCACCACCAAAGACGTCTCCACCAATTCGTTCGCGAACTGTCCGCCTCCATCGGCGATGCGGAAGTTCAAGTTGACGGTGGTGCCGTCCGGTACGGCCAGATAAGCGAAGGCCCAGCTCGCCGCGGGCGCTCCACTCAGCGCGAATTGGCCCGTTAGCGAATTACCATAGCCCGCGTTTGGCGCTTCCGTATTGTTGGCGACAAGCTGATTCTCGTTGGGCGCCACCGTTGAGATGATTGCCGGCGGATCGACCAGGAAATGCGAGTCGATAGGATAGAACTGAGCGTTTAGTACAGGTTGGATCAGCGCCAGCGTCGGCGTGGGGGAACCCATCGGCGCGAATTCGTACACTTGCGAAAGCAAATTGCCCGCCGTGGTGATTCCGGTGGCGCCGCCGGTGACGCCGTCAAAAGCATTCGGCAAAGCGCCGTTGAGGCCGATAGCAGTCAGCGTGACCCCTTGCAGTGCGTTGCCCACGGGGACGGGGGCCGAGGCGTCGACGCGGAAATTGGCGCCTGTCCAAATCGTGGCTCCCTGCGCAGAAGCGCAAAGTGAAAGGAGGGCGCAGACAATGAGATAACGGTTTTGCATTTTGCGGTCTCGCACACGCACGATTGGCGGGTGAAAAAAGAGCGGCACTCGAGGACTAAGCCACCGACGTAGTAGCGAGGCAAATTCCGACCTACCAACGGCGTTCGTACTCAACGCCCTTGCGATTGCCCGGCCACCTACCCAGTTGCCGGGTAACCGGCCCTTTCGGGCCACGCTCTTAGATAGCAGAACGGGGGGACCTTATCAAGGATCTTTGCCTAATTTTATCCGTTTTTATTGAGCCGAGACAACATACACCTTTCGGGCGGTGCCTGGAGGAAATTTTCGATAAAGATTTTCACAATATCTTGACACTAGTGGGCGGCTTGATAGGATCACGCTTCAGAGGCAATGTAACTACACGTAGACACCAGGCTCGCAACGTTCCAGCAGCCGTACGCCACCAGACCAGGTGCAAAGGACAAGCTAATGATCCGGACAAGAACGTCGCTGCTTCTTGTGTGTGCGCTGGCCATTCCTGCCGCGCCTGCCCTGGCCGGACCTCTTCCGGTTGGGCCTCTGGCAACTGCCCCTGGTGTGTATGTCGACGGTTTCGCCAACGTCTGGCACGGCAGCACGCCTTACTCCAATCCATTCGGTCTCAGCGGTTTCGTTGACTGGGCCGTGTGGGCACCAGGCACGTTTCCCGGCTTCTCAGGTTATTCGCCGACCGCTGGAGAATATGTCTATACGTATCAAGCGGCCGTGGAAGGATCGGTGGCATTGACGTCGCTGTTCATTACTTTGGACAACGCGGCGGACAACATCGGCGAGTTCACGGGGGATGCAGGCTTCGGATTGGTCGACGGTCCCACGCCGGCTGACTTCATGCAGATTTTGCCGCTCAATGAGGCGGAATGGTATTGGTTCGGCGGAATAGTCGAAGACGATCGCTCGAAGGGTTTGGTTTTTTCGAGTCCGAATCCGCCCATGTTGTCCGATGGCACGCTGATCGATCACGGTAGCTTTGCCTTCGTGATTCCGGTTCCTTCCCCGGGCGGCCCCATTATTCCTGAGCCGAGCACTTTCGTGCTGGCGGCGTGCGGTGCGGCATTGTTCGTGGTACGTTGGTTGCGCGTGCGTCACTCGGGTGTGTGCTGATTGGGCTTCGTGGCGGTCTTGTGGTGATTTGGCTTGTGGTGCTTTGGTTGGTGCGGCACGTGTGACTGTAAGGTGGGTGTAACAATCGGTGAGTCACTAGTGAGGAGTGCTTGTAGCACGAGTTCGGACCAGGGATCAGTCGGCCATAACGATGGCCAGTTATTGCCAAACGGAATCTTGCCATGGCAAGCAGTCTTGGACGCATACTCGGCGCGGCATTGGTCAGCATGTCGCTGTCGACGGTGGCAATTGCAGGACCTCTGACCACCGACGCGGCGGCTTTGCCAAGTTGGAAGGGATCCACTCCCTTCAGCGGGACGAACGCCGGCTTGACGCACACCGTCGATGCGATTGTCGATTTTGCCGTATACGCGCCCGGGAACTTCAGCCTTTCGGCCGCCTTGGGCAATCCAACCGACATCAGCGGCGGCACGCAATACATCTATGCATACGAGGTTTTTCGGCAGGGGCTCGATGCCGACATCTCGTCGTTGTCCATCTCATTGGTCCCCGGGGCAGTGCCCGACAACACCACGCTGGTCGGCCACGATCCGACAACCCCTGAGGGTGGCGTCGCTCCAATAAGCTCGAATTTCGTGCCGGGCGGAATTGCGCCGAAGTTGAATGTTCGCTGGAACTTCATTCCGGCGATGGCCGGCTCCAACCATTCCGACATTCTATTTTTCGCCAGCCCGTTCGGGCCCCAGATGCTGCAGGCGACGGTGGGCGGCACATTTACTACCGCTGCCATGGCGTCGTTGCCCACGCCGATTCCCGAACCGGGAACTTGGGTGCTGATGGCGGCCGGCCTGTGCTCCCTTTTTGCTCTTCGCCCAAGACGAAGGCGACAAATCGAAAACTGATAGTTTATTCGGTCCAGCGAGGAACGGCGGCAGGGTAGGCTGACGCTCTTTGTGACTCTCGGCGCGTCGGTTCTTTTTCAGGTAGGAAAGAACGCATGCGCGCCACTTGGCGGTTGGCACTTTTGCTCGCGGTCTCGGCTGTGCGATGCGCATCGCCGAGCAGCGTCTTGGCAGTCGACGCCTCCAACGTGCTGGTGCTCTATAACTCCGCCAGTGCCGATGGCGCCCAGATCGCGAACTACTATGCCGCGGTGCATCCCGGCGTGCAGTTACTTGCGATCAATGGCATCGGCACGTCCGAAGCCATCACGGCCGACGATTACCTCAACATCGTGCGGCCGCAAGTGCTCTCGGCTCTGACGCCCCAGCGATCGGTTATCGCCACGACCAAAGGCCTGCCGCTGCGGATTCAAGTGACACAGCCGCCGCCTACTGCCACATTTCCTAACCTTCCCACGTACACGGATCCCTATGGGGAAGTGCATTCCATCTTGAATTGGCAGGCGTACTCGAGCTTCGAAAGCGAACTGGCCAACATCGATACGATCAGCTCTTGGGAGATGATGGGCGATCAAAGCTATTCGCTGGCGGATCACTTCGTGCGAAACCCGTATTACGATGCCACGACATCGTTCAGTCACGACCAATACGGCACGCGATTGACGGCGCGGCTGGACGGCTACTCCGTTGCCGACGTGTTGGGCGCCATCGACCGCGCGCAAGATGCCGTCGTCGGTCCCCTCAATAGCCCCAACGGCGCGATGCACTTCGTCGTCGACAACGACCCGGCCCAACAGTACGACGCCACGATGAACCGCCTCGTCAATAACGTGCTCACTCCAGCAGGTGTGGCCCATACCTACGATGATTCTTCGGTGTTTCTCGGCACCGCGCCTGGGCCTGTGATTGGCTACGACAGCCACGGCGTTCATCAGTCGTCGACGCCTTCCAACTACATCACCAGCGGTCTGGATTTGAATCTAGCCGACGGCGCCGTGTTCACGAGCCTGGAAAGTTACAACGCGTATAGCTTCAATTCGGGCGGATACACGGGCGGCCAGGGGCAAGTTGCCCAGTGGCTGGCCATCGGTGGCACCGCGGGAGTCGGCTATGTGCAAGAACCGACGGCAAGCTGGGTGACCGTCAGCAACGAAGACATTCTCTTCGAGAGCCTGCTGCTCGGCCGGACGTTCGCCGAGTCGGCCTGGGCGGCCAACTATCAACTCTCCTATGTCAACACCGTCATCGGCGATCCGCTGATGAGATGGCGCCTGTTGTCCTTTGGCGACGTGAACGCCGATGGGTTCGTCGACATCTCGGACCTGGCCATCATGGGCTCTCACTGGACGAATTCCGCGGCGCCGGGCGGCTACGGTTGGGGTATCGGCGATCTCAATAGCGACGGCACCGTCGATATCTCTGACCTGGCCATTCTGGGCGCGAATTGGGGCACGACATCGTCCTGGGCTGTCGGCCAGGCCAACGTAGCCGGGTTTTCCAGCGGCGATCTGGGCGACGCCATTTTGCCGTATATCCACAACATTCCCGAGCCCGGCACCTGGCTGCTGCTGTTACTCGCCACGATCGGCATGCTGGGATTCCGCCTCGGCGCTCGCCGGCGCGTGTGATTCTCGGGCTTCGGCCGGCCCGTGCATCTCGCGAAAATGCACGGCAATTGACCCGCTAAGCTGGTACGGGTAAACTGCTTGGCTCGCCACTTCGTACGGTCCGAACGTGGCGAAACCCCATTTTCACCGACCGAGCTAGTACCCAACGCCGGACGTTCGCCGTGCCGTGCCCGGCGACAAGCTGCCGGTGTGCCAAACCAAGGAGTGTTTCATGCCACCTGTGCTGGTCAAGCAATTGATCGAAGCGGGGGTCCATTTCGGCCATCGGGCGAGCCGTTGGAACCCCAAGATGCGACCGTATATCTATGCCCGGCAGAACCTGATTCATATCATCGACGTTCGCGAGACGATTCGCGGGTTGCTGCGGGCCAAGAAATATCTCAAGCAAGTTTCCTCGGGCGGAGGGTTGGTGTTGTTCGTCGGCACCAAGCGACAGGCCGGCGAAACGATCGAGCGCGAGTCGCAGCGCTGCGGCATGCCCTGCGTGGGCGACCGTTGGCTGGGCGGCACCCTGACGAACTTTCGCACGATTCGCGGCCGCTTGACCCGCTTGGAAGAGCTCGAGCGATTGCGCGCCGGCGAGGAATTGGCCGCCTACTCCAAGAAAATGCAATCGGCGCTGGCGCGCGAGTACCGCAAGATGTACCGCAACCTGCACGGCATGCGCACCATGAACCGCTTGCCCGAGTGCATGGTCATCATCGATCCCAAGAAGGAGCGCAATGCGATTCGCGAAGCGCAAAAGCTGGGGATCACCACGGTCGCGCTGATCGATACCGACAGCGATCCGGACGTGGTGGATCTGCCGATTCCGGGCAACGACGACAGCATTCGCTCGATCGAACTGATCGTGCAGCAATTGGCCGATGCGATCCTGGAAGGCAAAGCAGGCGGCGCGAGCGAGATGGAACGACAGAAGTCCGAGGTCGCCGACGCCCAGCCCGTCGCCTGAACACGACGCGATTTCGCCTGGCACGCACCGGGAGCGACATCGACGGGGCGCGGCCGGCACGTAAATAGTCCGCGAGCCTGCGGGAGATGTGCCGGCGGCACGCTTCGCAGCGAGATTATCGGGCGCGGGTCGAACAAGTGACGCCGCCGCAACCGATCCGTTTTCACGATTGCAGATCATTCATTTTCGAGCAGGAAGGGACTGGGGACATGTCAGAGATCACCGCCGCCATGGTGAAATCGCTGCGGGATAAGACCGGGTTGCCGTTGATGAAGTGCAAGGAAGCATTGCAGGAGACCGGCGGCGACGAGCAGGCGGCCATCGACAAGCTGCGCAAAGATAACGTCAAAGTGCAGCAGAGCCGCCTCGATCGCGAGACGTCCTTTGGCCGCATGGGACTGTACACCGATTGGGATAAGGGGGTCGGCGCCCTGGTCGAATTGCTCTGCGAGAGCGCGCCAGTCGCTGGCATGGACGAGTTCATCGGCCTGGCAGGCGACCTGGCAAAGCAACTAGCCGCCGGCCCCGGCGCCGCGACGGCCGAGGAGTTGCTCGCGCAGGCTTCGCCTTCCAAGTCCGGACAGACTCTTGGCGACCAGTTGAACGATCTGACCAATCGCATTCGCGAAGTGTTCCGCGTGGGGCGCATTCTCCGCGTGAACGCGCCCAGCGCCGGATACGTGCATCACGCCGGCAAGACGGTCGGCGTGCTGGTGGAAGCCAGCGGCGGCAATCCCGATGCAGCCAAGGACGTGGCCATGCACATCGCCGCCATGAAGCCGCAAGTACTGGCCAAGGAAGATCTCAATCAGGCCGACATCGACAAGGAGCGCGAAATCCTCTCGGAGGCCGCGCGCAACGAAGGCAAGCCCGAGAATATCATCGCCAAGATGGTGGAAGGCCGCCTGCGCAATTTCTTCGCAGAACGCGTGCTCTTGGAGCAGCCGTTCGTCAAGGACGACAAGCAAACCGTCGGCAAGTACGCACAGGGCCACGGCATGAAGGTGTTGCGATATACTCACTGGGAACTGGGCAAGTAGCACAGGCCGGCAGGCCGCGCGAGCGCGCTCTAGGGAGCAAATGGCATGGCACAAAGCCGAGGGCCTGAAGAACTCATCCGCTATCGGCGCGTCGTGCTCAAGCTGTCCGGCGAGAGTTTCGCCCATGCCGGCGAACGCGGCATCGCCATGGACGAGGTCGTGCTGATCTCGCAGCAAATCTGCAAGGCGGCGCAGGGTGGCGTGCAAATCGCCATCGTCATCGGCGGCGGCAACATCCTCCGCGGCGCCCAGTTCACGGCCGGCACTTCCAGCATTCAGGAGGCCACGGCTCACTACATGGGCATGCTAGCCACGGTCATCAATGGCCTGGCCCTGCAGGATGCGATCGAGTCGCTGGGATTCGAAACCCGGCTGCTCTCGGCCATCCGCATGGACGGCGTGGCAGAGCCCTATATTCGCCGCCGCGCGCGGCGCCATTTGGAAAAAGGGCGGATCGTCATTCTGGCCGCGGGCACCGGCAGCCCGTTCGTCACTACCGACACGGCCGCCGCGCAGCGGGCGTTGGAGCTCGAGGCCGACGTGCTGCTCAAGGCCACTCGCGTCGACGGCGTCTACAGCGATGACCCCGAGAAAAACCCCCACGCGCTGTTGTATAGCGAGTTGAGTTATAATGCCGTCCGCGAGCAAAACCTGCGGGTGATGGATCCTACGGCCATTGCGCAGTGCATGGAGCACGATATGCCCATCCTGGTCTTCAACTTCAAGAAGGAAGGCAATATCGAGCGCGCGGTGCAAGGCGGCCGCCTGGGCACGCTGATCAGCAGCCAGGTGGTCATGACCAAGTAGAAAAGGTTCCTGGCACCTTTTCCGGAAAGGCTGAAGTTGCATGAGTGCTGATGAGATCCTGCTGGATGCCGAAGAGCGCATGGACAAAGCGCTAGCTAAACTCAAGCAGGATCTGGCCGGCATTCGCACCGGCAGGGCCAATCCGGGACTCGTCGACTCGCTGCGCGTCGAGGTTTACGGCTCGCCCACGCCGATCAAGGCCATTGCCTCGGTCGGCGCTCCGGAAGCGACTCAAATCGTCATTCGCCCGTTCGATCCCGGCACGCTGAAGGATATCGAAAAGGCAGTGCTCGGCAGCGGCTTGGGCCTCAACCCTCAAAACGACGGCCGGCTGATCCGCATCACCATTCCCCCCTTGTCGACCGAAGTGCGCCGCAAGCTCGGGGCGCGCATCCGCGAACTGACCGAGGAAACCAAGGTCAGCGTTCGCAATGTCCGCCGCGACGCCAACAAATCGGCCGACCAGGAACAAAAAGACAAAATCCTCACCGAAGACGAACGCGATCAGGTCAAAAACGACGTGCAGGACCTGACCAAGAAGTACGAGGGCTGGGCGTCCGATTTGGCTGCCGCCAAAGAGAAGGAAGTCATGGAGGATTGATCCGCCAAGGCCTTGCCTCTCGCTGACCACGTCCATCCGCGAAGAAAGCATCCGCCAGGAGTCCAAGTCCCATGTCGCGCATCAAGCTTACCTTCATCGTTTGGGGAGTCCTGACCGTGGCTGGCCTCGACAAATCCTCCTTGGCTGCCGATGCCACTTTGTTGCCGACAGCCGCCCAGCGCGTGAGTGCACCGGGCATTCGCGTGATCGCTCATCGGGGCGATAGCAAAGTCGCGCCGGAAAACACGCTGCCCGCATTCGTTTCCGCAGTGCAGGCCGGCTCCGACCTGGTCGAGCTCGATTATTTGCACTCGGCGGACGGCGTTCCGGTTGTGTTCCACGATGACAAGCTGGACCGTACCACCGACGCCTGTACGCTCTGGGGTGGGGAAAAAATCATGCTCGGGTCCAAGACGTTGTCCGAGCTCCGCACGCTGGATGCGGGCAAATGGTTTGCTCAGCAATTCGCCGGTACACGCATCCCCACCCTCGACCAGGCGCTCGACGCGATTCAGGCCGGATCGATGACCCTCATCGAGCGAAAGGAGGGTGACCCTGCAACTTGCGTCGAATTGCTTCGCTCCAAGAACCTGCGGGATCGGGTCGTGGTGCAAGCGTTCGACTGGGATTATCTCGAGGGATGTCACGAACTGGATAAGGAGCTGGTAATCGCGGCGCTCGGTCATAAGGAAGTCACGCCCGAGAAGCTTGACGACGTAGCCCGCACCGGCTGCCGCGTCATCGCCTGGGAAGACAAGTTCACCGATGCCAGCACGATCCAGGCGATCCACGATCGTGGCTATAAGGCATGGGTCTGGACGGTCGACGACCCGCATCGCGTCGCCGAGCTCGTCGCGGCCAAGATCGACGGCATCATCACCAACGTTCCCGCGAAGACCCGGGCCGCGGTCCAATCGGTCCAAGCCGTCCAATAGCCGCTCGAGATTCACTGGCATCTGTAGCTGCTGGCAGCCCGGTCGGGGTTGACCCATCTCGGCTGATCTCCGTATAGTTCCGGCCCGCTGGGTCAGGATGATCTTGCGAGCTGCTGTGCGTATGCGCTGGGGCCCGTCGCGTTGTTCGAAGGAGCGTGCCATGGATGGCAAACCTTGGGGTGGTCGAACGAAAGGTCTGATCGACGTTGGCCGTCGGTTGGGTTGGTTCGCCAGTGGAATGGCGGTGCTCGGAGCGTGCCTCGTCGCGCGCAACTATTGGCCCGCCGACACGGCAGTGGCCGCCGGCAAGGCGCCCGCTGCGGCGCGGCAGGTCAATCACACCCAACCGGTTCGATCGCCCGCGGTGAATTCCGGTAGACCGACGGGACCCGTCGCGCCCAAAAAGCTGGCGGTCGTGGCGGTGGTAAACAACGAGCCGATCAGCCGCGAAGATCTGGCTCGCGAGTGCCTGCTGCACTACGGCCATGAAGTCCTTGAGAGCCTCGTCAACCGCTCTCTCATTCTCACGAGTTGCCAGCAGCGCAACATCGTGGTTACCGACAAGCAGATCGAAGAAGAAATCGACCGCATGGCCCGCAATTCCTCGGTGGGCAAGGATCAACTACTCAAGATCCTTCAGCAAGAGCGCGGCATTACGCCGGTCCGCTATGCGAAGGACATCATCTGGCCGACGCTGGCGCTGCGCGAGCTGGCGAAGGCGCAGTTGACCGTGAACCGCGCGGAGCTGGACGAGGCGTTCGAAAGCGAATTCGGTCCGTCAGTCAAGGTGCGGTTGATTGCCCTGGACAGCTCGGAAGAAGCGCGCCGCGTACACGCCGAGGCGGTTGCCAAGCCGGAAGAGTTCCCGGCCCTGGCGAAGAAATATTCCAAGGATCCCAACAGCGCCAGCGCCTACGGCATGATTCAGCCGATTCGGCGGCACTCGGGCGATACCAATTTGGAGCAAGTCGCCTTTGCCCTGCAGCCGGGCCAGGTATCGCAAATCGTGACGATTGGCAACTTGCACGTGTTCCTCAAGTGCGAGGAACACGTCGCGCCGCGCAAGGGTGTCAACCGAGCCGAAGTCGAACCACTGCTGGTCGAGGCGCTCAAAGACCGCAAGCTGCGCGAGGCGGCCAGCGGCGTCTTCAAGCAACTGCAAGAGTCGGCCAAGATCGTCATCGCCTACGGCGACCCCGCCAAGAGCAAGGAAATGCCGGGCATGGCGGCCATGATCAACGGCAATGCGATTACTCTGCTCGAATTGGCCGAAGAGTGCATCGAACGGCACGGCGAAGATGTGCTGTCAGGAACGATCAATCGACGGTTGCTGGATCAGTCGTTGCGCCGTCGCAAGATTGCAGTCACGAACGAGGCGTTGGAAGCCGAGCTCGCCCGGGCGGCGGAGAGCATGGGCAAGATTACGGCCGACGGAAAACCCGACGTCGCCGGCTGGGTCGACTATCTGACCCAAACGCAGAATATCAGCCGCGAAGTATATATTCGCGACGAAGTTTGGCCGTCGGTGGCGCTGAAGCACCTGGTCAACGATCACGTCGAGATCACCGAGGAGGACCTGAAGAAAGGCTACGAAGCCAACTACGGCCTGAAGGTTCGCTGCCGGGCCATTGTCGTCAACAATCAGCGGCGTGCGCAGGAAGTGTGGGAGAAGGCTCGCGAGAACCCCAGCGTCAAAAATTTTGGTGATCTTGCGGAGCAATACTCAATTGAGCCTGGCAGCCGCTCGTTGCGTGGCGAGGTGCCGCCCATCCAAAAGCACGGCGGTCAGCCGACCCTGGAAAAGGAAGCCTTCACGTTGCAGCCCGGCGAGCTGTCCGGCATCGTGCAGGTTGGCGACATGTACGTCATCCTCTTGTGCGAAGGCTTCACCAAGCCGATCGACACGAACTTCGCGGAAGTCCGAGAGCTGCTGTACCGCGACATTCACGAAAAGAAGCTGCGACTGGCCATGGGCAAGGCGTTCGAGAACCTGCAAAGTTCCGCCCGCATCGACAACTTTCTAGCTGGCACGTCCAAGGTGCCCAAGGGCGAAGAGGAGCAATTGCGCAAGGCAGAAGGCATTCCCCAGCCCAGGGTCATCCGCTAGCCGCACCCTGCGAACATCCTCGGTCTGGCAACTGTCTACACCGGAAGCAATCCCCCGGGCCCGCGCCGCAGTTTGCATCGACGGCCCGGCCGATTTCGCCGTAGCCGTCCGGCGCGGCCGTTTTCAGCGGACCGCGGTACGGGTATCCTAAGGAATTGCGGTTACCATCTTTAAATCAAGCGACCCGCCCACCATCGATGCGCTACGAGCAAGAATCCGACGATCCGCGGAACAATACCGCGCCGCTACATATCGAGCTTGCCGAACGGGTCAAGCGCTTGCCGCCCTACTTGTTTGCGCGTATCAACGCTGTCAAGTACCAGAAGCGACACGACGGCGACGACGTGATCGACCTGGGGATGGGCAACCCGTCCGATCCTCCTCAGGAACTGGTCATCGAAAAGCTGGCCGAGGCCGCCCGCGACGTCGGCAATCATGGCTATAGCAAGGCGACCGGCATTCCCAATCTGCGGCGCGAGGTGGCCAGCAAGTATCTGAAAAAGTTCGGCGTGCGGCTCGACCCGGAAAGCGAAGTGATCGTGTGTCTGGGATCGAAAGAGGGGTTCAGTCACATTTGCCTGGCGCTGGTGGGACCGGGAGACACGGCCATCGTGCCGGCGCCTTATTTTCCGGTGCACGTGTACGCGGTGGCGCTGGCCGCGGCCAGTGTGATTGCGCTGGAGGTGGCCGACAGCGAGAAGTTTCTCTCGAACGTCGCCTATACCTGCCAGCACCTGTATCCCAAGCCAAAGCTGCTGCTGCTCAACTATCCGCACAACCCGTCGTCGGTCACCGTTGAGCCGGAATTTTTCGTCGACGTGGTGAAGTTGGCCCGCCGCTACGGTTTCATGGTGATCAGCGATTTTGCCTACGCCGACGTGGCGTTCGACGGCTATCAACCGCCGAGCTTTCTGGCTGCCCCGGGGGCAAAGGAAGTCGGCGTCGAATTCACCACCATGAGCAAGGGCTACAACATGGCCGGCTGGCGCGTGGGCTTCTGCGCCGGAAATCCGGAAATGGTGCGCGCGTTGGCTACGATCAAGACGTACTACGACTACGGCATGTTCGAGCCGATTCAGATCGCTGCGATCATGGCCTTGCGGCACACGGAGGCCGCGGTCGAAGCGCAAAGCCTGGTGTACCAGCGCCGCCGAGACGTGCTGTGCGAAGGGTTGCGTCGCATCGGCTGGGACGTCACGCCGCCGCGGGCCGGCATGTTCGTCTGGGCCAAGATTCCCGAGCCCTGGGCCAGCCAAATGGACACCATGCAGTTCGCCACCAAGCTGCTGGAAGAGGGGGACGTGGCCGTCAGTCCCGGCAGCGGATTCGGACCGGCGGGCGAGGGCTATCTGCGCATGGCGCTGGTGGAGAACGAAAACCGGCTGCGGCAGGCGGTGCGGCAAATCGGCCGCTGCCTGAATAGCGACCCGCGCGCCGCCAGCGCCGCACACGACCCGCGTGCCGCCAGTTGATGCGCTTCGTGCCGTTCCGCCGGATTGTGAGGCGCATGACGCCTTCCACACGCATTCTGCGTTTTGGGACGCGGCGGGGATACCGTTTGGCCGGCGGTCTGGGCTGATACGGTGTGGTAGCCTTGCTTGGACAGTCCCACTCGGCTTCCCCCGTTGATCCGTCTCCGCCATGAAATCCGCTCAGTTTGAGTTGCACGCCGAGATTGAAGAGCGCCATTGGTGGTTCGTCGCTCGTCGGCGGATTTTGCAAGCGGTGATCCACGCGGTAGTGCCTCCTTCGCGCGAAACGACCATCGTCGACGTGGGTTGTGGCACCGGCGCGAATTTGGCAGTTCTGGCCGACCAATACGATTGCGTGGGCATCGATACTTCAAGCGAAGCGGTGCGACTGGCGGCCGGCCGATTTCCGCAGGCGCGCTTCGTTTGTGGCGCCGCCTATGAAATGCCCTCGATCCTTGCCAGCGCCCAGCTCATCATGCTCAACGACGTGTTGGAGCACGTGCCCGACGACTTTCGCATGCTGTCGGAATTGCTCTCGTGGGCCGCGCCTGGCACTTACTTCTTGCTAACCGTGCCGGCTGACATGGCGCTGTGGAGCGAACACGATCAGGCCTTTGGGCACTATCGCCGGTACTCGCAAGCCCGTTTGGAGCAGGTCTGGCAAGGCTTGCCGGTCAGCACGTTGTTCGTCTCGCACTTTAATTCCCGGCTGTACCCCATCATCCGAGCCGTGCGGCGGATCAGCCAGTGGCGTGGGAAGTCGGCCGGGCGAGCGGGCACCGACTTTGCATTGCCATCGCCGTTGACGAATGAAATGCTCACGAGGGTGTTTGCCGGAGAACGACGGAAGCTGACGAATCTGGTGCAGGGTGGAACGCAGGCGCCATACCGGTTTGGCGTCAGCCTGATGGCGCTATTGAGACGCGAGCCCGGCAAAGTCGAGCCGCGTCGCCGGCCGGGCTACATTTCCAGCGACACCTTCGATCCGGTCGCGCAGATGCCGTCGCTGAACGCCGTCTGCTGATTCATCCGCGGGAATCCAGCGGGTTGCCGGCCC
>JBBDYK010000238.1:0-22183 GCA_040901665.1 Pirellulales bacterium | reverse complement strand
AGCGACGTAAGTCGTTATTCTGCGAGCCGTGCGGAGCTTTGCTTCGCACTTGGCGAGGTTGAAAAATGCCATGATGGCATTTTTCAACGGACTGCTAGTTGCCTATTCGCTTGGCACCATCTCCAGCGCCCGATCGATGCGCGCCAGACACTTCGCCTTGCCCAGGATTTCCAGGCAGTCGTACAGCCCGGGCCCGACGGGCTTGCCGGTGACGGCCACGCGGACCGCATGAATGACGTCGCCCGTCTTGATTTGCTTGTCGGCGACGAAGTCGTGCAGCAGCTTCTCCAGGTTGGTAACGTCGTAGGGCTCGACCGCGGCCAGGCGATCGCGAAACTCGCTCAAGAGCGTCGCGGCGCCCTCTTTGCGCAGGTTCTTGTCGAAGGCCGGCTCGTCGTAAGTAAGCTCATCCTGAAAGAAGAAGTCAGCATACGCCAAGATGTCGCCAAAGACCTTCAGTCGGTCGCCGGCCGCTTCCACGATGCGCGTCAGCAGCGGACCCACTTCGCACGGCGCCGGCGTGGGCACCAGCTTCGCCTGCTGCAGGAATTCGAGCATCCGGGCCACCCGCTGCTTCAGCGGCAATGCCTGCATGTAGTGATCCTGGAACGACCACAGCTTCTTGGGGTCGAAGCTGGCGGGCGCCTTGGTCACGCGCTCGAGCGAAAAGTTCTCAATCATCATCTCGCGCGACATGAACTCGGTCTTGTCGTCCAGTGACCAACCCAACAGGATCAGGTAGTTGATGATCGCATCGGGCAGATAGCCCACCTGCTCGTAGAAATCGACGATCACCGGGTTGAACGTGTCGGCCGCGGTCGGCAGGCCCAGGCGCTGCGCGATCTGCAGTCCGTGTTCGTTCACCAGCGCGAAATCGCGGTTCTTCAGATACTTGTCGAGCTTGCGCTTGCTGAGTTTGTTCTTGCTGCCCGGCTCGGCCACGTAGGGCAAATGTGCGTACACCGGCAATGAGTAACCGAGCGACTGGGCGATGAAGATCTGCCGCGGCGTGTTCGACAGATGCTCTTCCGCGCGAATCACGTGCGTGATCTCGAAGTCGCGATAGTCGACCACGTTGGCCAGGTGATACAGGCACGTGCCGTCGGCGCGCTGGATGACGTGATCTTGTTCGCGGGCCCAGTCGAACTCCACTTGCCCACGTACCAGGTCGTCGATCACCAGCTTGCCCTCGCGAGGCATTTTGAGCCGTACGACGGCCTGGCGTCCCTCGGCCTCGAAGGCGGCTTGCTCGTCGGCCGTTTCAGCCATCCAGCGGCGACTGTAGAGAAACGGCCGCTTCTCGGCTTGCGCCGCTTCGCGCTCGGCGGCAATCTCCTCCGACGTGGCGTAGTCGCGATAGGCAAATCCACCCGCCAGTAGTTGCCGAGCCGCGTTCTGGTAGTGAACGAGTCGCTGCGATTGATAGTAGGGCGCGAATGGCCCGCCCACCTCGGGGCCTTCGTCCCAATCGATCCCCAGCCAACGAAAGCCGTGCAGGATGGGGGCCAGCGCGGCGTCGATGTTGCGCTCGGCATCCGTGTCGTCGATGCGCAGCAGAAACTGCCCACCGTGCCGCCGCGCAAACAACCAGTTGAACAGCGCCGTCCGCACGCCGCCGATGTGCAAGTAACCCGTCGGACTGGGAGCAAATCGCGTGCGAACCATCGACATTGTCGTGGGCTGGCTAGTGAGACGTAGGACAAACTGCCAATTATGCAGCAAGAGGCTGCCGTCGTGAATGGGAAATCGTGCGGTGGCACTGGCGTCTCGCCAGTGCACGAACTGGGTTCGGCCTGGGAGCACTGACAAGACGCCAGTGCCATGCAGCGAACGTCACACTCCGGGCGGAGCCTTGGGCAGTTGCTCGATGATGCCCGCGAGGAATTTCGCCAGCCGTTCGGAGGCCACCAGTGCATCCTCCTTGAGCTGCCACATGTCCTTGATGCTGCCGGGTCGGCGGAGGATGGCGCCGGCCGCGGCGCCGATCCTGCCGGCCGTGCTCTTGCGCTTGACGAGATAATCAATGTCCTTGGGCAGCGTGTGGCCGACCGCGTCGCTGATGATCCGCACCGACAAGAAGCGGGTCTTTTCACGATGACACGCTTCGGCCACGGCCAGTGTCTCCATGTCGACCGCCAGTGCACCGTGCTCGCGCCCCAGAATTGATTTTTCTGCGGCGTCGGCAATGATGCGATCAGCGGTCAACAGCCGGCCAACGTGCAGATGGCGCTGGGCGGCGATGGCCTCGCGATCGAGGTGAAAGTCGACGGCAAGCTGACATCCGGAGGCATCGACGAGTTGGTCGGCCAGCAGGATATCTCCCTGTGCGAGGCTTTCGTGCAGTCCGCCGGCAAATCCTGCCGAAATGATCCAGCGGGGCTGGTGACCTTGAATGAGCGCCTCGGTCGCCTGCTCGGCGGCCTGGCGGCCGACGCCCGATTCGACGACGACAACGCGTCGGCCGCGCAATCCCCCTTCGCGCGCCGAGAAGCCGGCGCCTTCGGTGCGGACTACGCCTTGCAAGAGATCGACCAGCCCGCCGGCTTCGATACCTAGCGCGAAGACGACACCGACGTGGCAAACGTCGCGCGGGCGCTCGGGCGGTTGATCGGCGTCGGCCGGCATTGCTTGACCGGCCGCTTGGGTCGCGGCCTGCATCGCCGCGGCGCGCATTTGTTGTTGCGCTTGGCCGACGAGCCATTTTTTCAGAAGTAGCTGCCACATCGACGTCTATTGTAGTCGACGAAGGGCACGCGCAGCAGTTGGCGCCATGATGTCGGTTCAGCCCCCGGCTCACCTGGGGGAGGGTGGTCGGTATTGCCGTGGGATCCCAGGGCGCCGAAAAATCGGGACGGTCCCCGACTTTTGACCCCAGCCTCTAGGTACTTTCGATCAGCTCATCTGCCACAGCGCCATTTTTAGCGTGTCGCCCAGACGGCGATTCACGCCCAACACGGCTGCCGGTTCGAAGCCGCAATGGACCATGCAGTGTTCGCAGCGCGGGTCGTTGCCGCGCCCCAGTTTGTCCCAATCGGTGTTCTCGATCAGTTCGCGGTGCGTCTGGTGATGCTTGTCGGTGATCAAGTAGCAAGGGCCTTTCCAGCCGGCCACGTTGCGAGTGGGATTGGCCCAGGCCGCACACTTCAGTTCGCGCTCGCCGCGCAAAAACTCCAGATAGATGGGCGACGTGTTCAAGCGGTGCGCCCGGAGCAGCTTCTTCGCCACCTTGAACTTCTCGTGCACGTCTTCGCGCGTCATGAAGATCTGTTGCGCGCCCAGCGGATTAGTCTCCTGCACGGCGGCATAGCCATAGGCCGGCGACATCATGAAGCCGTCGACGCCCAACTCGGTCAGGTAATCCAACAGCACGGCGATCTCGTGCATGTCGGTTTCCTTATAGATCGTGGTGTTGGTGCACACCAGGAATCCCGCGGCCTTGGCGGCCTTGATGCCTTCGACCGCTTCGGCGAACACGCCCTGACGCTCGACGGTCATGTCGTGCGTGGCTTCCATGCCGTCGAGGTGCACGTTCCAGAAGAAGCGGCTGGTGGGCTTGAAGCCGGCCAGCTTCTTGCGCGTGAACATGCCGTTGGTGCACAGATAAATGTGCTTCTTGCGCTCGAGGATCTTGGCGACCAGCTCTTCGATGTGCGGATAGATCATCGGCTCGCCGCCGCAAATGCTCACGCACGGAGCGCCGCACTCGTCGACCGCCGCCAGGCATTCGTCAACCGTGAGCTTGTCCTTGATCGTGTTGGCGTACTCGCGAATCCGCCCGCAGCCGGTGCAGGTCAGGTTGCAGGCGTGCAGCGGCTCGAGCATCAGCACCAGCGGAAACTTCTTCTCGCCGGCTAGCTTTTTGCGCAGCAAGTAACTGGTCATGGTGCGCGTGAGCGAGAAGGGAAAACGCATCCTATCGTCTCCTGAGCCGCACGAGCGCGAAAAAGGTTCCTGGCACCTTTTTCATGCTTTGCGGTGGGTGTGGCTGATGGCGGTGGCCCAGTGCGAGAGTGCCAACAGCGGGAAGTAGATCGGGTAATAGTGATAGCGCAGATAGAACACCTGCGGGAATCCGGTGCCGGTGAACTCGGGCTCGTCCCAAGCGCCGTCGTCGTTTTGCGTGACCAGCAGGTAATCGATGCCGCGCGCCACGGCCGGATGATCGACGTAGCCGGCGGCCATCAAGCCCAGCAAGGCCCAAGCGGTTTGCGAGGCCGTTGCCGCGCCCCGGCCGCGCGTTTCGGGCTGCGCATAACTGGCCGGCGATTCACCCCAGCCGCCGGACTCCTGCTGATGCTCCAGCAGCCAGTTGACGCCGGAAACCACGGCCAGGTCGTTCCACGGCACGCCGACCGCCGACAATCCGACCAGCACCTGCCACGTGCCGTAAATATGATTGACGCCCCAGCGGCCGAACCAACTGCCGTCCGACTCTTGCGTGCGGCGAATGTAGTCCACGGCGCGATCGATGGCAGGTTCGCCCACGCGATGCCCCAGCAGGCCGAACATCTCCAACACGCGACCGGTCAAGTCGGGCGTGCTGGGGTCGATCATGGCGTTGTGGTCGGCAAACGGCACGCGACAGAGAAACTCGGCATTGTTGTTGCGATCGAAAGCGCCCCAGCCGCCGTCGCGATTCTGCATGGCCAGCACCCAGGCAATGGCGCGATCGGTGGCCGCGGCCAATTGATCGAGCACGGCCACGTGCCGCCGGGCCTCCGCGGCGGACAGCGCGGCGCGATGATCGACGATTTGCACGCTGGGGCCCTGCGGATCGGCCGTGCGACCTGCGCCTGCGGTCTGGCTGGCCAACGCCATCACCACCATGGTCGTATCGTCGATATCGGGGTAGAACTCGTTGGCGTATTCGAAGTACCAGCCACCCGGTTCGCCGCGCACGGTGGCGGCCCAATCGCCCCGCCGCCGCACTTCCCTCGACAGCAGCCAATCGGCGGCGCGCCGCGCGGCCGAATGCTCGGGCTTGAGCCCCGCGGCCGAAAGCGCGCGCAGCGTGATGGCCGTATCCCACACCGGCGACTTGCACGGTTGCAGGCGAATCGTTGTGCCGTCGTCGATTTCCAACTTGCGCAATTCGTTCAGGCAGTACTGCATTTGCGCGCTGTCATCGGCATACCCCAGTGAGCGCAACGCGATGACGCTCCACACCATGGGCGGAAAGATCGCGCCCAGCCCTTCGCTACCTTCGAATCGCTCAACAACCCAGGCTTCGGCCGCCGCTAATGCGCGTTTGCGAAGTGGTCGCCAGCCGCGGCGCTCCAAAAACTTCAATCCCCGGTCGACGGTGCGGAAGAAATGATCCCAACTGAAAAGACCGGTGCGACCCTTATGCCCCGGCGCGCGTAATGCCGGCCAACGATCGGGCGGCTGAAGAAACAATTCCCCGATGCCCAGTTTCTCATCGAGCTCGACCGCCGGTCGACAGGCCCACATGATCGACAGCGGCACGATAATCGTCCGCGACCAGGCGCTGACGCGAGAGAGATTGATCGGAAACCAGTGGGGCAAAAGCAGCGCCTCGGGTGGCACCGCCGGACAATGCTCGTAAGCGATCTGTCCCAACAGCGCCAGGTAAAACCGCGTGAAGCTGTTCACCGCATCGGCGCCGCCGTGGGCGCGAATCGCCGCGCGGGCCCGCTGCAGCGGCTCCGACTCCGGATCGTGACCCGTCAACTTGAGCGCAAAATAGGCCTTCACGCTCACGCTAATATCGACCGGTCCGCCGGGATACGTCGTCCAACCGCCCGCGGGCAGTTGAGCCTGAAAGATATAGCGGCCGGCCTTCGTGGCCGTCTCGGAAGTGTGCTGGCCCAGAAACGCCAGCAACAGGATGTATTCGCTCTCGAGGATCGTGTCGCCTTCGAGCTCGGCGCACCAGTGGCCATCGGCGTGCTGCCGGTCGATGAGCCAATTGCGCGTGCGCACGATCGCGCGCTCGAGCGCTCTGGGCAGCGTGCCGGTTGCGTGAGCGGAAAAACCGTCGGCGTGCGGCGAACCGCCCTGGCCGCCAACCACTTCCACGCGGCGAATGGGTCTCATACCACAATCTTTCCGAAGGGCCTCCCTGCGGCGAACCATCCTTGGCCCGCGTCGTCCGGCAAAGCACGCCGGAGGTCACAGCTTAGGCGATGTTTCCAAGCCGGGCAAGGTCAGCGCGACTCTCCGCTGTCGGCGCGGTTTGGAGAAGCTGGCACGACGCGATACAAAGCGTTCGGATTGCCGTCGATCGCCGGCAACGCTGCTAGCACGCCCGCCTGTTCCAACGCCGCGAACACCGACGGGTCGACGAACTTCGTGAAGCCATAATTGCCGGGCGATCGATAACGTGCGATTTCACTCCAGCTCACGTATACATGCGTGATTTTTTGTTGAGTCAGTGTTTCGCGCACTTGCTGGGGCGTGCGGCCACGGGCGATTGCTTCGAACAAGTTGTCGTCGAAGACCGTGTTGTATCGCACCGGCACTTCCAGATCGAATGGCTCGGCGTCGCCCACCATCAACACGCCGGTCACTTCGTCGGCGTGTTCATTGAGATACTGGTGCCACGGATCGACGCGCGCCGGATCGACTCGCAGCACGTTCAGATCGGCGAAGTAGCGATGGTCGCCCAGCGTGCCGGACGTAATCAGAACGAAATTGGAGACCAGGCCGCACACCAGCAATACGGCGCACGGCACGCGCCAAGTCCGCGCGTCAGTCCAGGTGGCGCCCATGCCCGCCAAGAGCGCCGCGACCGGCAGCACCGGCACCCAAAAGCGATCGATCCGGTGGGTGAACAACCACCAGCCAAGGAATACGAATGCGAAATAGGCCGCCAACCAGCAGGCCATGCGCCGCCGCCTGCCGAAAAATGAAAGCATGGCCAGCGGCGCGAGCAGTGGGCTTAACCAGGGGCTGGTGAGCGCAATTCCGGCAGCGCGTTGGGCAAGATCGCCAATGCGCCAATTAGGCGGATCATGCGCCGCGGTCCACTGCGCGTTCTTCTCCGCGGTTCGCGTGCGGCCATCGAATACTTCGGCCATGAGTGGGTACACCGGGTTGCCCGTGGTCGCCGCATTCTTGGCAAGCCACAGCCCACAACCTAGGGCCACAAACAACAGAAATGCCGCGACCGGGCGAACAACCTGTCGCCAGAAGTTCCGTGGCGCATGCTTGTCGCGCGGCGCACGCAAAGCCGTGTAACCGATCGTCGCCGCCAGCGGCAACACGGAAAACAGCACAGCCGGATACTTGGTTGAAACCGCGGCCCCGGCCAGGAATCCGGCCAGCCACAGCAGTCGTTCGCGGCGCATGTCGTCGCTGGCTTGCCACAGCATCACGGCCAGTAGCGCCGCGAACAAGTAATAGGCAAACGCGCCTTCGACTAGGCCCTGCGTCGAGACCAGGGCGATCCACGGCACTGAAATATAGACCAGCGCCGCGACGATGCCCGCGGCCGGCGAAACGAACCGTTTTCCTGCGGCCACTAGCGCCAGCGCCGCCAGCGGCGCGAAAAGCGCGATCAGCGTCTTGCCCACCAGTGCGCCCAGCCACCAATCGCCGCAAACGATCATGCCGGCCAGGCTGAGCATCTCGGTGCCCAACGGCATGTTGGCATAGATATTGTGCGGCAAGAACTCGACGCGGCCGTTTTGATAGAACTCCTTCGGCGCTTGCAGATGATACTCGCGCACGTCAAAGTCGACCGGCGGCAGCATCGCGCCCAGCACCAGCACGACCACGAACGGAAGGCCAGCCCACAGCCAGTGCGGATTGGAGCACAAGACGGCTGGAGGCTGGCGGGAGCAGGCTGGAGGCTGGAGGCTGGAGGCTGGAGGACAAAGGCGATCAGCCCCCGGCTTTGCCGGGGGATTCTTATCCCGTCGCGCCATCACGACCGCGCTTGCAACGATTGCCGCACCCAACGCGGCAAACCCCCAGCGATTCATCACCCCGCCCATTCCCAGCGCCAGCGTTGCCAGGCTGACGAGGTTCAGGCCGGTTCCGGCCGCAAACACGAATTGCTCCAAGCGGGTCAGTTGTCGATCAACGCCGAAGACTCGCAGACAGATCCAGCCTGCCGCGCATGCAACCAGAAATATTGCAGCGACGGCCGTCAGGATGTGGCCGCGCTGCCACAGGCTGTTTCCGGAAAAGCCTTCAAACCAATATGCCACCGTTTGCTCGCCGAGAAAGATGGTCAACAGGACGTCGAGTCGGCGAATGACGACGTTCGAGTCCGGCACGACGATCGGCAGCGCCGTCCAGAAGAACGCGGCCAGATAGACGACGACCGCGATCCACGCGACGACGACCGCCGCTCCCACCGGCTTCGACATAGACGCCAATGCGGTCCGCGAACGGTTAGCGCCTTGGTCTCGTTGCTGAGGGTTGCGTCGTGTCACGGAGAATCCGCATGCTGGAAAGGAAGTCTGTGGGTTCGTCCGAGCGGAAAAACCGCGGAATGCGGCCAGTTTTCAAGCTACGATTATCTAGCTGGATTGGCCGGCCCCCGCCAACGTATGCTATTTCTTTCCATCGTACCATCCACGCCGGGCAAGCCGGAACTGCTCGCCCCATCGCCCAGAGAGTTTTTCCGCATGGCAATCGCAGGCAAGCTGCAAGGTATCTTTACTCCCAACATCGTGCCGCTCGATGCGCGCGGCGACATCAACGAGCCCGAGCTGCGGCGCTACACCGATTGGCTGATCGAGCGCGGCGTGCACGGCTTGTATCCGAACGGATCGACGGGCGAGTTCACGCGCTTCACGCCGGAGGAACGCCGCCGCGTGATCGCCATCATGGCCGACCAGGCGCGCGGCCGCGTGCCCATTCTGGCCGGCGCCGCCGAGGCCAACACGCGCGAGACGATTTCGGCCTGCGAGTACTATCACTCGTTGGGCGTGCGGGCCGTGGCCATCGTGTCGCCCTTCTATTACAAGCTCAGCCCCGCGGCCGTGTATGCGTACTTCAAGGAGATTGCCGATCACTCGCCGATCGACATCACGCTTTACAACAATCCGATGTTCGCCTCGCCGATCGACGTGCCCACGGTGCAACGGCTGGCCGAAGAGTGCGAGCGCGTGGTGGCCATCAAGGATTCTTCCGGCGATTTGCCGCACATGATTCGCATGATCCAGGCCGTGCGTCCCTTGCGGCCCGAGTTCGCGTTTCTGACCGGTTGGGACGCGGCGCTGATGCCGATGATCCTGATCGGCTGCGACGGCGGCACTAACGCCACCAGCGGCGTCGTGCCCGAGATCACGCGCAAGCTCTACGACTTGACGGTGGCGTACCGGATCGACGAAGCCCGCGAGCTGCAATACAAGCTGACGGCGCTGTTTGACGCGATGCTCTACTCGGCCGACTTTCCCGAAGGCTTTCGCGCCGCACTCAAGCTGCGCGGCATCGACCCGGGAGAAAGCCGTCAGCCGTATGCCCCCGAGCAACACCTGCACATGGAGACGGTCTCCAACGCGCTGGCCTGTTTGCTGGCCGAGGAAGGCTTCGCCGACGAGCCGGTCGGCGGTTGTCCCACCGGCGCGAACAAGGTCGACCCCGCGGAGGTCAGCCGCATCGTGCAGGGCGTGCTGGCCGAACTGAAACAGCGCGGGCTGTCGTAGCGAAAAAGGTCGCTGTGAATCGCCGTCCCGACTCGTGTTATTCTTGGTACACCCGGAGACTGCCGGGGTTTAACATCCTCCAAATTTGTCCCGTCGATCGATGCCCGCCGCAACTGCACCACCGCTATCGCTGGCACTACTGGAAATCGGCAACCTGACGCCGGCCCTGTTGGTGGCCGATCGCTGCGCGAAAATGGCGGGCGTGCATATCCTCGGTATCGAGAGTGCCGATAGCGCCGTTCAGTGCATCAAGCTCGTCGGATCGGCCGGCGACGTGCGCGAGGCCGGCGAGTTGGGTCTGGTATTGGGCCGCCAGATGGGCACGACGGCCGAACTGGTGGTGATGGCTGCGCCGAACGGAGCCACGCTGCAACTGGCCAATGCGCCCCCTGCGTTCAGCCCGCTGTTAGAGATTCATGACGCACGTGTTCCTCGACAAGATTCTCAGGATACTGATATGAGCAAGCAAACGGCCGACGCGATTGGACTGTTGGAAACGCAAGGGCTGGTGGCGGCGCTCCACGCCACCGACGAGATGCTCAAAGGCGCCGCCGTGAGCCTGGTGGGCAAGGAAAAGATCGGCGCGGCCTACGTCACGATCATGATCCGTGGCGACGTGGCCGCGGTGCAAGCGGCCATCGACAGCGGCAAGCAAGCCGTCGAACGTCTGGGCGGGAAGCTGATCATGGCCGACGTTATCGCCCGCCCGCACCCGGAACTGGCGGCGCTCTTGCCGAAGTAGCCGGTCAAGTTGCCAGGTGGCCTCTTGGGTTGGTGTTGGCGATTGGTGTGCGTTGTCGTTAAGTTGGGGCGATGCCACCAAGACGTGCGACGATTTGCCGCGGCATGCTTCTACTCAGCGCACTGCTGTCGTTCGCCCAAGGCGGACAGTGCGATGAGCCGGCACGCTTGTCCCCACCTGACGAACGGTCGCTCGACGTTGCGCTTGAGCTCGAACTTCTCGCGATGTGCGAGGTCGATCAGCGAGCTCGCCACGAGCTAATCAATGAGCCTGCCAGCGAAGAAATCTTGAATCGAGTTGTCACCGTTGATCGCGCACATCGGGCGCGGATGAAGGAAATCCTGGCGAAGCACGGCTGGCCGGGCAAGGCGCTGGTGGGGAACAAAGGCGCGCACGCCGCCTGGTTACTCGTGCAACATGCCGACGAAGACGTGCCGTTCCAAGTGGATTGCCTGGCCTTGCTGGAGTCAGCTGTCAAGCAAGGCGAGGCCTCTGCCGCGGATTGGGCTTACCTTGTGGATCGCGTGCGCGTCAATCAAAAACAAGCGCAGCTCTTCGGCACGCAGTTTCGCCCGGACGCCGACGGCAATTACCAGCCACAGCCCATTGAAGATGAGTCGCAGGTCGATCTGCGCCGTAAGTCGGTCGGACTGGGAACGATGGCCGAATACGCAGCGCAATTGCGCAAGCCGTACGGGCCGAAACCGCCGACCGCCGTGAAATAACTAGTCGGCCAATCAATCGACTCGGTGCCAAACGCAACATGCCGCCCGAGTGACCTCGAGCGGCATGCGTCGTTTCGCTAGCAGACGCGGGCGTACCCGCCCCAAACATTGACGCGGGCGTACCCGCCCCAAGCATTACCGCTACGGCGTGACGGCGCGGAACACGTTGCGCACCGGCTGGCCCGGATAGTACACCTTCGTGCGGACCACCGCCGGGCGGCCGTACGAAATCGGCGCGTAGTAGGACGTTACTGGTACTGCTGCCGGCGCATAGTACGTCGTGGTCGGCACCACAGCCGGCGCATAATACGTGGTCACCGGCGCGGGCGCGTAATAGGTTGTCACCGGCGCTGGCGCGTAGTACGTCGTGACCGGCTCGACAACTGCTGCCGGCGCGTAATAGGTCGTCACTGGCGCGACAGCCGGAGCATAGTACGCGGTTGTGGGCGCATAGTAGGCAGTAGACGCATAGTAGGCAGTAGACACTGCCGGCGCGTAGTACGCCGTGGTTGGCACTACGGCCGGTGCGTAGTAGGCGGTCGTTGCCGCTGGCGCGTAATACGTCGTCACGCCGCGGCCGCAGCCACGGCAAGCATAAGCAGGTGTGGCCAAGCCGACGACACTCAAGACCACTACTGCGGCGAGGAGTTTTCTCATGAGTTGTGTCCTCAATGTTGACGGAGCTTATTTAAGCGGCCGGGCCGGCTCACACGGCTTTTCCCCGGTTTTTGCTCACCCGGGACATGCCGGCACGCTTCTTGGGTCTACCAGAACTCTAGCTGAATTAATTCCGTTTGCAACAATCCCGCAGCGCTTGACATCTGGGAAAATATCAGATTGTGCGCCGGCCAACACGCACAATCCCCGCAGATTACGCCGTCTATCGTAAAGCATCGGCCGGCAGCACGATCGTAAACGTCGCCCCGCCCTCGGGCGGACAGCCAACCTCGATCTGCCCACCGTGCAGTCGCACGATCCGCCAGCACTTCGCCAGTCCGAAACCCAGCCCTCGACCCGCTTCGCGCCCGGAATAGAACGGATCGAACAGATGCCGCCGCACGTCGCCGGGGATGCCCGGTCCCGTGTCTGCGACGACGATCCGCACCGCGTCGCCCGGTGCGCTCGGCCCACGAACGGTCAGTTCGATCCGTCCCCCGGCCACCAGCGCCTCGAGCGCATTGATGACGACGGCGCAGAGCGCCTCGTGAATCTGCGTCGCGTCGACCAGCGCCAAAATCGGCGATGCCGGGGCAGCATAGACCAGTTCCACGTGTTGGGCTGCCGCCTGCGCAGCGAATTGATTCGCCAGCGTCTGGAGCAGCGCGCCCAGGTCGGACTCCGCACGGTGCAATTGCGGCGGCCGCGCGAAGAGCATCATGTCGCCGATCATTTCGTGGGCTCGCAGCGCTTGTGTGTTGATGGCTGACAGCAGGCGCCGCCGCTGGGGATCGGTTTCGTCGGTCAGCAGCGTTTGCGCCCGCGTGGATATATTGGCCAGCGGATTGTTGATCTCGTGCCCCGCGCCCTGTGCCAATTCCTTCAGCGATTCGAGCTTCTCGACTTCGAGCATGAGCTCAAAATCAGTCTCCAGCGTGCGCAATCGCTGGAGCCTCGCCGCCAGTTCGCGGAGCCAGTCCGTGGCGGGTGACGGTTCGAGCCACTGCCTGGCAAACGCGGCCGCCTCGGCTTTATGTCGGCGGCGATCCCATTTGAATCCGCTCGCGGCCGGATTGGAGCGCGCCGGTCCCGCGGCCAGTTGCAGCGCCAGAGCCACGCAACCGGCCGTCGATGCGGCGCGAATCGAATCGGCGCCAGCCACTTCGGCCAGCGCATCGGCCAGCCAGCGGGGCAACAGAACGTGCGCTTCGGTCGACGCGGCGCGTGGCAACACGGTCGCCAACCATTGCGGCGCCAGGTGCAAAAGTCCTAGCAGATAGGCTGCGGATTCATCGAGCGACCGGTGGCGGGCAATGTTGGCGGCCAAGGTCGCAATGCCGATGGATTTGGCAACCAGTGCGGCCTGCTTCTTGTCGCGGGCGGGTGAATTAACCGTCGCTGGCGCGGTGAAATCCGCTGTTGCAGCCAATTCGTTGACGACGATTCCAGCCAGCCAATCGCAGAGCGCCGCCGTCGTGCGCATCGGTGGCATGCCGCACTGCTCGGCCCGCAGTGTCGCCCACAGGGCAAAGGCTGCATCGCCCGCCAGCACCAGATGCAATCGATCGGCCGAAGTTGGTTGCTCCGGTGTGCGATTGGCTGCCAGCAGTGCGTCGACGATCCGTTCGGCCGTGCGGCCCGACAGCGGCAACTGGAGCGGTCCGGCGGCAGAGAGCAACGAAGGAAAAGCGAGCATGCGCCTCGTGGTCGGGCCGCCGAGGACCGAGCGATCGGCTTGTGGAGCGTCAACCCGGCTTTACCGGGCGACGCGAAACGGCCGGCGACCACGCAAGGGGCTCGCCGGCAAACAACAACGCCTGCGCCGCCACGCGCCAAAAACCCATCCATGCGGCAATGACGAAGCGCTAGGTCGCGCCGGCGCACTCCAGCGGTCGGATTTGCTGGTGCGAGCGCAGGTCGCGTGCTGGCCGCCGCCGTGTGCCTACCGGCAAACGGCCATACACTAGTCTAGCGCGACGTGACAGCTTCGATATCCAGTAGTCCGCACATCCGCTCGATGAGCGTTTCGACTTCGAACGGCTTGGGAATGAAATCGTTGGCGCCGGCGGCCTTGAGGTCTTCGATCTTGTCCTCTTCGACCATGCCGGAGATGCAGATGATCCGCACATCGTCCATCGTCTTGTCGGTGCGCACCCGCTGGCAGACTTCCTTGCCGTTGATGTCTGGCAGCATGACGTCCAGCACGATCAGGTCGGGATGGTATTCCTTGACCATCATGCCGGCGTCGAAGCCGTTGTTGACGGTGCGAATCTCGAAGCGGCCGTCCTTTTCCAGGACGTCCACGATCAACTCGACCAACTCCTGGTCGTCGTCGACGATCAGCACCTTGCGCTTGCCGCTCTCCAGGGCATCGGTGGGGATGCCGTTGTCGCGCATGAACGCGTAAAGCTGCTCGCGCGGAATGCGACGGAACCGGCTTCCAGGCACGCGGAAGCCCTTGAGCTGTCCTGAATCAAAACAACGAATAATGGTTTGCTGGCTAACCTTGCAGATTTTGGCCGCTTCACCGGTCGTGAACACAGTTTTCATAGACGCTAACCACCCCTCTCCCTAGCCGATGGTAAGGCTAGTCAAAGCGGGACTCCCGAAGTGGATTCTCAACCTAAGAAACCTCCGGAAGCTCCTAATCCTCCATGTCGCGCTCGACGGAACCTAGCCCTTTAGCTTACTGCGTCCCTAAATGTTTGACCAAACGGTGACTCTTAAGTCGGCAGTACGTTCGTATGGTTCCTTCCCGGATTACCGAATTTGCCATTGGAGCCCATTATAGCCCCGGCGGGGAGTGAGTCAAGATCGATCTGGCGCACTTAAGTGCAACGACAAAAGCGGCTTATGACAAAGTGAACCGGAGGCTGCGAAAATCGCACGCCCCGCCTTTTGCAGGCCGCCTAGAGCGCGCACGAGGAGTCTTCGCGCATGGCTTGCCACGGCCAAAATGCCGCAAATCAACGATGATCGCCGCTCTGGTGCGCGCCGTTCAGCGCCCGCCCAGATGGATCATCACCAGCGCCAAGTCGGCGGGCGTGATGCCGCTGATGCGGCTCGCCTGGGCCATGGTTTGCGGGCGGATGCGCACCAATTTCTCGCGCGCTTCGGCCCGCAGATGCGTGATCGCCATGAAGTCGAACGCCGCAGGAATGCGCTTCTGGGCCAGTCGCCCTTGGCGCTCGATCTCGACTTCCTGCCGGGCAATGTAGCCCGCGTACTTCACGTCGTAGGTCACCTGCGTTGCCACTTCGGCCGAAAACGCCCCGAGCGCCGGCTCGCGCGCCACCAGATCGGCCCAAGTTGTCTCGGGCCGCCGCAGCAGCTTGCCCAGCGAGCCGTCGTTGCCGCGCGAGATCTCCAACAGCGCCATCGCTTGGGCGATCTCGGCTTCCTTGCGCGCCAATCGCAGGTGACGCTCCGCTCCTACCGCCCCCAGCGCGTGCGCTAGCGGTGTCAGCCGCCGGTCGGCGTTGTCCTGGCGCAGCAGCAGCCGGTATTCGGCCCGGCTGGTGAACATGCGATACGGCTCATCCACTCCCTTGGTCACCAGATCGTCGACGAGCACGCCGATATAGGCCTGACTGCGATCGAGCACCAGCGGGTCGTCACCGCGCAGCGCCAAGGCCGCGTTGAGTCCGGCCATCAGGCCTTGCGCGCCGGCCTCTTCGTAACCGGTCGTGCCGTTGATCTGGCCGGCGAAGTACAATCCGGCGACGCGCTTGGTTTCTAACGTCGGCTGCAATTGCTCGGGCGGAGCATAGTCGTACTCCACCGCATAACCGTAGCGCATGATCTCGGCGTGTTCCAAGCCCGGCACCAGCCGCATGATCGCGTCCTGTACGTCGCGCGGGAGGCTGGTGGAGATGCCGTTGACGTAGACTTCGCGCGTCGAGCGTCCCTCGGGCTCGAGGAACAGTTGATGCTGCTGCTTGTCGGCGAATCGCACCACCTTGTCTTCGATCGATGGGCAATACCGCGGCCCGCTCGACTTGATCTGCCCGCTGTACATCGGCGCGCGATGCAGGTTGGCGCGGATCAGTTCGTGAACGGCCTCGTTGGTGTACGTGATCCAACAGGGAAGCTGCTGGCAGGTGATGGCGTCGGTAAGAAACGAAAACGGCTGCGGATCGTCGTCGCCTGGTTGCAACTCGACCTTCGAGTAGTCGATGGTGCGACCGTTGAGTCGCGGCGGCGTGCCGGTCTTGAAGCGGGCCAGCTCGAAGCCGAGACGATGGAGTGAGCCGCTGATGCCTGAGGTAGTGCCTTCGCCGGCACGACCGCCGGGCGTCTTGGCCTCTCCCGTGTGCATCAGCGCTTGCAGGAACGTGCCGGTGGTGAGAATGACCGAGCGGGCCCGATACACGGCATCGCCGCGCACGCGCGCGCCCGTGATATGTACCCGCCCGTCGCGCTCTTCGGTGAGCAGGTCTTCGACGACCTCTTGCCGTAGCGTGAGGTTCTCTTGTTCTTCGACCAGCCGCTTGATCTCGAGCTGATAGGACTTCTTGTCGGCCTGTGCCCGCGGGCTGTGCATGGCCGGGCCTTTGCGGCGATTGAGCAGACGAAACTGAATGCCCGTGGCATCGATGGCCCGCCCCATCGCGCCTCCCAGCGCATCAATTTCGCGCACGATCTGCCCCTTGGCCACGCCGCCGATAGCCGGATTGCAGCTCATCTGGCCAACCGTATCGCAGTTGATGGTCAGCAGCGCCGTCTTGGCCCCGAGCCGAGCCGCCGCCAGCGCGGCCTCGGTGCCGGCATGGCCAGCGCCAATGACAAGAACGTCGAAGTCGTAGTGCGAGGTGGGCATGGGTTCATGATAGCCGGGCAGGGGAGGCCAGGGGAGGGATGGCTCGCTGCGCAATGGTTTGCTAAGCGCCCTGCAATTGGTTGACACTGTCCTCTTGGATCATCATAATCCCCCCTTAGAAGAGTACGCCTCCTGCGATGTTGGAACCCGGTCGCAGGCATCGAAATGGCAGGGCAACGTGGGGTGCAACGAGAAGCACCCAAGCGTTGGCTCTGTTTTTTTATGCGCCGATCAAACGAAAGCGAGGGCTTCCATGTCACGTTCAGAATCGAGTGCCGATGGCGTTATCACATTCGTGGATGATGAGAGCGGTTACCTTGGTTGGCTAGAGACGAATCCCCACGGGTTTGTCGTGAACTCGGCGCGAAATCCAGCGCCGAACTACTTGATGCTACACCGTTGCTCGTGCCACACGATCAACACGGATGGCCGGGCAAACTGGACCAACTCCGGGCTGATTAAAACCTGTTCGAACAGTGTCCACCGGTTGACTCAATGGGCGCAGGAGATCGTTGGCGGTTCTTTGCAGCCTTGTGCGTTTTGCAAACCAGCGAACGAGACAATCGCCGCGCGCGATTCCTCGGAATCGCGCAATGACGACATTGCAATGAACGCGTCGTCAATCGTTGCGACCGTTGAATTCGAGTCAGCACAGGTGCGCGCCGCCCGTGAAATCCCTGACACGATTGTCACCGGTTGTCCACAGCTCGATTTGGCCTGGACGATATATGCCCGCAAGATCCTCGCATCTCCCATTCTCATTCCAGACACCGAGGGCGATCTCAATTGGCACGCCTTCCTGGGACACAGTCTCGACATGCAAGGTTTCCGCGCGGCGGAGTTTTTTGGCGTCGACGAGCTGACTCGATCCGTGCCGGGCTTCACTCCGCTCAAGTCGCTAGGGATCGGCGTGGCCGAACTGGGAGCACTTTGGGAGATCGAGCCCATTCAGAATTACTTGCTCGCGCGCAGCAAGGGCGAGCCGTTGAGCGCGACTTTCGATGTGCTCGCGGAGCATGGCGGAAAGGTCGGCCAGGCGCTGGCCGATGCGTTCCGAAAGTTCGGGCGGTGTCGATTCGCTTCAACGGTCAGGGCCTGCCTGCAAAATGCCGCTGCGCTCAAACCGTACGGCTACTCGTTTCGAAATTGGCTGATGACCGAGTGCGAGAAGCTCGGTATCGCGGAGTTCCCGCCTGCCGATTTTCAAGCAGCGACGAACTTCAAGTCGCTCAGCGTCGAAATGGCGTTACGGCACCAATTGGAGAACACGTTCTACCAGGTCGGACCGGCACTTGCGCCGTACATGCTGTGCGACTGGCAACTGTGGCTATGGAACCAGCGCCGCACCGGCGTATTCGCCAACTTCAAGCTCGATTCGTTCCACCAGGAATTCGTCAAACGATTCGGTCGCGGCGTTATTCCCGAGGACGAACCAGGGTTCGCGCAGTGGTGGCTGTCGCTCTATCCAGAATTGCCGCCGCGACTGGCGAACGAGTGCATCTGGCTGGGAATCGAGAACAAGGATTTCTGAAAAGCTCGCCATGACGATCCACAAGATTCTCGCCGCCCTGGCGATTTACCAGATCGGTTCCGCAAGACTGAAGTATCGCGGCGCCTGGTGGTTCGCGTACGTCCTGCTGCTGGTGTCATTCGTGGCGACGTATTACGCGATGAGCCGATTGTTCGTCGTGTGGCCCTATCGACTATGCAGGATGTGCGTCAGTCCGTGAGGCAGGGGAGTCCGTTGCACCACGATCGACGATGCGCCGGGCCGTGGACGAGAGCCGTCTCATGCTTTCTTGCGAGAATCACCAGCGCCGTGACGGTCTCGGCGGGCGCGCTTCGATGACAGGGGGCGTGCGCATCGTCACGGGGGAACAACGCCCAGTGGCAATTCTGAAGTGTCGCTTGTGGCACGCCTCCCGCGGAGTGGCTATTATCATGGTGTCAAAAGTCCACTGATACGCTGGCAATAAGGCTGCCAGCGCAAGCGGGCTTCGTTCGCAGGAGATGCCGTCATGAAGCGTGTTGTGATCGTGATGCTGTTGGCCGCTTGTCCGATCCTGGCGCTGGCACAGAATCAAGGGCAACGCGGCGCCGGTGGGCAAGCCCCGCCCGGCGCCGGGGGCGGAGCGCCCCAGTATCAGCGGTCGGTGGAGTCGCCCTCAATGGTGGGCGTCTACGGAGCGGGAGGCGGCTACGGCTACGGTTCCGGCTCGACCGCCGCCGGTTCGGCCATGACGGGTATGAGCAATGCCATCAGCGCCAAAGGGGACTATAACCTTTCGACGTCGCAAGCCGCCATCAACATGACCCAAGCCGAATCCAACGAGCTCAAAAACCAGCAGCAGGCGACCGACACCTATTTCCAGAAGCGCGCCACCAACAAGGCTGCCCAAGCTGCCGAGCAGGGCCCGCGGCTAACCATGTCGCAAATCACGAAGATTGCCCACGATGGCGTGCCAAAGCAACTGGGTGAAGGCCAACTGGATGCGACCACGGGCACGCTGCATTGGCCCAGCGTGTTGCAACTCGATTCATTCGGTTCGCAACGCGCGACCGTCGACGAGCTGATGCTGAAGCATGCGACGTACGGGTTTCTCAGTTACCCGGATCAAATGACGGTCCGTAAGGCCGTCGATGCGATGACGCGCGCCTTGAAGGGACAGATCAAGGAGATTCCGACCCCCGACTACGTCGAGTCGAAATCGTTTCTTACCAGTGTGGCTTACGCGGCGACGAAATCCTCGACCTAACCTGGCATTACACCCATGAAGTCCGCGATGACATCCACCGGTACGCACACGTACTCGAAATTGCTGATGGCGGTGCTGGTCGCTTGCTGGCTGGCGGCCCCGATTGCGCCCGCTGCTGAGCCCTCGCTGGCCGAACTGGTCGGAGCATTGAAGTCGCCCGACGAAGCGACGCGCGTAACCGCCGCTGACCGGCTAGGCGCTCGGGCCTACGACGCGTCAAGCGCCGTGCTTCCTCTCGTGAAGACGCTCGCCGACCCATCGCCCAAGGTGCGGGCTCATGCGGCCCATGCGCTGGGGCAAATTGGCAAACCGGCCGAGAAGGCCGTGGCGCCGTTGGCGGAACTCGTGAAAGACCCGGACGCCGTCGTGCGGCGGGAAGCGCTGGATGCCGTTCTGGCGATCGGCGCCGCCCCCGAGATCACCATGCCATTGGTGGTCAAACTGCTGGAAGAGTCCGAGCCCGCGATTCGGGTGCGAATCCTCAATACGATTTCCGAGACGGGTGCCCCGGCCGTGCCGCGCCTCATCGGGGCGCTCAAGAATGACAAGGCGGCCTATTGGGCCTGCCTGGTGGCGCAGGACATGGGCCTGGTTGCCAAGGAAGCGGTGCCGGCGTTGACGCAACGTATCAAGGACCGCCGGCCGCAAGTGCGACGCGAGGCGATCTTGGCCCTGGCGGCGATGGACGCAGCGGCCAAACAATCGGTCCCGGCCATTGCGACGGCGCTTAGTGACCCGGACACATCGACCGCGGCCACGTTCGCCTTGGGCCGCATTGGCGAAATTCCCGCCAACGCCGAAGCGGTGGTACAGCGCAATGCGGAAAGCAAGGATGCGATGCTCAGCACCGTCAGCATTTGGGCACTCGCCAAAACGCATCCGGGCGACAAGCAATTACGGACCAAGGCAACCGAGCAGTTAATCGCCCGGATCGACGATGAGGATCCTTATGTCCGCATTGCGGCGGCCCGTGGCTTGGTGGCGCTGCCGCCTGCTCCGGAGATTACCTTGCCCATTTGGAATCGCGTGCTCGCCGACGCCAGTGAGTCGACCGTGCACCATGCCCTGGATGCACTTGCATCAATAGGCCAGCCGGCTGTCCCGCAGATGGTCGATGCGCTGAAGTTCGAGAAGCTCCGCCCGGAAATCTTGGAGATCCTGCGGCATCTGGGTCCGGCGGCTGCTCCTGCCACCGACGCTGTGGCCGCTTTGGTCGGCAATGAAGACGAAGACGTGGCGCGAGCGGCGACGATGGCGCTGGCAGCGATCGGTCCGGGCGCGAAGTCGGCGGTGTCCGCGCTGCTCGCTGCGCTCGGTCATCCCGACAATCCCAACGCGCACGCCATCGTGTACGCGTTGGGGAGCATCGGGAAAAACGCACCTGAGGCGCGCCCGGCGCTGGCGAAGCTCTTGCAGGGTTCAGATGAGGACTTGGCGCTGATCAGCGCCTGGTCGTTGACCAAGATAGCGCCCTCAGCCGAGACTGCCGCGCAGGTGATTCCGGTGTTGGAGCGCGGGCTGGCGGCGCCGCTGGCGATCACGCGTCGCGGCGCGGCCGAGACGTTGGCAGGACTCGGGCCGTTGGCAAAAGCGGCCGTGCCTGCCCTGGAACGCGCTGCCAAGGATCCGGACCCGTCGGTGCGCGAGGCGGCCAGCCAGGCTCTGGCGGCCGTTCGCGGCTGAGCACCGCCCGTTACTTCTCTTTCCCTTCCATCGGTCCGTAAAAGCCGAAGAGCTGTCCGCTACCGGCGGCGGTGATTTTGGGGCGCTTGCCTTTGGTGCTCTCGCGCATCATGTCGACGAAGCGCTGCGCCGCGGGCGAAAGGAACTTGCCTTTGCGGATCACCAGCCCGTAAGTGCGTCCGGAAAAGTAACGCGACAGGGGCCGTACGGCCAGCTTTTCTTCGCCGGTCAGGCAAATGCTGGTGACGATCGAGATGCCCATGCCGAGCGAGACGTATTTTTTGATCACTTCCCAACCGCCGGCTTCCATTTTCACCTGGTACTTGAGCCCCTCCTTGCCAAAGGCGTAGTCCACCACGCGCCACGTGGTGAGATGACTGGGCGGCAGAATCAGCGGGTGCGGGGCGACGTCCTTGAGCGTCACCCGCTTGCGCTTGGCCAGCGGATGGTCGAGGCTCATGATCAGCACCACGTCGTAGGAGAACATGGGCTGATATTCAATGTCGTCGCGCATTTCGAGCATCGAGCCGACGGCGAAGTCGGCTTCGTCGGCGCGGACCATGGCCAGGCCGTCGCGGCCCGTGACGTTGTGCAGCTTGAGATCGATGCCGGGGTGCTGTTCCGAGAACTGCTGCACGAATTTTGGCAGCAGGTAGAGCGTGGTCGATTCGCCGGCGGCGATGTCGATGCGGCCGGTTTCCACGCCGCCCCGCCGGGCCGCGAACGTGTCGTCCAGCGAATCGATCTGATCGATCAAGGGCGCGGCCAGGTCGTAAAGCGTCTTGCCGTCGGGCGTGAGCATGATCTTTGGCCCGCGCCGCTCGAAGAGTTGCGTTTTCAGTTCGCGCTCCAAGGCTTGAATCTGCAGCGACACGCTGGGCTGGCTGAGAAACAGCTTTTCGGCGGCCTTCGAGATGCTGCCGGCTTGCGCGGCGTGGCAAAAGCCGCGCAGTTGTTGCAGTCGATTCTGCTTGTAGTAAGGCAACGGGCGATTGGCGGGCATGGCTTTCTCCGCGTCGGGATCAACGTCGGGGGAAACTCTTAGTATAGCGCATTGCTATAGTCATCATATCATTGATGATTCCTATAATGTTAATTGAAAAGATTGTCGTGTTCAATTGTTTGACGCGTGCTTAAGCTACCTCCATGTCGCTGCGCCGCAACGAGCGTTGCCAACCGCG
>JBBDYK010000237.1:0-22212 GCA_040901665.1 Pirellulales bacterium | reverse complement strand
AACCCACCAACTTAAATTTAACCCCACACCCCAACCACCCTAAACAGCCAGGACGTGGATAGCTCGCCACGCAGACGCACGTCTCGTGTGGTGCGAGTTTGGTGAATTCCACGATCGAAAAATGCGGTGTTTAGCCTGCGTTGGAAAGTGTTTGACAAGATACAGGGGGCCGCTTATCGTGAAGTTCTGGGCCTCAACTGGCGTACGTTGCGACGCTGGGAAAGCCTCGCTTGTCTAGTTTTCTTTCCGTCGTTTGTGAGGCAATTCGGGACAATTGCCTGTGAGCGGTCGCGGCCGGGAGCGCCGCAGCCATCCGCTCGTTCGGCGTTCCCTGGCTGGAGCATCCACCTTGCTGTCGCGGGTCGCGCCGAAGAGGTTTGGTAACTCACGGGAGTAGCGATACGGTTCGTTAAGTTTCATATCCGCTGACTTGTCCTCAGCTAGCGCCTCACGTCAATCGCGAACGGATTCGCAGACCCTCTCCTGACGTCGGCCGCGGCGAGGATCCGGTCGGCTTGGCGGCTTCGATTCATCCAGCCCGCGTGGCAGCTTTCACGCGACACTCTAAAGAGGTCCGAAATGGCCGAGCATGGCAGTGCGAACAAGGTCTCAGCGGCGTGGCTCGACAAGAACTCGGACCAGGTGGTGCCGCTGTCGATTCTCGTCGGCATGCTGTTGCTCTTGGTGGGCGTGTATTGGAACTCGCTCGACTATCGAGGAGCGATGTGGTTCTGGGACAACCCGAAGTACTCGCACGGCTGGCTGGTGCCGATCTTCACGGTCATTCTGCTGTGGATGCGATTTGAGCCGTTCGGAGAAGTGAGTTTGTCGGCGCGTTTGGCTGGGTTGGGGATCGTGGCCGGCGGCTTGGGCATGCGATTGCTGACAACGTACTATCCGTACAAAGTGCCGGAGATGTACACCCTCGTGCCGTGCGTGGCCGGAGTGTTTCTGCTGGTGGGCGGTTGGAAGACGATTCGCTGGGCCTGGCCGGCGGTCGGGTTCTTGATCTTCATGTTTCCGCTGCCCGGTTTCTTGGACGCCGATTTGCTGGCGCCGCTGCAACGGTTCGCCACGACGGCCAGCACCTACGCGCTGCAAACGCTGGGCATTCCCTCGTATAAGGACGGCAACACGATCTTCATCGGTGACATCCAGTTGGGAGTGGTCGAGCAGTGCAGCGGGCTGCGCATGCTGACGATCTTCGTGGCATTGAGCGTCGCCATCACGCTGGTGACCGATCGCCCCTGGTGGGAGCGGATCGTGATCGTGCTCAGCTCGATACCGATTGCGCTGGCCGTGAATATCGTGCGGATCACGGTGACGGGCATTCTGCATTTGACCGCGGGGCCGAAGTTGGCGGACCTTGTATTCCACGACCTGGCCGGCTGGCTGATGATGCCAATGGCCTTGGGAATGCTGTACGTAGAGTTCCAGATCCTGTCGCATTTGATCATCGAGGAAGATTCCACGGGTCCGCTGAAAATCGGCCAAGGCCGCAGTGGGGCGGCATCGGCCGGAATGTAGGCGCGGTCGTGGTGACTCCGGACCACAGCGTGGTGTTTTCACACCGCGACAAGGTGGCCGGGATTGCCAAAAGCCAACATCCTTAACAGGGCGCACCAAGGACGAGGACGTCGAAAAGATCCATCCGGTCAAGAGGTTAAGTAAGCCAGCCCGGCGCTGTTGACAGGCTGGGCCCGAGAGTTGCATCACGGCACAGCGCACCTTGACGCGCGCACCGAGACGTCGCGAAGGATTCGAATCTCTTCCCGCGCCAGGCCGACATCACGAAGGTACACGCACATGTCTCAAGTCGACCCAGCAAGTGAATCGAAGGAATTGGCTGGCACGCCCAACGGTGGCCCAACGGGCACGGCGCTGGCCACCATCGACAACCAACAGCACGGCGTTCCGGCGGTCGGCTGGTCCTATGGACCGCCGCAACGGCCGGAGATCCTGTCGGCCAATCCGAATCCGTTCGACTTGATGCACGCCATGCGGCGCCGCTGGCCGCTGGCCGTCGGCATCGGGTCGGCCGTCGGCTTGACCGCCGCGCTGCTGGTGTGGTTCTTGGTGCCGGTGAAGTACGAGGCGTTTGCGCTCTTGCGGGTGGCGGAAAAGCCGGGCGGCGTGTTGGACAAGTCGCGTGACGCCCGCGACGTTTTCGACCTCTTCAAGCGCACGCAGGCCCAGTATGTCGTCAGCGGCCCGGTGGTGCGCAAAACGATCCGCGAGCCCAGCATCGCCAGGCTGGCGACCATCAAGGACCATGACGACGACCCTGAATCGTGGCTCAGCGATCAGATCATGGTCGATTATCCCAACGACGCGGAGCTCATGCGGGTGGCCATCAAGACGGAATACAAGGACGAGTCCATCAAGCTGGTGGACATGATCGTCAAGATGTATCTGGACGAGGTGGTGCACAACACGCAGTTGGAACGATTCGCCCAGGAAGACAAGTTGAAGGAAAAGTATAAAACCATCTCGGACGAATACTCGCGCAAGAACGAGCAGTTGTTCAAGTCGGAGCAAGTCAATCAGGTCGAGACCACCGCCGCCGCGCAAATGAAACGGCAGGTCGCCGAGAGATCGCTGTTCGACTCGCTCGTCCAGCACCACACGCTGCAGCGCGAAATTCAGGCAACCGAGATGGAAATCGCCATCATGAAGGCGAGAGAGTCCGACCCCGAGGCCAACACCGTACCCGACGTGATGATCGAAGCGGAGTTGCGGCGCGATCCCACGGTGTCCAATCTGACGAATATGAAGTCCACCTATACGACGATGCTGGCCCGCGTGATGACGGTGACGGTGAATCCGGCCTTATCGTCGGAAGTCCGGCAACTCAACGCCCTGATCAACGAGATCGATCTGCAAATCGAGCAGTACAAGGCGGATGCCCGCCCGCACGTGATCGAAATGCTCGCCGCGGAAGAGGCGTTGGATCGACGCGGAGGAATGGGAGGCACGACTCTCACCTCGCTCGAGACCAAGCGCAATCACCTGACGGACCTGCTCACGGCGGCCAAACAAGAGATCGACGACAAATCGAAAGGCTTCGAGAATAGCCAGGAGTTTTCGGCCGACGTAGAAACTCGGCGGGAAGAACTGAAGGCCTTGCGGGATATCATGACCAAGCTCAAGTCGCAGATCGACTTGACGGAAGTCGAGCGATTGGCAAAGGAGCGGATCGAAAAGCTCGACGATGCTCAATTGGACTCCGTCAGCGGCGATGCCATCCGGAAGTACGTCGGCGTGCTGTTCGCGGGCGTGCTCGGATTCGCGGCCGTGATGGTCGGTATCGCGTTCGTCGAGTTTCAGTCGCGCAAGATCAACGGCACTCAGCAGGTCAATGACGGCCTGGGCATCAAGGTGATCGGCGAGTTGCCCAGCGTCAAAGGACGCAAATGGCGCCGGCTGAAGGGGGGCAGGGGCCCGGCCGTGCTCAAGGCCTTGATGGCCGAACGCATCGACGGCACGCGCACCGCCCTGATTCACGCGACGCCGAGCAATCCGCCGCGAGTGGTCATGGTCACCAGCGCCGATCCGCACGAAGGCAAGACCACCACTTCCAGCCAGTTGGCCGCCAGCCTGGCCCGCGCCGGGCGGCGGACCTTGTTGATCGACGCCGACATTCGCAATCCGGGCGTCCACCGCGTGTTCGACATGCCGCTGGAGCCGGGATTGTCCGAGCTACTGCGCGGCGAGGCGGAACGCGACGCGGTGGTGCACCCGACGCGGACGGCCAACTTGTGGCTGCTGCCGGCCGGCCGCTGCGATTTGCGCAGCGTCCAGTCGCTGTCCACGTCGTACCTGGGCACGAACATCGCGGCTCTGTGCGTGCAGTTCGACTATGTGATCATCGATTCGGGCCCCGTGTTGAAAGTGGCCGATTCGCTGTTGGTGGGTCAGCACGTCGACGCGGCAATCCTGTCGGTGCTGAAGGATTCGAGCAATTTGCCCCACGTGTACGAGGCGTGCGAGCGGTTGCGCAGCGTCGGCATTTCGGTGCTGGGCGCCGTCATCAACGGCGTGAACGACGACGCGGCGCAGCACGGCGTGGAATTGTTGATGAGCGAAGCGACGGCGTAGCTCGGCAAGCAATCCGCGTTGTCCATAGCTATAGGAAACGTGCCATGGTGCGATATCTGGCGTACGGGGCGGCGGCCTTGATTCTCGTCGGCGCAGCGGCGTGGTGCCTCCGGCCCGATCAGTACGAGGTGTTCGCAATACTGAGAGTGTCGGAGACGCCACACGGAGTGCTGGAACAACCACGCGAGGACCGTCACGCATTCGAAATCTTCAAGCGCACGCAGGCGGCACTGGTGACTTGCGGCCCCGTGCTCCGCGGGGCGGTGCGCGAGCCCGACATTCAGGCCTTGCCGCTAGTCAAAACGCATGACGATGGGGTGGCCTGGCTGGAAGGCCAGATCGTTGTGGATTTCCCGAACGATGCTGAGATCATGCGGGTTGCCATCAAGACCAATCGCCCGGACGACGCGATCAAGGTTGTTGATAAGGTGGTGGAGAAGTATCTCTCGGAAGTCGTGATGATGGAGCGCAATAGGCGATTCTACCGGGAGGACTTGCTCAAGAAAAAATACGAATCGCTGGTGCAGGACTTCAAACGCAATTCCGAGTCGCTGTTCAAGCTGGAGCAGTCCGTTCAGTCGCAGGACACTCCGGCGGGCGAAGTCAAGCGAAAACTTGCCGTGGCGGAGTTGGAAGACGCCATTGCGACGCGCAACTTTCTGCGGCGAGAACTACTGGAAAACGAGATCCTGACGCGGCTGCACCATTCACAGGGGAACCGTGCGACTGAAGGCCAAACAGCCGATAGCGAGGCCGAAGTAGCGCCGGTCGTGGACGTGCCGCCGGAGCCTGCCGCGAGCGACCGCGTGCTCGAGTCATTGAATCAACAGCGCGAATTCTTGCAAGAGAAAGTGAACGCCGTGGACGAGCGCATCGTCGAAGCGGCTAAAGCATTCGACGGGATGGAGAGATTCAGCTCCACATTGTCGGCCCAGCGCGAGGAACTGCTCGCGCTGAAGCAAATCATGACCAGGCTCAAGTCCGAAATTGACCGTGCCGAGATCGAACGGCTCTCGCAAGAACGCGTGCAGTTGCTCGACGGCGCCTCGGCGGCGCCCTCGCGCACCGCCCTTCAACGTTACGCCGTGCTCGGTGGCGCCGTTTTCGCAAGCTTGGGGCTTTGCTTCGCGGGCTGGGCCAGCGGGCGGAAACAGCGATTGCGCAACGCTTCACTACTGCCCTAACATTCACACAACCACATTCGACGGGCGTGCCGCACGCGCGCCAGCAAACCCCTTCGCAGGAGCCATCATCCGATGAACAAAACCTGGACCACTTATATTCCAATCGGCGCGGCCGCCGTGCTGATGCTGGGCGTCGGCTATGTGCAGGGGTTGTGGTCGGAACGTTGGGGCACGTTTCCCGAATTGCAAATCTTCGCCGATCAACTGGCCGCCGTGCCCATGCAGATCGGCGAATGGCAAGGCAAGCAAGAGGAAGGCAGCAACGAAAAGATCTTGCAAGTCGCCGGCGCCACGGGCGAAATGGTGCGCTCGTATACGAATGCCAACGGCGAGACCGTGCGCGTGTCGCTGATCTGCGGTCGCGAGCAAGACCTCACGTATCACACGCCCGACCGCTGCTATCCGGCGGCCGGCTTCGACATGCAGGGCACGCCGCAGCGCGAGGTGATCGAATTGCCCGGCGGCCAGTCGGCCCAGTTCTTCGCGGTCAACTTCACCAAGAGCGAGCCGACGGGCACGCACGCCGAGCGGGGCTTTTGGAGTTGGACCGGCGATGGCAATTGGCTGGCGCCCGACAACACCAAGTTGACGTTCGCCAGCCAGCGAGCGGCGCTCTACAAGCTGTACGTGTTTGCCAGCTTGTCGCCCGAGAGCAAGCAGGGGGATCGCGACTACAGCCGGGAGTTTTTGGAAGTGTTCATCCCCACGCTCAACGACGCATTGCGACCGGCCTACGAGCGCGCCGGCCGAGTGGAGGAAACGGCGGCCTCGCCAACGCCGGCCGAGCCCGCCACCGCGGACGCCGCGGGCTGAGCGCGCCGCGCTTCGCAGTTCATTGAAACACCAACAGCCGGTCTCGAAGTTCGAGGCCGGCTGTTGGTGTTTATTTCGTTGCGATTCGCTCTTGGATCGCAGGCTACTTCGTTAGATCGGCTTCGGTCACCGGCGCGAGTTCGCCCCCAACAACCCAGGGTGCGACCGTTGGGTACTGCACGGGATTATTCGTAGACGGATCGATGTTCTCCGTAGCACTGCTCCAGGGCGTCATCACCATGGCATAGACACGATAATCGACGTCCTCGCTGATGAAGTGCGAGTTTCCGCCAACCATCGTCACGATGAACCCGCCGGGGTGAGCGCTGGCCGGCTTTGCGGTAAATGGATCGCTCAATTGAATGGTTGGGTCAGACGCCTGCCTAAGGGTGGCGAGGTCTCGATTGAGTAGAAATGGATAGTCCGGCCAAACGAGTGGCACGTTGGTGTCTGACTGATTCAAACGCCAAACGATTCCTTGTCCCCAGGTTTGTCCCGTAATGGGCATGGCATCGGAGGGTATTCTGGCGGCCGGGCCAATCCAATCAGCCGCGTCGACATTCTCGGAGAAGAGGATCGTCGAGGATGTCCCGTCGTGACCGCTGATATACGACAGATCCGTGGTGATCCGCGGACCTTTGTTGCCGGGATAAGTGGTCGAGTAGTGGTCGAAGAAAATCCCGTTGGCCTGGTAGTCCAGCGGATTTGAACCAGAGGCCCCCGCATAATCGTCCGACATGCCGGCATTGACGACGTAGGAATTCGGCGCCAACGTATCGGTGGCGGAACGACTCGGACAATTCAGAATGGCGAGCTTCGGGTCGATTCCAAACATCGGAGGATCGGTCACCGCCATTGGATTCGTCTGAATTCGATCAGACATTGGTTTCTGTTCCAGGTATTCCAGCAGTGGCGGCACCCAACCCAGGCACGCATTGGTTCCTGCTGGCGTCGACAAGGGATGTGGACTGTAGCCCGAAGGCAATCGATCCTTTGACGTGGCAAAGCTCATGATCGCCAAGCCGATGTTCTTTTGATTGTTCATGCACGTCGTGCGTCTGGCGGCTTCGCGGGCCATTTGCACGGCGGGGATCAACAGCGCCATCAGCATGCCGATGATGGCGATCACCACCAGCAATTCCACCAGCGTAAAGCCGCGCGGCGGCCTGCCGGCGTCGCGGTGCGTGCGCAGCAGGTCGGATTCGATGCGCCGTTTCATGGGAGAGTTCCTTGTCGAGCCAGAAGTGAGTGCCCCTGTTGCCCGCGACAGGCGTTACCCGTGGACAGGCCCCAAGTGTTCATTGTGTCAGGAATTGCCACAAATTCCAGTCCGAAAGTTTGGCGGCCAGACTGTCCGACGTCTCCAATGCGCCGTCGACTCAGCCCCGGGTTCACCCCGGGGACCGGTCGCACAACGAACCGGCAATGCGGTCACACGGTGGGCCGGCAATGCGGTCACGGCGGGTAAGTGAGAGCACCGAGTCCCCGGGCCGAGCCCGGGGCTGCACGAAGCGGTTCGATCGGGCCGGCAAATCCGGGCGGAAATCTGTAGCAATTTCAGGTGGTGAGGTCCTATAATACGCGCGGGGTCGTGCACTACCGGAACACCTGGCTGGGAGGATGGGCCGTGGATCACCTGCACAAGCAAGTTCGCCGCGCGCGGCGACGGTTGATTCTGCAATCGTTCGTCGGACGGTTGATCTGGTGCTGGTTCGCGTCCTTGCTGCTGGCCGTGGTCGCCATCGGGGCCGGCAAGATCTGGCCGCTCACCGACGCAATGACCTGGGCCGCCGGTTGCGTGGGCGCGGCGCTGGCCGTCGGCACGTTGGCCGCCGTCGTCTGGACGTGGCTGTCCGATCACGAGTCGCTGGAAGCCGCGGTGGAGATCGACCGCCGCTTCGGCCTGAAGGAACGCGTCTCCAGCACGTTGGCGCTGTCGCCGGGCGAGCTCGATTCGGACGCCGGTCGGGCGTTGGCCAACGATGCGGCCCATCGGTTGCAGAACGTCGACGTGGCGGAACGGTTTGCCGTGCGATTGGATCGCCGCGCGCTGTTGCCGTTGGCGCCGGCCGCGCTGGCCTTCGTGCTGGCCCTGGGCATCGACGGGCGTCAACCGCAGGCTCCGGCCGCCACCAAGCCGGCCGTGACCACGCAAATCAAGAAGTCGACCGACGCGCTGGCCAAGAAGCTCGAAGAGAAGCGGAAACAGGCAGCCGAGGCGGGCTTGGAAGACGCCGACGCGCTGCTGAAGGAACTGCAAGCCCGCGCGAAAGACCTGGGCGACAAGCCCGACGCCGATCGCAAGAAGACGCTGGTGGCGCTGAACGAGTTGGTGAAGGACGCCGAGAAGCGACGGCAGGAGGTGGCCGGCGCCGACGAGTTGAAGCAGCAGTTGGCGCAATTGAAGAACCTGCAAGCGGGACCGGCCAAGGATTTTGGCCAGGCCCTGAAGACGGGCGACTTGAGCAAGGCCATGCAGGAGCTCGACAAGCTGAAGGAGAAGCTGGCCGGCAAGGAGTTGGACGAGAAGGATCGCGAAAAGCTGGCCAAACAGTTGGCGGAGCTGGAAGACACGTTGCGCAAGACGGCCGACGCCCAAAAACAGGCCCAGCAAGAACTGAAGGAACAGGTCGAGGAAGCTCGCCGGCAGGGCAACCTGGCGCAGGCCGACAAGCTGCAACAACAGCTCGACAAGCTGCAGAAGAAGTCCTCGCAAGCCGAGCGGATGAGCCAATTGGCCCAGCAGCTCAAGAGCGCGGCGGAGTCTCTGAACAAGGGGAACAGCCAGCAAGCGTCCGACGCATTGGGCCAGCTCAGCGAGCAGTTGGCCGGCATGCAAAGCGAATCGGAGGAGCTGGAAATGCTTGACGACGCGCTGGCCGAGTTCGCCGACGCCAAGAATTCGATGGGTTGCAAGGAATGTGAGGGCGAAGGCTGCGAGGCCTGTCAGGGCGGCGGATTCAACATGAACAATCGCTTCTCCCGCTCGAACAACGCGCGGGGCGAGGGGCGAGGCGCCGGCGATCGCGAAGAGCAGCGCAACAACACCGGCACCTACGACACGCAGGTCAAGCAAAACGTCCGCAAAGGCGCCATGGTCGTTACCGGCACCGCCGACGGTCCCAATCGCAAGGGGCAGGTGCAGGAAGAGATCAAGTCGCAATTCTCCAGCGCCGAGCAGCAATCGGCCGAGGCGCTCAGCGGGCAGCGACTGCCGCACGATTATCGCGACCACGCCAAGAAGTACTTCGATACGCTGCGCGAAGGGCAATAGAAAAGGGTTTCTGCCACCTTCTGGGTGCCCCGTTCTGGGGTGCGTTGCCCGGCGGATTGCATGGTGTACACTAGAAACGGGGCCCTGGTGTAAACCAGTAGTCCGCTGCCGGCGCATTCTGCCAGTGGATTCATGGCAGTCGCGAGCATGCCGCGTGCGCGGCGCCGAACGGGCCATTTCGCCGGGCGCACGAAGGTGCTTTTCTCATGGGTTGGCCGTCGTTTTTCTTGAGCATTCCGCTGTCGCTGGCGGCGCTGTTGGCATTGGCGGCCGAGCCGGCGACGCAAGCCGAGCCGGCGACGCAAGTGGTCGAAAAACGGTTTCCCGACGGCAAAGTCCGCGAACGCGCGGAAGTGTACGTCAAGGAAAATGGCGTCACGATCAATCACGGCAAGCGCAGCCGCTTCCATCCGAACGGCAAGCCGGCCGATGACACCACCTTCAATAACGGCGTGATGGAGGGGCCGTGGACGCGGTGGTATTCTTCCGGCACCAAAGCGGGCGAGGGCAGCCATCGCTTCGGACTCAAGGATGGGCTGGAGATCCGCTACCTGCCGGACGGTCGAAAGTACCTCGAAACCAACTACAAAACCGGCATGCGTCACGGGGCGCAAACACACTGGTCGTCCGATCAACAGAAATCGCGCGAGGCCGTTTATGACCAGGGCCGACTGAGCGGCGCACTGTCCGAGTGGTACGCTAACGGTAAACCCAAGTTGTTGGAGCACTATCAGCTTGGCCAGCGGCATGGGCTGTCGACGCGCTGGTACGACAACGGCGAGAAACGGATCGAGGTCAACTACGTCGACGGCAAACGCGACGGCCACGTCACCGAGTGGTTTCGCGACGGACAGGTCAAGCTGCTGGCCGAATTCCACGCCGGACAACTCACCGGAAAGCTGACCAGCTATCATCCCAACGGCGCTCCCCAGGTGGAAGGCGAATATGTCGATGGGCAGAAGCACGGACGCTGGGACGAGTGGAACGACGATCAGACCAAAAACAGCGAGCAAAACTTCGATCACGGACGTAAACACGGCACGCAAATCTTCTGGCACGAGTCGGGCCAGAAGAAACTCGAAGCCACCTGCCAGAACGACCTGCGCGAGGGCGCCTGGAACGAATGGTACGCCAACGGGCAACTACGAGGGACCGGCCAGTATCTGCACGACCGGCCCGAGGGCGAGGTCCGATTCTGGTACGAAGACGGCCGCCCATGGGCGATCCAAAACTTCCTCAACGGCCGGCGGCACGGCGAGTGGACCGAGTGGACCCAGGACGATCAGCCGCCCGTGGTGCGGCACTTCGAAAACGGCACGCCCCTCGACTAACGCCAGGTCCTGGGCACGCCTCGAACATGCGATCCAAGCATTGCGCTTTGGCAGCCCGTTTATCCCCGCATTTTTGCGGGAATGGTGAACGAGTAGAGCATCACCACGGCGCCGCCGGACAACAGGCTCCATGGCGCCCATTCGGGCGGAGTGACTTCGCGCACCGTGGGAGCGACCTCTTGCACCACGGCCGACGCGGCCGAATCACCCTGCGGTACCAGCACCGCCTTGTCGATTACCAGGCACTCCAGCCCCAGGATGAAGGTGGACATGCCAATGGCCAGGAAAAAGGCTCGCATCATCCCTCGGGTCTCCGCAATCTGGGCAAACGCAGGTGACTCGGACTGTCCCGCAAGAAATCATCGACGTGCCGAGGGTAACGTCTCTAGTGCGATCCACGCGCGTGGGGCCGCTCGGCAATCATCAAGGTCGAGCTGTGCCGCTAGCAACGAAAACGACGCTCGATGTCCTGGCCGCAGGCGGCAGGGCTGCAACAAACGCCGCACGCCAGCCCTGGTGATTGTCGCGGAGCCGAGTGGCATTGGCGCTGGCGCGACGGCTCGGGGTGTGCCGACCGTATGCTGTACCAAAGCCGAGAGCCGCCGGGCGCTTACGGCGCCATGCCGTCCCAACAGCCGTGCTCGGCTGGTACCCGCGGCGGGGTGGCCATCCCGTGAGTTGCGCGAGCATGCCAGAAGTGACGAATATGGCGTGAACCGCGGGGCGACGCAGCCGGAAAACTGCGAACCACCGGCAACGCGGTCAACCGCCAGCGCGACTCTTCCGATCAGACAAGATGGAGCTGCGCGGCCATCGCCCCGGTTGTTTGGGTCCCGCGACAGTCCTATAATATCGTTGGAATCTGCATCGGCTGGAGTATCCGATTTTGTCGGCAAAACCCAAGCTACTGTTCGTAGGCGATTCCAGTTCGCGCGAACGGAACTTCCTCGATCAATTGCGGCAGACGTATGAGGTGGTCGAGTCGGCCAATCCTTTGCGGGCATTGAGTCGACTGGCGCGCGATTCGTACGCCGGCTTGTTTGTCACGTCCGAACACCTGGGCGACGCGTTTCAGATCGGCAAGCTCCTGGAGAACGAGCGCATTCTGGAGGGGATGCCCGACGGGATCGTCGTTCTGGACGCCGAGAACACGATCATTTGGGGAAACGGCCGGCTGCGCGAGTGGACGAAGCGCGACTCGGTCGTCGGCATGAACTTCTACACGCTGCTGGGCAGCCCGGAAATCCTGGGGCCCGACTTCTGTCCCTTCCATACGGCGCTAGCGACATGCCGGCCGAGCACGTCGACGCTTCGTTCGGGCGACAACCGATATTTCCACGTTCACGTCGCGCCGTTGTTCGACGACAAGTCGCCGAAGGCGCAGCCGCAGCACCTGATCGTCACGGTTCGCGAAGTGACCAACGAAATGCTGCAGCAGCAAAAGCTGGCGGCCATTCACCAGGCCGGCATCGAGTTGGCCGATCTGATGCCCGATGAGTTGGCGCTGATGTCGGTGGAAGAGCGAATCGAATTGCTGAAGAAGAACATCCTGCACTTCACCAAGGACTTGCTCAATTTCGACGTGGTCGAGATTCGGCTGCTGGATGGCCGCACGGGCAAGCTGGAATCGCTGTTGGCCGTGGGCCTGGTGCCGGAAGCTGCCGGGCGCGACTTGTTCGCCCGCCCGCAAAACAACGGCGTGACCGGCTTCGTGGCCTCGACTGGCAAGAGCTACCTGTGTGAGGACACCGCGGCCGATCCTCTGTACATCGAGGGCTGTCGCGGCGCCAAGAGCTCGCTGACCGTGCCGCTGGTGTTGCACGACGAGGTGATCGGCACCTTCAACGTCGAGAGTCCCGAGTTGCGAGCATTCACGGAAAGTGACTTGCAGTTCCTTGAGATCTTCACCCGCGACGTGGCCGTGGCGCTCAACACGCTGGAGCTGTTGCGGGCTGAAAAGGCCACTACGGCGGCCGAAAGCGTCGAGGCCATTCACAGTGCCGTGGCCTTGCCGGTTGACGTGATTCTCAACGACGCGGTGAACGTGATGGAGCGCTATATCGGCCACGAACCCGAAGTGACCGAGCGGTTGCAGTCGATTTTGCGGAACGCTCGCGATATCAAGCAGTTGATTCAACGGGTGGGTCAGAAGATGGCCCCCGCGACCGCCCATCCTTACGACGAGCAGGCGGACGCGCGGCCCGAACTGCGCGGCAAGCGCATCCTGGTGGCCGACGCCGACGAGGCGGTGCGCAGCGCCGCCCACAATCTGCTGGAGCGTTACGGCTGCATCGTCGAGACGGCCCACGACGGCGGCGAGGCCCTGTCGATGGTGCGCAACATGGCGCTGGAGGGCAACTACGACGTGATCATCGTCGACATCCGCTTGCCCGACACGACCGGTTACGAACTGCTGTTGAAGCTGCAAGAGATCATGGACCCGGTGCCCCTGGTGCTGATGACGGGCTTTGGCTACGATCCGGGGCATTCGATCGTGAAAGCCCGGCAGGCCCACTTGCCGCTGTACGGCGAGTTGTGCAAGCCGTTCCGCCTGGATCAGTTGCTCGACACGGTGGAGCGCATCGTGCGGCCGCCAGCCGAGCAAGCCGCCGCCGGCGCTAGCGAACGGCCCGCGGCAGTGAATCAGCCATAGCCGTCGGGGAATCAGCCATAGCCCTCTGGCGATCAGCAGAAGCCTTCTCGCCCTGCGAGAGCTCGCCGACGCCGGTGCCAATGTCGCAAGAGGTTTCATGCTGGCCGTGACCCTGATGTCCTTGGCGCTGGCGGCCTTCGGTCACGTCGCGTTCTGGATCGCCGTCGACAATCGCTGGCATGCCTTGGGCTATTCGCGCCCGCTTACCAAGTCGGTGGGAATGCTGTTTTTTGCCGGCTTGGTGGCGCCGCTGGTCTGGCTGGCCTGGCAAGTCACTCAATTCGGCTGGGTGTCGCTCGAGGCCTATTCCTGGCAACTCACGCCCTCCACGCTGTACCTGGGGTTTTGCGCCGCCTTTGGCGTGCTGCACCTGGCGAATTGGAGCAGCGTGCGTCGCCTGGCGAGAACGCTGCCCGATGCAACCCAAGTCGACTCGCGGTGGATCGTAAATCTGGTCGAGCGGATCGGGTCGTCGCCGGCGCGCGGTCCGCGGGCCGCATTGTTTGGACTTGTTCCCGGAAACCAACTGTGTCAATTGCACCTCAGCGAAGCGACCATTCGGTTGCCCGGCGTGCCGCCGCAGTTGGCGGGGTTGTCGATCGTGCATTGGTCGGACCTGCATTTGAGCGGCCGGCTCGATCGTGGTTACTACCGCGAGATCGTGGCGTTGACCAACCAGTGGCAAGTCGACGTGCTGGCGCTGACGGGCGACGTCTGCGACAAGGCTGCCTGCATCGATTGGATCCCCGAATTATTCGGACCCGCGCAAGCCCGACTGGGCAAGTTCTTCATTCTGGGAAATCACGATCTGCGGACGCACGATACGTCGCGGCTACGTGCGGTGCTGGCCGAGGCCGGATTCACGGACCTGGGTGGCCAGGCGCTAGAGCTCGAGAACCGTTCGCTGCTGATGGCCGGCGACGAACGGCCTTGGTTTCCGGGCGAAGCGTCGTTGCCCGAGATGCCGCACGATGGTCGGCCGCCGCTGAAAATCCTGTTGGCGCACACTCCCGATCGGCTGGCTTGGGCTCGGGCGCGGCAATTCGACCTGATGCTGGCGGGCCACACCCACGGCGGTCAGATTCGCTTTCCATTCATTGGCCCGGTAGTCTGTCCGAGCTGGCACGGAACGAAGTACGCCGAAGGCTACTTCTACCAGGCGCCGACGCTGATGCACGTCAGCCGCGGGACTGGCAGCTTGTTTCCGCTGCGGATTGGCTGTCCGCCGGAAATCACACGGCTGGTAATGCAGCCGATCGCGTGACAGGCGCGTGCCAGGGCAACTTCTGAATCTCCACGCAAATGCCGCCGGCGCGCAACAGCTTGTGCATTCGCGTGAACCAGATCTCCTTCGTCCAGTTCAGCCCCAGGTTTTCGCACGTGCGGCGCAAGTCTTGGCGATTGTAGGTGCGACAGTACCAAATTCGGCTGGTCCACGCGCCGGAGAAGCTGTCCTCGGTGGTCAGCAGCAGCAGCCGCCCGCCGGGGCGCATCACCCGGGCCATTTCCGCCAGGCCGGGTTGCGCCTGCGGCAGGTGCTCCAGCACGTATCCACACGTGATGCAGTCGAAGCTCTCGTCGGCGAACGGCAAGTGGCACAGATCGGCGGCCACGTGGTTTGGCACCGCACTTTTCAGCCGGGTGCGGGCGCGCCGCAGCATCTCGGGTGACAGATCGCAGCAGGTGATGCCGGCATCCTTGTCGGCGTAGCGCAGCAAATGCTTGGCGATCTGGCCGGCGCCGCTGCCGATATCCAGAATGTTCTTCGCGCCGCGCAGATCGAACTTGCGCTCGCGAAACAAACGGTCGCCCAAGTGAATGTGTAGCGACAACAGGCTGGCGGTCGACAACAGCGCGCCTTGCGGTCCGCCATAGACGTCGCGCACCTTGTCGCGATATTCCTGGTAGCTGACCCGGTTGATGAGGTCGTTCTCGACGAGCTTGAGCAGCGACTTCTTACGTTCGCCGGAGCGGGGCTTCGCTTTCTTCTTCCGCGGTAACAGCGCCTTGCGGACCATGAATTCTCCTGGCAATTCCGGTGATCACGTGCCCCGTTGAATTTCTCGTGCAGTTCTGCGGTGAAATCCGCGACGAAGCCCGGCTGCATTCGGTCGTGGACCGATCTCGCGCCCTACAGATACACGCGGCGATTGTAGATATACCACTCCAGGCACAAAACAGCTAGTGCCACGAACAAGAGCGCTTTCCACAGTTCGCGGCGGGCCCCCTCCCAGGTTGCCTCGCCCGCAACCTCGACGTAGCCGATTTGCACGTCGTCGCGGCTGGCGATTTCCGACTCTCCGCTGTCGAACAGATTGACGGCAAACCGGCGGAGCGGCTGATTGGGCTCGGCAATTTCATAGACGCCCAGCTCGTCGGTTCCGCTGAAACTGAAGGCGTCGGACGACTCGCGCGCAAGCGATGTGCGGCGGCCGTCGGGCGTGCGGACTTCCAGCGTGGGCGACGCCGCGCTGCGCAGCGTGACGCTTTGGCCCGGTTGGACGTTGGTCGCCGCGCCTGCCGCGCTCGCACCGCCGAAATATCGCAACGCGTTCATCGCGAACACCGGAAAGCTCAGTCGCAACGGCCAGTCGGTATTGGCAAAACGCTGGCCCTGGTCGTCGGTGCCCACGATGTCGGCCGCCAGCACTGCGTCCTCATAGGCGCCGCGCGGCGCAATGGCAAACAGCGGACCGGCGTGGCTATCGACTAATACGGTACCCCCTTGCGGTACCGTGAGCACGCGTCCCTCGGCGAACTTCACGTCCCCCAGGTCGATCAATTGCATGAGTGGATGCGCCGTGTCGACGTCGATGATTTGCGGCGCTTCGACGATGTCGCTCCAGCGCCACGAATCGCCCGGCGGCAACTTGCCGACGAATAGCGTATCGCATTGCGGCAAAGCGGGCGGCTGGCACTGGTCGTAGACGGCCAGTGAATAGTAGCCGTCGGACGCGCGCGATTTGTATTCGGGTGATTCGAGGAACTCGGGCGCGACGATGTCCACTTCCGCCAACTCGGCGGCGCTCTCGGTCGAGAAGGCCAGTTCCAGGGCGTCGTTGCCGGGCGTGACGAGCAGCATTTTGGCGCGCGCGGGCGGATCGATCACGGCCCAGGCCTGATCGTCCACCGGCAATGCTCCGCCGGAGGACGTTTGCAGTCGCAGCACGCCCTCGTGCAGGTCGCCCAGCTCGAATACGACGCCGCCCGACTTGCCGGCTTCGAGTTCCACTTCGTCGGCATCGGCCAACGTGTCGTCGCGGTAGAGCTCAACCTGCGCCTTGACGGTTTGAGTGCCGACGTTCTCCAGCCGCGCAAAGGCCTGGAGTTGCTCGGGCCGATCGTCGCGCCGCCTTGTGCTAAAAGCCGTGATGCCGACGTTGGGCGCGTCCTTGCTGCCGATGGGCACGAACTTGGGCTCGAGATTGCCCAGCGAAAAGCCTTCGACGCTGGGAAACTTGCCGTCGCTGAAGATGTAAACGGTGGCCGGTTGTGGCTCGGCCACGCGCGTATCGCTGATTTCGAAGGCGGCTCGCCCGGGGTTCGCCAGCCCCGCCGCCAGTCGCAGCGCTTCGCCCAAAGAGGTCCGGCGATTGGTGGGCTTGATACCTTCCAGTCCGCGCAGGAGCTGTCGCCGGCTGTCGGTGAACTCCACTTCGTTGCGTGCGGAGTCCGAAAAGCTGACGATCATGGCCACGTCGCCGGAGGCCATTTGCTCGATCAAGTCGGCGACCCGGCGCTTGACCTCGTCCAACCGCGTGGGCTGCACGTCGGTCGAGCTCATACTGGCCGAATTGTCAATCAGAAAGATGAACCGGTTGCCGGTCAACTCCGTGCCGCGCCAGCCGGGCCGCACCAGAGCCAGCACCAGGATGGCCACGAACAGCAGTTGCAGAAACAGCAGGATGCTCTTGCGCAGTCGCTGCCAGATGCTGTTGACGTGCAGATCTTCGATCGATTTGTGCCACAAGTAAGTGCTGGGCACTTCCAGCGGCTGCCGCTTGAGCTTGAGAAAGTACAAGAGCACGATGACCGCCGGAATGGCCGCGACCACCAACCACTGCCAGGCGGAAAGCATGTTGATGAGGGTCATCAGCGCACCAACCCCCGGCGGCGCAGGTAGCCGGTAATGAGCTGATCGACGGGCACCTGGTTCTTGGCCAGCAGGTAGTTCATGCCGCGGCGCGAGCAAAACTCGCGCGCGCCCTCGACGAAAGCGGCCAGCGTTTTCTGATAGCGCTTCAAGAGGGGGCCACTGGCGGTGATTTCCGCTACATCGGAGTCCTCGCAATCGACCAACCGCAGATCGCCCTTGATGTCCGGTTCGAGCTCCTCGGCCGACAGCACCTGAATGACATAGATATCCATGTCGCGCGAGAGCAGATACTTGAGCGCCGTCTCGTAGCCCTCTTTGTCCATCAGGTCGCTGATCAGCACGACGATCCCCTTGCCGGGATTGCGAATGCAGAAATTCTTTACGCCCTGCGCCAGCGAGCTCGTTTGATTGGGCGCGATCGTGAGCAGTTCTTGCTGCATGCGCCAAATGCTCTTGCGCCCGCGAAAGGCGGTGCCTCGCACGTGGCCTTGGCCCAGCGTCTCGACCCGCACCCGGTCACCGCGGATCAGCCCCACGAACCCCAGCGCCGCGGCCAACTGCTGCGCATAGCGCAGCTTGCTGGGCGAACCAAAGCTCATCGAAGGGCTGGCGTCGATCAAGCTGTAGAAATGCAGGTCCTCCTCCTCGAAGAAGATCTTGAGAAACAGCCGATCGAGCCGCGCATAGGTGTTCCAATCGATGAATCGCAGGTCGTCGCCCGGCACGTAGTTGCGAAAGTCGGCAAACTCGACGCTTTGCCCCTTGCGCGGGCTGCGGCGCTCCCCTTTCATGCGTCCGCGAAAGATCTTCCGCGTCACAAGCTCCAATCGCTCGAGCTGCGCGAGAAACTCGGGGCTCAAGAGCACGTCGGTGTCGGTGGCGTTTGACATGGCAAGGCTTATCGTCGCGTGCAACGGTTCGCTCAATCGGCGGACTTTTCGGGCAACTTCTCCAGGATTTCCAACAACACCTGGTCGGTCTCCATCTCCTCTGCCTGAGCCTCGAAGTTGAGAATCACGCGGTGCCTGAGCGCCGGCAGATAGACGCGCCGCACGTCCTCGAAGCTGACGTTGTAGCGGCCTTCGAGCAATGCCCGCACCTTGGCTGCCAGGGCCACGGCCTGCGCCCCACGGGGGCTGGCGCCCCAGCGGAGATACTTATTCGTCGCTTCCAACGCCAACGGTCCGCCGGGGTGCGTGGCCAGAATCAGCCGCACGATGTAGTCCTGCACGTGCGACGCCAGAATCACTTCGCGCACCAACTGCTGCCACTGCAAGATCTCTGCGCCGTCCATCACTTTGCGGGCTTCGACTTTTTCGCTGCGCGTGGTTCGGTCGACGATAGTGCCCAACTCCTCGCGGCTCGAATAGCCCACGACCAGCTTGAAGAAGAAGCGGTCGAGCTGGGCTTCGGGCAATGGATACGTGCCTTCCTGCTCGATCGGATTTTGCGTGGCCATGACGAAGAACGGCCGCTTCAGTTCGTAGACGTGCCCGCCCACGCTGACCGAGCCTTCCTGCATGGTTTCCAGCATGGCCGACTGAGTTTTGGGAGTGGCGCGATTGATTTCGTCGGCCAGGCAGATTTGCGTGAAGATCGGCCCGCGCTGAAACTCGAAGAACCGCTTGCCATCGGGCGACTCCATCACCATGTTCGTGCCCAGAATGTCGGCGGGCATCAAGTCGGGGGTGAATTGAATGCGCGAGAAATCGAGATCCAGAGTCTTGGCCAGCGTGCGCACCAGCAGCGTCTTGCCCAAGCCGGGAACTCCCTCGAGCAGGCAATGCCCTCCGACGAACAGGCAAGTCAGAATGCCGTGGACGATGTCGTGGTGACCGACGATGACGCGGCCGATTTCTTCGCGCACCGCGCCGTAGCGAGCGACGAACTGTTCGGCCCTCTTTTCGAGTGTTTCGGCCAGGCTCATGAGTGGATTCCCTCGGAGTCGTGTGGGTTGCAGTCTATTTCAGAAATTGGGTGTGAAGGTTAACGTGAGCGATCAGGCCCGGGGTGGCGCCGCGTCCAGGAATTAGGTTTCATTGGCCGGAAGAGTCGTCCTTCTTGCGGGATCCTTGCGCCTTCTTTTTGGCCTTCAGCAATCGCTCGGTATACCCTTCCTCGTCGCGCTCGGCGGCCAGCGTGGTCTTCGGTTTGTCGTTCAGAGGCGCAGGCGCTGCGCTAGCATCGTCGAGCGATGCCACGTCTCCCTTGGCATCGGCCACCGGCTCGAACCGGAAGCTGGCCCGCTTCTGTTCCAACTGGCCGGTGACCGCCGCTTTTTGCGAGCGCAGGCGATCCATCGTGGCGGTGACGTCCGGCCGGCCTTCTCGTCCTAGCAACCGATCGATGAGCCGGCGAACATAAGGCGTCAGCCACTCGAAGCTCACGGTCACGCGGCGCACGAAAACGTCTCCGACGAACAGGCACGCGCCAAGAAACAGCAATAGCGGCCAGACGGCCTGGCTGCTGGTGGCCTTGGCCAGATCGTGGCGAAACGAATTGGTCTCCAGCAGCTTCTCCACGCGCTCGTGCAGCGGCAGGTCCATCGGCGGATCGAGCACCTGTCCCGGCCGACCGCCCTTGGGCGTCGCCTTGGCCATGGTCTCGAGCAATGCCAGGTTGGTGTCGCGATCGCGAAACTCGGCCGAGTAGGGAATGGAAACGCCCGTGCGAATGGGGGCCTGTCCGGCGCCGGGGCTGATCAACATCAGGTAGCTGCCACTGCCCTTGGCGTCGAACTCGCCCACGTAGCGTCCCGGCGCGATCTGGCGAATACCGAGATCGATGGGCTTCAGGTCGGGTCCCACGACCATCGAATCGAGGTTGAGAAAATTCAGAAACTCATCGTCCTGATCGAGCGCGGTGACGACGACCTTAACTTTGCCGTCGGCGACGTCGGTGGTGACGGAGAACTTGCCGGTCTCGTCGGTGGGCCGCATCGACCAGCGCACGATCTGGCTCATCAACCGGTCGTAGTTCGGCCAGCCCGTCCAGCTTGCGTCCCAGCGCGCTCCGGCATCGGTCGTAAAGGCCACGGCTTTGCCCAGCCCATACGTCCAACTGGCTAGAATCGGATTGACGTCGGTGCCGGTGGGCAGCGGCGAGACCACGGAGACTTCGACCAATGGGTTGGCCTTGGGCGTGGTGAGGACAAAGCCAGTGATCGGGGGCAGCGGATTGTCGATGCCCTGCACCATTTCGTGCTGCAGCGTGATTTGCGGAGCGAAGCCGCCTTCGCGCTCGAAGACCAGCGGCCGGGCAACGCGGCGCGCCTCTTTTTGATAGATCTTCGGCAGCGTCTTGGCGTTGGTGACTACATAGTACTTGCCGCCGGTGCGCTGGGCGATCGTTTGCAACGGCGTGCTGCCGGCGGGTCCGTGCGTGCCGATGGCCACGGTGGTGATCTTGACGCCCAGCTTGACCAACGCCGGTATCGCTCCGCCGGGGCCATAGTTGGGCGGCGCCGGGTCGCCGTCGCTGATGATGATCATGTGTTTCACCGCGGCGTTGGACAAGCGGCGGAAGTCAATCACCGTCATTTGCAGCGAAGATTCGAAGTCGGGCATGTCGCCGGGCGTCATCCGATCGAGTCGCGCCAGCATGTTGCTCCGATTCGGTCCCACGCGGAGCATTCCTCGCCACAGCCATTCCTCGCTCGTCACGCCCCAGTGCACCACGCCGCAATAGTCCTGGTCGCCCAGCGCTTTGAGCGCCTCTTGGGCCACGACCTTTTGCCAATAGTTTCCATCCGGAAGCTCCGAGGCGTGCATCACCATGGCTAGCGCGCCCACAGGCGCCACTTTGGCGTTCTTGATTTGGAAGTCGACGGGCATGGCCTCTTCGATCGGCGTGTTCGTCCAGCCGCCGGCGCCAAAGCTGTTGGGGCCGCCCAGCATGACCAGCCCGGCACCCATGTTGCGCGTGTTGCGCACCAGCATCTCGATCTGGTCGTCGCTAAAGTGCTCGCGCGGCACATTGGCCAATAGCACGGTGTCAAACGGCTGCAATTGCGACAGGTCGCTGAACAACTCGTCGGGCCGCGTGCTGCGCAGCATGACTTCGAGGTTCATGTCCTTCAGCGCCTTGGCAAGCATATCGAATTCGCCGCGGTTTTCGTGGTCTTCCAGCAGCAACACCTGTCCGGCACCGCGCACATGCGTAAAGGCGGTTGCCAGGTTGTTTTGCGGTAATGTGTCGGACGCGGCGTCAGTGGGCACGAACCGCGCTTCGTAGGTATAAAACTCAGGCTGGTCGACCTCTTCGCGAATCGAGAACACTCGTTTGCCCGGTTCGAGGGTAATGTCCTGCTCGGTGAGCACCTGCTCGCGCCCGCTCGCCTTGCGGACGACGGTCAATCGGCCGGCAACCGGGCGGGGATCCTGACCTTCGCCGGCCGTGTTTTCCAGCACGACGCGCAGATCGAACGGCTGGCCACGGCGCACGTCCGACGGGATCATTACTTTCTCGACGGCCACCTCGCCCACGACGCGCGAACGAATCGGCACGACGTCGACGCCGACGCCAGCCTCGGCCAGCCCGCGTGCCTGTTGCAAGGCGTCGCCCGAGTTCTGGTTGCCATCGGAGATGACGACCACGCGCCGGGCGGCATCGTGCGGAAAAGATGCTCGCGCCAACTTCATGGCGCCGGCCAGGTCCGTGTGATCGCGATCGACCGTGGTTTCAACGCGCGGCATGCTCTGATCGTCGTCGACCGGCGGAATCTCGATGGCGACGATCAGCTCGTCGGGACGCATCACCGTGGC
>JBBDYK010000236.1:0-22287 GCA_040901665.1 Pirellulales bacterium | reverse complement strand
GTGCCCGACACGCAGCGGCTGGTGCACGATTTACGACAAATCCGCCGGCTGATCGAGCTGGATGCGCCGTTGACGGTGGAAGCTCGGATCGAACCCGGTCGGCGGGTCCGCGTGCGATCGGGCTCGATGGCGGGCCTCGAGGGCACCGTGGTCAAGCGGCGCGGCAAGGACTGGCTCGTCGTGGCCGTCGAATTCCTGCAACAGGGCGCCAGTGTCCTGTTGGAAGACTTTCAGGTCGAGCCGCTGTGATTAAGCCAGCAATCGTACCGGACAACTTCCAAGCTCGTGGGGTGGTTGAAGTTGCAAGTCAGCGCGGCTGTGCTGGCAATGCTGCCTGGCCATCCCGCCCGGCCCGCGGTTGTCCGAAATTTGTTGAAGATTCGCGTCGGCAACGATATGCTGCGATGCCGGGGCAAGCCCGTAGTGCGGTCGGCACGATTGCCGAACGGTTCCACCATCGATTGACACCTTGGCCGTCTCCATGAACTCACGCTTGATGCCCCAGCGCCTGACGAAGCGCGCCCTGGCAGCGCTTGTGCTGCACGCGGCCGCGTTCGCCGTGGTCTATTGGTTTGCCTACAACATCCGCACCGAGTTCGCGTTGCCGGAGCAGGACTGGGTGACGCTGTGGGTCACGCTGCCGGCCGTGGTGCTGCTCAAGTCCATCGCGTTCTACTACCTGGGGCATTGTCACCGCTCGTGGTATAGCGTCTCGTTCTCGGACCTGGTGGCGCTGTTCAATGCGGCCAACCTTTCGACGTTGGTGCTGCTGGCAATCAACGGACTGATGGTCAACACGCTGCACCCGCCGCGGGGCGTATTCATCATCGATTGGGCGCTGACGATCCTGGTGTTGGGCGGCATGCGGGCGGTCGGCCGGCTGTCGCGCGAGGAGCTCAGCCCCATGCTGTGGGGCAGCAACTATCGCAAGGCCCTGATCGTGGGCGCAAACCAATCGGGCGAAACGCTGGCACGCCATCTGCTCTCCGATCGCCGCTTGAAGTATCAGCCGGTCGGATATCTCGACGACGACAGAGCCCGCATCGGCTCGACGCTGGGCGGCATCCCCATCTGGGGACAACCGGCAAGCGCGCCGCGGATCGCGGCCCGGCTGGGCGTGGAAGATGTGCTGGTGATTTCCGGCGTATTGACGGGTTCCGAGCTACGGAACCTGATGGAAGCGTGCGGCGCGGCGCAGATCTCACTGAAGGTCATCCCAGCCTACGACGACCTGCTGGCGGCCAACTACTCGCCGCAGATTCGCGACGTGAACATCGACGACTTGCTGCGGCGCGAGCCGGTGCAACTCAACAGCGAAGCGATCGGCAGCCTGATCGGCGGCCGCACCGTATTGGTCACCGGCGCCGGCGGCAGCATCGGCTCGGAAATCTGCCGGCAGGTGCTCAAGTTTCGCCCCAAGACACTGGTGATGGTGGAGCGGGCCGAAAACAGCCTGTTCCTGGTCGAGCAGGAGTTTCGCGCCCTTCGCACCGAGTCGCAAGTCGTACCCTGCATCGCCGACATCACGGATCGCAATCGCATTGACCAGGTGCTGCGGCAATATCGCCCCGCCGTCGTGTTTCACGCCGCGGCGCATAAGCACGTGCCGATGATGGAGTACAACCCGGGCGAGGCGATCAAGAACAACGTGCTGGGCACGCGGCTGCTGGCTCAATTGGCCGACGAGCACGGCGTGCAAGAATTCGTGATGATCTCGACCGACAAGGCGGTCAATCCGACGAGCATCATGGGCGTGTCGAAGCAATTGGCCGAGCGGTTCGTGCACGCGTTCTCGGAAAAGGCCGGCACGAAGTTCGTGGTCGTACGCTTCGGCAACGTGTTGGCCTCCAACGGCAGCGTAGTGCCGATCTTTCAGGACCAAATCCGCCGTGGTGGGCCGGTCACGGTAACCCATCCCGAGATCGAACGCTTCTTCATGACCATTCCGGAAGCGTCTCAATTGGTGTTGCAGGCGGCCGCCATGGGCAAGGGGGGCGAGATCTTCGTGCTCGACATGGGCCAAAGCGTGCGGATCGTCGATCTGGCCCGCGACTTGATCCGCTTGTCCGGATTGAGCGAGGACGATATTGAGATCGTGTTTACAGGCTTGCGTCCCGGCGAGAAGTTGTACGAAGAGCTGTATTTCGACGACGAGGAGCGCCAGCCGACGCCACATCCCAAGCTGTTCGTTGCGTACCACCGTCCCTACACGTTGGCGGAAGTGGAGCAGGCCGTCAGTGCGGTTGCCGAGCTGGCCCACGCAGCGCCCGACGTGCTGCGCTTGAAAATCAAGGAACTGGTGGCGGAATACTCCGACACGAGCTCGGTGGCCGCCGTGCCGGAGACGCCCATGGGCCAAAAGCCCGGCAAGTCGAACGCGAATCACCAGACCGGCAGTACCACCCCCACCTCTCGTTCGGTCGCTGAAACTTAGTCTGGATCAGCCCCCGTCGCGCATCTCATTTCGAGCGTGAACTTTTCCATTCAAGACCGCCAGGTCGGTCCCGGCCGGCCGTGCCTCGTCGTCGCCGAAGTGGCGCAAGCGCACGACGGCAGCCTGGGCACGGCGCATGCTTATATCGACGCGGCGGCAATTGCCGGCGCCGATGCCGTAAAGTTTCAAACGCACATCGCGGCGGCCGAATCGACTCCCGGCGAGCCCTTTCGGGTGAAGTTCTCGCCGCAAGACTCCACGCGTTTCGACTATTGGAAGCGCATGGAGTTCAGCGAAGCGCAGTGGCGCGGCCTGGCCGATCATGCCGCCGAACGAGGACTGATCTTCTTGTCGACGCCGTTCTCGCTGGCCGCCGTCGAATTGCTGGAGCGGTTGGACATGCCGGCCTGGAAAGTCGGTTCCGGCGAAGTCACCAACCTGCCGATGCTCGAGAGAATGGCGGCCACCGGCCGGCCGGTGCTGATCTCCAGTGGCATGGCGTCGTGGGCGGAGCTCGACCGTGCCGTGGCTACGGTTTCCGCCCAACGGGCGCCGTTGGCCCTGTTCCAATGCACGACAGCCTACCCATGTCCGGCCGACAAGATCGGGCTGAACGTCCTGGCCGAAATGCGGGAGCGTTACGCTTGTCCGGTGGGGCTGTCGGATCATTCCGGTACGATTTACCCGTCGCTGGCTGCCGTCGCCCTGGGTGCGAACTTGCTCGAAGTCCACATCGTCCTCTCGCGCGAGTGCTTTGGCCCCGACGTCAAGGCGTCGGTGACGACCTCTGAACTGCGCCAGTTGGTCGATGGCGTGCGTTTTATCGAACAGGCGCTGGCCGCCCCGCTCGACAAGGAAAAACTAGCCGTCGAAATGACCGACCTGAAAGTCATGTTTGCCAAGAGCATCGTTGCGGCGCGCGACTTGGCCAGCGGACACTTACTGGCTGATGACGACTTGGCACTCAAGAAACCGGGCACAGGCATCCCTGCGGCCCGCCTGGCGGAGATCGTCGGGCGGCGTCTAAAGTGCTCGGTGACCGCGGATACCCTGTTGGCGGAGGAACACTTTGAGTAATCGTCCGAAGCGTAAGGTTTGCGTCGTGCTGGTCGACCGTGCCAACTACGGCCGCATGAAGCCCGTAATGCAGGCGATCAAGGATAATCCGGCGTTGGAGTTGCAGGTGCTGGCGACAGGCACGATGGTGCTGGAGCGCTTCGATCAGCCGGTGCGCGTAGTGCGCAATGACGGCTTCCACGTCGATGGCGAGGTGTACATCGAGCTGGAGGGATCGACGCCCACGACCATGGCCAAGAGCATCGGCTTCGCGCTGATCGAGTTCGCCAGCGAATTCCACCGCCTGAAGCCGGATGTGGTGCTGCTAATCGGCGATCGCTACGAGGCGTTGGCGGCCGCCGTGGCCGCGGCTTACATGAACATCACGCTGGTTCACGTGCAAGGGGGTGAAGTCAGCGGTTCGATCGACGAAAGCGCCCGGCACGCCATCAGCAAGTTCGCTCATTTCCACTTTCCGTCGACGAAGCGCTCGGCCGAGTATCTGATTCGGATGGGCGAGCGGCCCGACACGATCCTCGGCATCGGCTGCCCTTCCAGCGACATCGCCGCGGCGCTGGACACTCGGCTGGCGTCCGAGATCGTCAACGCGCGCGGCGCCGGCGTCGAACTCGACGTGGCGCAGCCGTTTTTGCTGGTCGTGTTTCACCCGACAACCACCGAATACGGTGGCGAGCGACAACAAATGGAATCGCTGCTGGCGGCGCTCGACGAATTGCGCGTGCAGACGCTGTTGCTGTGGCCCAATATCGACGCCGGCGCCGACCACATCAGCAAAGTGATTCGCATGTTTCGCTCGATGCACGATGCGCAGTGGATCCGCACGCTGACGAATCTCACGCCGGAACACTACCTGAAGGTGCTGGCCACCACCGCCTGCGCCGTGGGCAATTCCAGCAGCTTCGTCCGCGATGCCGGCTACTTCGGCACGCCGGTCGTGTTGGTGGGCAATCGTCAAAGCGGCCGCGAAACCGACGCGCACGCGATGCGCATCCCCGCGAAAAAGGACGCGATTGTCGCCGCCGTCAAGCAACAATTGACCCATGGACGTTATCCCGCCAGCACGCTCTACGGCGACGGCCAGGTCTCCCAGCGCATTGCCGCCGGCCTGGAGATGCTGACCCCCTATTTGCAAAAGCGACTTGCCTTCGTCTTGGACGAGCCAACCAAGTAACTCGACCCCGTGCGCGCTGCGTGCGCGCCCCAGCATCAAGCGCATGACAAAACCCCTCTCGACCTTGGGCATCATTCCGGCGCGTGGCGGCTCCAAGCGCTTGCCGCGGAAGAACCTGCTGCCGCTGGCCGGCAAGCCGTTGGTGGCCTGGTCGATCGAAGCTGCCCTGCATGCGCGACTACTCTCGCGCGTCGTCGTCTCCAGCGAAAATGCCGAGGTGTTGGCCATTGCAAAGGACTACGATCCGCGACTGCCGCTGCCCAGGCCGGTGGAACTGGCAGGCGACAAATCGCTGGCGATCGAATTCGTGAAACATGCATTGAGCACACTGGAAGCGCGCGGCGAGGGGCCCTTCGAGGCCATCGTGATCGTGCAACCAAGTTCGCCGCTGACCCTGCCGGAAGACATCGACGCGACCGTCGAGCTGTTGGCCGCCAGCGGCGCGGAGAGCGCCGTCAGCGTCATGCAACTGGACCACGCCATCCATCCCGTGAAACTCAAGATCCTCGAAGGCGACCGATTGCTGCCGTATCTAGAGGACGAGCGCGGGCGGATGGCCGACCACGAGCTGCCGACGATTTACGTGCGCAGCGGATCGGTTTACGCCACGCGACGAGAGGTCATCGAGCGCGGCCGGATCCTGGGCGATGATTGCCGAGGATACGTCATGCCGCGTGAGCGGGCGATTGACATCAACGTTTTGCTGGATTTTCAATTCGCCGAGTTCCTGTTGACACGCAGCACATCGCGATGACAGTCCAGACAGCCGAGTAGACAGCCTAGCACTGAGCGACGGATAAACTCGACTCGTAGATGAACCCGGATTCCAATCCCAACTTGCAGGTCACGTCGACGCTGCCGGCGAAACCCGACAATTTGCCGGACACGGCGACTCGTCCGGCGGCAGCACGCCGGAGGGCGATTCGGGCGGCGGATGCGCTGCGCGAACTCGCGCAGTTTTGCGCTCGCGAGCCGCTCTGGACTGGCATGATGCTGGTGTTTATCGGCGTGTGGACGATCGAGCTGTATTGGTTGCAGGCCGTGACCTTGGTCTATCCCAACGACACGGGTGCGCGGTACGCCTATTGGGCGCCGAAGATCCGCCTCGCACTCGATCTGTTGTTCATCACCACTTTAACGCTGTCATTGCGGCGCCGTTGGCTCTTTGTTGCGGCGATTGGCTCGTCGTTGGCCTACCTGGGACTACTCACCTATTTCAAATACTTCCTGAAGCCGCTCTCGCTGTTGACGATCATGACGAACTGGCGCGAGGGGTTGAAAGTCGGCGGTTTCGCCTGGGACATGTACCCGCGCGGCGCCGCGGCACTGCTGCTGGGAGCGCTGGTGGTCAAGCTATCGGCCTTGGTGCTGTCGCGCAAGGCCTCGCTGCCGCGCCCATGCGCGTGGACCGTTGCCGCGCTGGTATTCGCCGGCTACATGTCGCTGCTGGCCGTCGCCGGTTTCGTCGATCCGTTGCGCTTCATTCAAACGACGCGCGGCGTAGGTCGCCTCGGCCACATCCGGGGTTACCTCGGCCCGTGGTTCGCGGAATGGTATTACTTGCGGGGAGACGAGCTGCTCAACGAAGTTTTGGAAAAGCGCAAGATCAACTACGACCGCCTGACGCCCATCGAGGTCGACATCCCATTGCACAGGCGTCTTGTGATCATGCAGGTCGAGAGTCTCGACACGAACATCTTGGACTACAAGGTGGGCGACATCGAGGTGACTCCGTTCCTGAACCAATTGCGCCGCGATTCGATGTACTATCGAGTGCGCGCGATGCACTGGCAAGGATCGGCCGATGCTGACTTTGCCGCGTTGAATGGCGTGGCCGGTTCAGCTCGCGCCAACACGTACAGCATCAAGCATGTTCCGTACGCCAACACCACGCCGCAACTGTTGGCGAACTGCGGCTATGCTATCTGTAGTTTTCACGGCAATAGCGGCGACTTCTACGAGCGCCGCGACGCGTACGAGCAGATGGGCTTTACGGAGATCTATTTCCGCAGAGAGCTGGAGGAAAAGTTCGCCCTGCCGGCCGAACGGTGGGGAATTCAGGACCAGGAAGTGCTGCGGTTGTCGGCCCACCTCCTGCGCCAATCGACGGCGCCGACCTGCCACTTTCTCATCACCTATACGACGCACACCCCGTATATGCAACTACCCGCCGGCGAGCGCGAGATCTACCCGCGGCCGGAAACAGCGGCCCAGCGCTATCTCAACAACATGCGCTACTTCGACAATTGCCTGCGCGATTACGTTACGGCGCTGGGCCGCGGCGCCACGGTCATGCTCTATGCCGATCACCCGGCCGAGGCCTTCGAGGGATATGAGAGCGATCGCGACACAAGCCGCGGACTGGAATTCATACCTTGCATGATCTACGACACCGACCAGGATTTGAGCCTCGTGCAGAAGACCCGCGACGATCCGATTTCCACCGACGGGTCGCTCAACCTGGTCGACGTCGTCAATTACCTGCGGACGCAAGTAAAACGCAACTGCCAGGCGACGAAGCGCCTGGCCGAAGAGGCCACAGGGGTAGAATCACCACAATAACGTGTCAAATCCATTGAACCCTAGTCCCCGGTCTCCGGCCATCGCCGCCGCACTGTTCGACTTCGACGGCACGTTGGTCGACACGATGCCGTTGCATTTCCAGGCCTACCGAGAGGTATTGGCCGCTGTGGATATCGAACTGACGAGCGAGGATTTTTTCCCTAACATCGGCGGAAACGCCCGCGAAACGATACCGAAGTTTCTGCGTGGTCGACCCTGCGCGTTGTCCGTGAGCGAAATTCACGCGCGCAAGAAAATGCGAATCGGCGAACTGTTGGCAGAGGGGCCCGTCACGGTACTGGAAACTGCCAAGCTCCTGGACGCATTCTCCGGTCATCTGGCAATGGGACTGGTGTCGTCGGGTTCTCGGCCGGGCATCGACGTCGTGTTGGACCGATTGAACTGGCGCTGGCACTTCGGAACGATCGTAACCGGCGAGGACGCAGTCAACGGAAAGCCCGCACCGGACTTGTTCCTGCTGGCCGCCAGCCGGCTCGGAGTATCGCCCGAGCGTTGCATCGCGTTCGAAGATACCGATGCCGGCATCGCGGCGGCCAATCGCGCCGGCATGCAAGCCTTTGACGTACGTCGCACGGAAGCTCCCTCTTCCCGGAAACGCTGCGGATGAAAACGACGGGGCGCGACATCGTGCTGAGCGACGCAATCGAAGTGCGGCCGCTCTCGGGCCTGTCCGGAGCCCAGGTGTTCTTGATCACGTTGGACGGACGTCACTGGCGCGTGCGCAAAGCGGCGCAAACGCCCGCCGCCAGCGAGCGTCTGCGCGGCCAGGCGCACAAGCAAGCGGCCTTTGCCCGGGAAATGCAGGACATCGTCTCGACGCCGCGCATCCTCGACGAAGGCGAAGTCGAGGGTCGATTCTACTACGACATGGAGTTCGTGCGCGGACCGGACGGCACCAGCTATCTACTCCGCGCGTCGTACGACGAAGTGACGCGGCTCTCTGACTGCTTGTGCCGTTACCTCGAAGCAGCCGCCAGCCGGCCTCCGCTTTCAACGTCGGCCAGCGGCACGCTGTTCGACGCGCTGTACGCCAAGATTTGCGACATTCAACGTGCGACGGGATTGATTTCGCCCGAGAACCTGGCGAGCCTGTTCCTGGGGTTGGATCAGGTGCGGCGATTGGGCGAGGTGCCGATGACGCTGTGTCACGGCGATCTGACGCTGGAAAACATGGTCATCGGACAGGACGGCGCCATCTGCGTCGTCGATCTGCTCGATTCGCCGTTCGAACACTATTGGCAAGACGTGGCCAAGCTGCACCAGGATCTCTCCGGCGGCTGGTACCTGCTCGAGCAGCAGCCCGTGGCCAAGTGCGTGTTGGATTTCGTCAGTCGGCGATTGTTGCAGGCCGCCACGCGGCTCCATCCAGGCTATCGGCAGGTTCATTCGCTGCTGGTGGCGACGACGTTTGCACGGATCCTGCCCTACACGCGGACGCCCGACGAAACGAAGTTCGTCACAGACCGCATAACGTACTTTGCCCGACAATCGCCGCAGCCGGCCGACGGCTAGGTTTCCAGGAGAAGTTGCATGAAGGTGATCGTTCCCTGCTGCGGCAGTTCGAGTCGGTTTCCGGGTCAGCCGCCCAAGTGGACCTTGCCGGCGCACGACGGGCGGCCGATGCTCTGCCTGGCGATCGCCGGCCTCGAGCTCTCGCTCGACGACTTGATCGTGACCGTGCTGCGCGAGCACGAAACACAGTACAACATCTCTGCCGGGCTGGAAGAAGCCTTTGGACGGCCGGTGCGGGTGGCGATCTTGGATGAGCGAACCAAGAGCCAGTCGGAAACCGTGGCCCGCACGATCGAGCACGAGAGCCTGGATGAGCCGTTTTTCGTGAAGGACTCGGACGGCTTCTTCCAACTCGGCGAGCTCGAGCAGCCGGACAATTACGTTTGCGTCGATTCGTTGAACCACTTCGATTCCATCAATCCGCGCAACAAAAGCTACCTGCAGATCGACCACAAAGGAATCGTGACCAACATTCGCGAGAAGGTGGTCATCTCGGATTTGTTCAACGTGGGCGGCTATTACTTCACTTCGCCCGAGCAGTTTCTCGAATACTATCGCCGTCTGTCAGGCGACGCTGCGTGGAGCCGTGAGATTTACTTGTCGGACGTGATTGGCGCCATGATTCTGGAAGGCATCCCGTTTCTTTCGCGCAACACCACGGGATTTCAGGATTGGGGCACCGTGCGGGAATGGCGGCGAGCCTTGTTGGCGCAGAAGGCATTCTTCGTGCTCTTGGACGGCTTCGTCTTCGGCCGGGGATCGCAGTTTTTCTCGCCGCGCTTCGAAGACGTCACCCCGCACAACCACGCCGTCGAGGCGGTGCAGGCAATCGCCGAACAAGGCCACAAGGTCGTGTACCTTTCGATCCGGCCGCAAGCGCTGGAAAAGATGACCCTGGCCCAAATGCAAGACGCCGGCTTGCCGCAAGGTCCCGTGCTCTGGAACTGCCCGATCGCCAAATGGGTGCTCGTGACGGCGCCGCATCCCACCCTGCCGTTTCTGACCAGCCAGGCGCTGGAAGTCCAGCCGGACGATGTGAATCTGTTGGAAACAATCGACGGCGATTCGGCAATGCATTAGCCGCGTCCGGCGCGACACACGCAGCCACACTTTCCGCTAGAGAGTCTTCATGGCAAAGATCGTCATCACCGGCGCTGCCGGTTTCATCGGGTCGCAGCTTGGGAAGTCGTTTGTCGACGACGGGCACGAGGTGGTGCTGATCGACAACATGTCGCACGGCTACCTCGACAACCTGGTGATCGACGGCAAAACGTTTGGACGCTTCCTGGGGGTCGACATCTGCTCGCCCGAATTGCCCAAGCATTTTTCCGGCGCGGACTACGTTTTTCACTTCGCCGGCATTTCGGCGCTGCCGGTGTGCCAGGAACGGCCGCAGTACGCCATGAATACCAACGTTGGCGGCACGGCCAACGTGCTAGAGGCGGCCCGATTGAGCGGCGTGCGGCGCGTCATCTTCGCCAGCACCGCCGCCATCTACGAGAACAACACCACATTCCCCACAAATGAGAGCGACCCGGTCGCACCATCGCTGACCTACGCCGTGTCGAAGTTCCAGGCAGAGCAACTATGCCGGGCTTACGGCGAGCTATACGGCCTGGAAGTCGTCGTGCTTCGGTATTTCAACGTGTACGGTCCGCATCAAGACTTTCTTCGCCTGTCGCCGCCATTGATGAGCTATATCATTCGCGAGCTGCTGCACGATCGACAACCGGTATTGCACTCCGACGGCACGCAAGAGCGCGACTGCATCTTCGTCGAGGACGTCAATCGCTTGAACAAACTCTGCATGCAGCACCCGCGTGCGCCGGGCGAAATCTTCAACGTCGGATCCGGCGTTGCCACTTCGGTTCGCTCCGTGTATGCCCTGATCGCGCAGGCCATGGGCAGCGCCTTGACGCCCGTTTACCGACCGGCGACCAACTTCTGGGACGCATACCCGAACCTGTTTCAGGGAGAGTATCCGCTGAAGCAAGACGTCGTGGAGCGCGAGGTGCGCAAGTATTCGCTGTGCGATACGACCAAGTCGCGCGAACTGCTGGGTTGGCGGGCCGAAGTTTCCATTGAAGAAGGACTTAAGCGCACTGCCGAGTACGCCGTGCAATTGTCCGGTAATGCCCGCGGCAAATGAATCCGTGACCATGACCAACGAGCGAACACTGCCGTCCGAATTCGGCAACCGGCCGCGCAAGGTGCTGCACGTGCTCAACAGCGCCGCAGGCGGCGCCGCGCTCAGCACGCTGGGCCTCATCGAACAGTTCCGCGCGCAGGGCATCGCGGCCTGCGCCGTGTGCCATGATGCCGGCAGCCCGGAGGAATGCGAGCGGCTGCGCGAGGCAACCGACGGCGAGACGCTGTTCACGCCCTTGTATTGGTGGAACAGAAAGATTCGTATCCCGGCTTGGAAGCGTCCGCTGAGCGAGCTGAAGCAACTGATTCGCACCGGTTGGACGCATCGATCGAGCGGCCAGGTAGCGAACTTCGCCATGGCTCATGGTGCTGACTTGATCCACACGAACACACTGACCACGCCCGAGGGGGGCATTGCGGCGCGTCGACTGGGTCTGCCACACGTTTGGCACATTCGCGAGTTGGTGGGACCTTGCGCCACCCATCCGACACCGTTTCAGGGACGCCGACTGGGCCAGTACCTGGCGGCCCATTGTTCCAAGCTGATCGCGAACTCCGACGTCACCGCATCTTACGTGCGTAGCTGCGTGCCGGACGATTTGTTGGAAGTGGTGCCTAATGGCATTGAGCTGAGCCATTTCGAAATCCGCCGCGGTCCGGCGCAGCCCGACCGCCTGGTGGTGGCGATGATTGGCAACCCGACGGCTCGATGGAAGAAGCATGCGTTGTTCATTGAAGCGGCCTCGCGAGTCGATCGCGGCATCGCGATTGAATGGCGAATCTATGGCCATGATCCCTCGCAGGGCGGTCGGCTGCTCGGCAACCCGTACGTCGATCAATTGCATGCGCGGATCGCGGAGGCAGGACTTGCCGATCGATTCGCGTGGCCGGGATTCGTCTCCGATCCGGCAGAGATCATGTCGCAGATCGATCTGCTCGTGCATCCGGCCGACGCCGAATCGTTCGGTCGCATCGTGGTCGAGGCCATGGCCGCCGGGCTGCCCACGATCGGCGTGCGCGGCGGCGGCGTCGCAGAAATCATCGATTCCGGCGTGACCGGACTGCTAGCCGAACCCGACGACCCGATCGGATTGGCCACGGCGATCGAGCAGTTGGTCCGAGATCCGGCTCGACGGCAGGCTATGGGCGCCGCGGGGCGGCGGCGCGCCGGGCAGCGCTATTCACTGGCAGCCTGCGCCACAGGAGTAATGCGCGTCTACGAGTCCGCCCTGCAGCGCCCCGTCGGCAAATCGTTCAGCCAAGTTGCCGCGGCACACGGTATCACCGATCGGCGAGTTTGAGAAGCATGAAGTTTTCCATCTGCATTCCGAATTACAACTACGAGCGCTATCTCGGTAGCACGATACAAAGCATACTTGACCAGGACTATCAGGATCTGGAAGTACTGGTGAGCGACAATGCCAGCACCGACGGCTCGCAGGCCCTCGTCCGCGGCATCGGCGATCCACGGGTTCAGTTGCACGTCAACACGTGCAACGTGGGATTCGCCGGCAATCTCGACCGATCGGCCAGGATGGCGAGCGGCGACACCATGATCATGCTCTCGTCCGACGATCAGATGCGGCCGGGGGCGCTGTCCACGTATGCCAAGCTCATCGAATGTCTCGGATCTCGAGCTCAGAAGGTCATCGCCAGCTCGAGTTGGGACATCATCGACGCCCAAGACGCTGTCATCGATCAGACGGGACCAGATCGCACGCTATGGCTCGAGGCGGACCGCCAACCTGCCGCGGAGCAGACCTTGGGCTGTGCCGTCTACGGCGTGGCGGGTCGCGAGATGTTGCGCCGCTGCTTGCAGCAGATGAAGAATCCTTTCAACTTTGCCGCCACCATGTATGCCACGCAGTTATATCGCCAGGTCGAAGGCTATGGCGGAGGGCGGCTGTTCAATCCCGACAAATGGTTTCACTGGCGCGTGCTGGCGGAAGCGGACATGGCGTACTGGGTGGATCGGCGGCTGTTCGCCTATCGTTGGCACACCAGTAACCAGGTCTCTCAAGAAGGCGCCATCGGCGCGCTCAAATTCCTGGTTGACGAGTATGTCTCCACGCTCGAGCTCGACCGGGGCCTGTTAGAGCAGATCGGCCTATCGCGGGACGACGTGACCGACGCGTTTATCGAGCACGACATCGGCCGTCACGGGCTGGCCACCCTGGCCCGGGGCCAGCGCGTGCGCGCGCGCCAGATCCTCGACTTCGGCCGGGCCACGTATCCCAATCACCTGCGACGCAACCGTAAAGTGCTAGCGCTTCGGGCGTTGCTGGCGCTCGGCCCGGTCGGCCAACGCGTCGCCCGGCGGGCTTATCGGTCGTATCAGCGTGCGTCCTCGTCACACGACGGACAGTGAGTGCTACAATAGAGCTGCGGGTCGCATGGCGACCCAGCAACCCGCTCGAATCAATTTGATGGTTCCCCAGCCATCCGCAATTTCTCGATGAGCAACACTTCGGCTCTCTCGACGTCACAGACGATACATCTGTTGCAGCCAGTCCACGCGCGCCGGAAGCTCTCGATTTCCGGGCTGTCGCTCAATGGCCTGCTGTTGTTTGCGGCGTCGTTCCTGGTCGTGGGATCGGGATTTCAATCCATGCGCCCGGAGATCATGGGGTTGCTGCTGCATCCCTATCTGATCCCCGTGGCGTTGGCGTTTCCGTTTGTCGTGATGATGCGGTTTGGTGCGTTTCCGGGGCGCATCGCCGCCGCCCTGGTCTGCTTCATTGCCATCTACTATTTCTCGATCCTTGCCGGTGGCGGAATCGTACTGGGCGAGGTGTTCAAAATGGCATCCAGCGGCCTGACGATTGTCACGTGCGCGCTATTGGTTCGCCGGCGCGGGGATTTCGTCGCAGGCTCGCTGGGCTTGGGCATTGCGGTTGCGATTCTGGCCGTGCGCGGCCTGCAAGGCGAATCAGACGGCGGCGGAAGCGCACTCGACGCGGCAAATCGAAACGCCTATTCGCTGTTTGCGTTGCCGCCGATCCTGCTGGGCGGGTTCATCTGCTTGCGAATGCCCACCGTGTCCATGGTGGTCAAAGGTATCTTGGTTGCCTGCACCTTGGCCGCGTTGGCGACTATTTTCATGAGCGCCAACCGCTCCGGCTATCTGGGATCAGCATTGATTGCGTTGATGCTCTTCTGGAACCGGCGAGGAAGAGGTCTGCTGCTCGTGGGGTTCGTGGCCGGTACGTTGGTTCTCTGGATCAGTCAATTCGGCGACACCAAGGTCTTTGACGAACGTATACGGCAGACGATGGAGGGCAACGCATCCGACGACTATCGCCTGGAAATCATTCGGACTTGCATTGAAATTGGATTGAGCAACCCTGTGATCGGCGTGTCACCGCAGAATCTTCCCCTTGAGCTAGGCCGCCGCAACCAGGTGGGCCATGGCGTCGGCTACATTAACTCGCACAACATCTTCGGCCACATCCTGGCTGGCAGCGGCATTTTCTGTTTTTTGGCACTAGCAGCCGTGGCCGCAAGCATGTGGTTCTGGAAACCTCGCAACGGAATTGCCATCTGCGGCAAGGATGATCCACTGTACGAAGCCCGCAGCCTGATGAGGATGATAATCGTCCTGTGGGCGGTACGCGGCGTATTCACGAACGACATTCTCTACAATCCATCATTTAACATCGGCATCGGCCTCTGCATCGGCTTGTGCATCCTCTCGGAAACTGCCCGCGAAGCAGTCTTGACCGCCGGAGCCGAGCGTGCGCTTGCAACGGCGCGGCCTCCAAACACCATCCCCAGGACAGCTTCCTAGCGCCACGTTTTCACGGCGGCAATCGTCGCTAGGGTGCAGCCTCGTTCTCGACAACCACATTGACTTCTGGTTCCATCGCTCAGCGTCTCTGACGCACCACTCTCATGTCGCTCGAAGTAACAGATCACCAAGTAGGAATCGTGCTCGGCGACTCGCTGGCGTTCGATGGCCAGGGGCGACTTTGCACTGCGCCGGGAATCGGCGTGCTGTTGAATGAAATGCGCTCGCGATTGCCAGGCGTCGCGCTTTGTGCGCCGATTGTGCCCACGTGCGCTCCGATGACGAACCATCCGCTGGATTTCACATTGGCAGAGATCGTGCAGTTGCCGCCGTTGGAGAGCGTGATACGATCTCAGCGGCATTTCTTCCGCGCGCGGAGCACGATTCGCGCCTTTGCTCGTACGTGCGACGTGGTATTCATCCGCGTGCCGTTTCAGATTCCCTTGGCGCTAACGGGGCTGCGAACTCCGAAATTGATGCACGTGGTCTCCAACGCCTATGACGTCATCGCGGCGTCGAGCAATTATCGTGGCGCCGTGAGAACGATGGCGTTGCGCTATGCGGCCCACATGAACGCGACGTTTCGCCGCATGGCCCAGGAACCCATGACCCGCGTGGCCACTAACGGCCGCGAAATGTGGGACTTGCTTCAATGCCGCCAGGGACGAATCGTGGTGTCGTCGTGCATTCACGAGCGCGACATGCGACCGCGCGAATACCAGGAGCTGAACGATCCGCCGCGGCTGTTGTTCGTCGGCTATTTGCGGCCCGAAAAGGGAATTGGGAATCTGCTCGAGGCGTTCGAGACGGTGCGCCGCAAGCGGCCACTGAAGTTGACAATCGTCGGCGACACCGACAACGGAACCGACGTCGAGCGATTGTTCTTGAACCGCATTCGCAACTGCCCTTTTCGAGACGACATTACCCTGGCGGGCCTGTTGCCTTTCGGCGAGCCTCTCTTCGACGTCTATCGCGTGCACGATCTGCTCGTGTTGCCCAGCCTCTCCGAGGGAACTCCGCGCACCTTGGTCGAGGCGCGGGCATTCGGCTGTCCGGTGGTCGCCACGCGCGTCGGAGGAATTCCATCATCGGTTGACGACGGTCGCACGGGCCTGCTCGTCGAACCAAATGATTCGCAGGGCCTGGCCGCGGCCATCGACCGCGTCTTGAGCGATGATTCTCTGCGGCGGCGGCTGATCGACGAGGGACTGCGCGGTTCCCACCAACACTCGGTCGAATACTTCGCCGGCCAATTGGTCGAGGAGCTTTGCATCCTGGCAACTCAGTATTGCCGGACAAATTCAGTGGCCGCGAGATAGGAACCTTGACCGCACCCGATGATCGCGATGGACGAGCAACTGGTAGCGGACATCATTCAATGGGACGTGCGCAATTGGTCGGCTGCGCTGTATTGTTGGGATCACCAGGTCGACTGGCCGAGCGTGTACGAATGCCTGGGACTCGGCGGCCGTGACGGCGGTCCGTCGCTGTGGCTGGCGCTCAAGGACAAACACGTTGTCTGCTCGGACGTGGAGGTCAATCAAGGCCGTGCCCAGCGGCGCCACGAAAGACACGGCATCACCTCGAAGATCGAATACGCTGTGATCGACACGCTGCACGTCCCCTACGAAAATCGCTTCGACGTGATCGCGTTCAAGTCGATATTGAGGTGCATCGGTCTCGACGGGCGCAAGGATCGCCAACAACAGGCCGTCAACCAGATGCATAGAGCGCTCAAGCCCGGCGGCACACTGCTGTTCATCGAGAATCTCAGCGCTTCGATCGTTCGTCGGCTTGGCCTCAGAGCGTTCATTCGCTGGGGAACACGATGGCGCTACGTTGCACTCGACGAGATGCATGAGTTCCTGTGCCGCTTCAATCGCGTGCAGATGGACACAGTGGGTGTGTTGGGCGCGCTCGGGCGCACGGAGCGACAGAGCGACTTGCTGGCGATGATCGACCAGGCCGCGCTCAGTCGCCTGCTGCCCGACCGCTGGCATTATGTGGTGTACGGCATCGCGGAGAAATAGTCGCTGGCCTGTTTTGACATCAGCCGGGCCGCTTCGGGCCGGTTTGTTTGCACGCTCGACAGCACGAGCATCATTCGCCCAGTGGACGTATGACGACAGCGAGGAGTGAGAAAAGTTGAAAACACATTTGCTAAATCGATTGGTGTGTCCGCTCGACAAAACACCCTTGGAGCTTCAAGTGTGGAGTTCTGAGGATCGGCCACTATCGGCCGAGGACGCGGCCCGCGCGAGGAGCATGGGCGTCGATCCGGCATCGCTGGCCACCGAAATCCTCTCGGGCGTGCTCGTCAATCGACAGCGCAAGATCGCGTATCCGATTCATGACGGCGTGCCGCGCATGTTGACCTTTCGCTGTCAGCTCGCCGAGCGGTTCTGGATGGAGCATGGCGATCGCGTGAAGAAAGAGTTTCCCGGCTGCGAGTTGCCCGACGAGGAGCCGCGACCGGGCGAAGCCGACGTGCTGCGCACGTTTTCCAGCGAATGGGTGAACTTCGACTGGGACGGTTCGGCCTATTGGGGGCAAACGCCCGAAGGCTGGTTCCAGAGCATGCGCTACATGCTCGATCTGGAGCACCACCCCGTCGATAATAAAGTCGTGCTGGAGGTCGGCATCGGCGTGGGCGGCGTAGCCGACTATATGGCGCGAAAAGAGGGCTGCGAGCTGATTGGAGTCGACTTGGGATACGCCGTCGACGTGGCGTTCAAGCATTTTGGCGGCAATCCGTTCCTGCACGTCGTCCAGGCTTCGGCATTCGCACCGCCGTTTCGGCAGGAGTCATTCGATTTCGTGTACAGTTGGGGTGTGCTGCATCACACCTATAGCACGCGCGACGCATTTCGAGTGGTTTCACAATTGCCCAAGAAGTGCGGGCGATGTTACATCTGGGTGTATAGCCCCGCGGACGAAGAACGGACGTTGATCCGCCGCGGCGTGATGGCTCTGGAACGCGTGGTGCGGCCGGTCATGTGGCGGCTGCCGGAGAGGGCGCAAACGGTGGCGCTGGCGCCGCTGGTACCGCTTTATATGCTGCATCAATGGTGGCAGGTGCGGCGCGGGAATCGAGACTTCGTGCCATACGGCTTTCGCGAGGCGATCCATGCCGCACGCGATCGCTTTACGCCGCGATACGTCGCCCGCCACACCGACGAGGAGATTTGCGGTTGGTTTCGCGAAGCCGGTTACCAGCAGTTGTCGTGCGCCGGCGATCAACCCGCGCCCGAACATGTGCCCGTGGCGATGACCGCGTGTACAGGTGTGGGGGGCATTCGTACGTGACGTGGCAAGACATTTCGCCTTAGGACAGTAAACTCGCGATGTGCGGCATCGTAGGACTGTTTCGATCACCCGGCATCACGCTGCCCGAGGGCACGCTGCGCGCCATGACCGACGCCGTGGCCCATCGCGGGCCGGATGGATCCGGCATCCAGACCTTCGCGCTGGAGGCGAACGCTCCCTGGCGAGTCGGGTTAGGTCACCGCCGCCTGTCGATCATCGATCTCAGCGATGCCGGCCTGCAGCCGATGTCGTACCGCGATCACCTCTGGATGGTCTTCAATGGCGAAGTCTACAACTACATTGAGTTGCGCAAGGAACTAGAGCAACTCGGCCAGGTCTTCCGTTCGCACTCGGATACTGAAGTGGTGCTGGCCGCCTACGACCAGTGGGGCGCCGATTGCTTCCGCCGGTTTCGCGGCATGTGGGGACTGGTGCTGGTCGATCTCAAGCGCCGAGTGGCGGTGCTCTCGCGCGATCGATTGGGCATCAAGCCTCTCTACGTCGCCAGGCGCGGGGGACTGCTGGCCGCGGTTTCCGAGATCAAGCAACTGCTCGAAATGCCCGGCAGCGATTTGCAGGCCGACGAAGCCGCGGTCCGCCGTTACATCGCCACCGGATACGAAGACAGCACGCGTTCATTTTTTGCCGACGTACAACCGATCGCCGCCGGCACCTGCCGAACGCTGAACCTCGACACTCTGGAGCTTGGACAGGGCGAGCCTTACTGGTTCCCGCAGGACGTCGAAACGACGATTACCGATCCGCGCGAAGCCGCCGAGCGATTTCGAGACACGTTGCAAGAATCTGTCCGCCTGCACATGCGCAGCGACGTGCCGGTGGGCTGCGCGCTCTCCGGTGGGTTGGACTCGAGCGCCGTGGCCGGTTGCGTCGTCGCCCTGGAAAATGGCGCCGGCCCTCAAGGACTGCTCAACACGTTCAGCGCTACGTTTCCCGGCGAAGCGGTCGACGAGCGACCCTACATCGATCAGGTGCTGGCGCACATCTCGGCCTCGCCTCATTTCGTCACGCCCAGCGTTGAGTCCTTTCTCGCCGACTTCGACGACATGACCTGGAAGCACGACGAGCCCGTGGGATCGCTGTCGCAATATGCCGGCTATTGCGTGGCGCGGCTGACGCGCCAGGCGGGAGTTCCAGTGACGCTCAACGGCCAGGGTGGCGACGAGGTGCTCTCCGGCTACTGGCAGTGCTATTTCGTCCACTTGCGCCGGTTGGCCCAGCAGTTTCATTTCCTCCGACTGGGTACGCAGTTGGGCGGGGCCTTGCTGCCCGGCGGAAACCCGGAACTGGTGCGGCAAGTTCCCTGGATGATCAAGCGATATCGTGCGCGACGCAAAGCGACCGGCAGTGGCAATGGCGACGGGCCCGTGCAGCAGGTAGCGCAAATGACGGCGCGGCAGTGGCGCGTCTATGAGATTCGCGAGTTGACGTTGCCGCGATTGCTCAAGTGGGACGACCGCAACTTCATGGCTTTCTCGGTCGAAGGCCGCTACCCGTTCTTGGATCACACGCTGATCGAGCTATGTTTGTCGATGGCCCCCGGCGTGTTGTACGATCGGGGCTGGACCAAGGAACCCTTGCGGCGCGGCCTGGTGGGAATGCTGCCGCAGAGCATCCTTCGCCGCCGCAGCAAAATCGGTTTCGAGCCGCCGCAAGATCGCTGGCTTTCCGGACCGCTGGTGCCGCTCGTCAATTCGGTCATCCAAGGCAACTCGCCGGCCTGGCACTTCACGGACAAGAACGCGGCGCGCGATCTGGCCAGGCGCGTGCGTCAGTCGGAGGGACAATCTCGCGAAGACCACCAGGCCTTGTTGCGCATCGTGCTCTTGGATCGCTGGTTGCGTTTGTTCAAGCTGGCTTAGGCCCCGCGGACTGCTTTAGTGAACATCCAACGCGAGCATTCTGATCACATACGAGCGGACGCACGCCAAGTCGTGAACGCGGCTACCCTTGACAATCCGCTCGACGCCGCGTCGCTTCCCTTCGTATCGGTGATCATGCCGGTGCGCAACGAAGCCGGTTTCATTGCCCGACTGCTCGATCAACTCCTGGTTCAAGATTATCCGACCGATCGCATCGAGATCGTGGTCGCCGACGGCATGTCGGACGATGGCACCCGCGAGATTCTCGATCGTTACCTGCTGCAATACCCGCGCATCAAGGTGGTCGATAATCCCCGGCGAATCACGCCGGCGGCGTTGAACGCCGCGATAACTGCGGCGCGAGGGGAAGTCATTTCGCGTGTCGACGGTCACTGTGAAGTGGCCACGGACTTTATTCGCCAGAACGTAAGACTTCTCGCCGAGCATCCCGAAGCTTGGGTGGTCGGCGGGCCCATCGTCCACGCAGGCAAAAGCCGCTTTGGCCAGGCCGTGGCCGTCGCAATGTCGCACCCCGGGGGCGTGGGCATGGCCACGCACCGTTTCGAGAACTACGAAGGCTACGTCGAGGGCGCGCAGTTCCCCACATTTCATCGCTGGGTGTTCGATCGCATCGGCATGTTCGACGAAAAGCTGGTGCGCAACCAGGACGATGAGCTGAACTATCGCATCAATCAAGCCGGGGGCAAGAGCTACGTGTCGCCCCGTGTAAAGTACGTTTACTACGTGCGCGGCCGCGTCGGCCAACTCTTCAAGCAATATTTTCACTACAGTTTTTGGCGAATCCCCGTGATTCGCAAGCACAAAAAACCCACCACGCTGAGACAGGTCGTGCCACCGTTGTTCTTCCTGACGATGCTGGCGTTGGTCGTACTCGGCATTTGGCTGCGGCAGCCGCTGGTGGCGCTGACTTTGCCGGCCGTGTACGTAGCGGCGCTGGTGGCCATCGGCGCTTCGCTCGTCCCGCGCAAGGGCCTGGCCGTGGCCGCGCTCGTGCCGCTGGCATTGGCGACGATGCATGTCGCTTACGCGGCCGGGTTCTGCTACGGGCTTTTTGCGCTTGGGTTCCATCGCGGTGCGTGGGATGTTGGCAGTCCCATGACGAGCCTCAGTCGTTGACGATGCAGCGCGAAACCAATCACACTACCGACACATCGGCGATCGGGCGGTTCGCCGGCGCACTAGCCACGTTCGACGACGGCCGACACAGTCCGGCGTGGCACTGTTTCGATCGCCGCTTTCGCCACGATACCTTCGAGCGATTCGCATTGACGTTCGAGCGCCTGGGCGACGTGTCCGGAAGGCGCGGACTGGACGTCGGCTGCGGATCGGGGCACTATATCGCTGAAGCGCTGCGACGCAATGCGCGCCACATGGTGGGCATCGATCCTGCGTTGGGCACGCTCGAACTGGCGAGACAACGATTGGAATCGCTCGGACAGATCGACCAGGTCGAGCTCATTGTCGGCTACTTCCCCGACAGTCTGCCCACCGGAGCGTTCGATTTCGCCATCGTCATGGGCGTGCTCGACTATGTGGCCGAGCCCGTGTCGTTCCTGCGAGCGCTGCGCCAGGTTGTAAATGGACGAATCGTCGTCTCCTTTCCCAGCAAGCATTGGTTATACTCGCCTCTCCGCAAGCTGCGCTATAGACTGCGAAGCTGTTCCGTATACTTCTACGACGAGCCAGCAATCCGCTCGATCGCCGAACGGGCGGGCTTTGGCTCAATCGACGTGGTGAAAATCGACGGCGCCGGTTTGGACTTTCACGCTTGCCTGGCGCCATGAATCCCGCACGACCGTCTCACTGCAGCGCAGGAATCGATTCGTGAAGGCTCCTCATTCCCTTGCGTCGACGACAGATAAATCCGCGACTGGCGCCATCAACGTGCCGTTCTTTCGCCCGTCGATCGGCGAGGCCGAAATTGCCGAGGTGGAGCGGTGCCTGCGTTCGGGCTGGCTGACATCGGGCCCGACAGCCAGGCGATTCGAGGAAGCCGTGGCCGCGGCCGTGGGCGCCAAACACGCACTGGCGGTCAACTCATGCACCGCGGCACTACATCTGGCCGTCGACGCGCTGGGGCTGCAAGCCGGACAAGCCGTCCTCGTACCGACCATGACGTTTGCCGCCACGGCCGAAGTCGTTCGCTATCTAGGCGGCGTGCCGCTCCTGGTCGATTGCGATCCGGAATCGTTCAACATGGACCTGGCCGACGCCGGGCGCAAGCTCCAACAGGCCCAATCCGGACAGTGTCCCGCGGCGCCAGGAAAACCGCTCGAAGTCGTCGGTATTATTCCGGTCCACGTCGCGGGACTCATGTTGGACATGGACCAGGTCGATGCATTCGCGCGACAGCACATGCTCTGGGTCG
>JBBDYK010000235.1:7675-22332 GCA_040901665.1 Pirellulales bacterium | reverse complement strand
GCATCTCCCCAGCGGGGCTGGCGCGCGTGTTCGATAAATTCGTACAAGTCGGCGATGGCCCGCATTCGCACGGGGGCTTGGGGATCGGGCTGACTCTGGCGCGCAGCCTGGTCGAGTTGCACGGCGGCCGTATCGAGGCGCACAGCGAGGGATTGGGCCGCGGCAGCCAGTTCACGATCCGCCTGCCACTGGCCGCCCAGGCGCCGCCGATCGCGCCCCCCCATATCGCGCTCCACGGCAGTCACGCACCACAGATCGCACGGCGAGTTCTCATCGTCGATGATGCGCGCGACTCGACATATATCTTGAGCAAGCTGCTGGAAACGCTCGGTCACCACGTCGTTGCGGCCGACACTGGCCAGTCGGCGCTCGAAGCGGCCCGCAGGGAGCGCCCCGACGTCGTGATCTCCGACATCGGTATGGCGGATATGGACGGATATGAGTTGGCTCGGCAACTCCGCCGCGAACCTGGATTGCAAGGCACTTTGCTGGTCGCCCTGACCGGCTATGGGCAGGACCGCGACCGGTGGCGCGCCTTGGAGGCCGGCTTTGACCGACACGTCGTCAAGCCGATGAGTTTGGAAACGCTTAAGTCGCTATTTGCTTCCCTCGCCGAGCAACGCAAGTCTCCGGCATCTTGAGCCGCGTCCGCGGGAGCGCTACGATCGGCAGCCTGCGCGTGCGCCGTTCAGATTGATCGCGCAAGCGCCATGGGAATCCGCCCCAAGTTGCGGGTTTGTACCACCGCCATTTGCGACTCGCTGTCGAACGGAATCGCATACTTGCGACAAAGTCTCCGGTTGCATGTGGCTTTGCCCGATGGCACGCGAATTGCGGCACGAGCTTCGCATCAACGTTCGATTCCAAAGCAGGAATTCCAATCATTCAGCGGAGGCTTATGATGAAACTGGCGACCTTGGACGATCTGCTATTGCATGAATTGCGAGATCTGCACAGCGCGGAGCACCAAATCACGCGGGCATTGCCCAAAATGATCAAGGCGGCCCACTCGGAGTCCCTGAAGAAGGCATTGCAGGAACACCTCGAAATCACCGAACGCCAGGTCGAGCGGCTGGACGAAGTATTTCGCAAGCTCGATCGCAGTTCCCGTGGGCCGAAGTGCGAGGCCATGGAGGGACTGCTCGCCGAAGGGAAACACTTGATGGCCGAAGACGCCGACCCCATGGTGATGGATGCCGGACTGATCGCCGCCGCACAGCGCGTGGAACACTATGAAATCGCCGGTTACGGATGCGCCCGTACGTTTGCCCATCTGCTGGGGCACGAGGACATCGCCGAGACGCTCCAGCAAATCCTCGACGAGGAGGCGGATGCGGACGTCAAGCTGACGGAACTGGCCATGAGCGAGATCAACGCCAAAGCCCCGGTTGTCGCTGCGGGAAATGGCGGGCGCTGAGCAAGCCCGGAACGGGCGCCAGCCGTATGCGAAGTCGACCGGCCCTCTACGCAATGGATCAACTGCGCCGGGCCGATCAGATGGCTCGTTGGGGATTTACTCACCCAAATCCTCAGCGAGCTTTTTTTGCGCGGCGGGACCGTCGCTGGGCGCCGCCTCGGAGAGTTCGACCATGTCGAGCGCCGCGAGCAAGCGGTCGAGTTCCGCCTGCAAACGATCGCGGCCGGCATGGGCCGCAGCATCGTCTCCGTCGTCGGCGGCTGCCTCCACGGCGCTGGCAGCGGCGGCCAGCGGGGCGGCGTCGAGATATAAGGCCACGCCGCGCAGATTGTGCGCCGCTCGCGCCGCGGCCGTCGAGTCGTTGTCGTCAAGCGCGGCGCGGATGAGCGCGGTCTGCTTTTGCGATTCCTCGCGAAACAGCCGCAAGAATTGCCAGGCGATTTCCCGGTTTCCGCCAAAGCGCTCGAGTGTCGCTTGCAGATCGAAGCTACTCACGTGCGCCGGCGACGGAGTACCATCGGTCTGCGTCGGGCGAGTCTCGGCGTTCTCGTCGTGCATGGCGCGCTTGCCCCCGTATTTCTCGACAATTTGGATCAGTTCCGCCGCATCGACCGGCTTGGGCAGATAGTCGTTCATGCCGGCCGCCAGGCACTTCTCGCGGTCTTCGCGCATCGCATGGGCGGTCATGGCAATGATCGGCACGCGGGCACGCTCGGCGTTGGGAATGTGGCGGATGGCCGCGGCGGCTTGCAGTCCATTCATGGTGGGCATTTGAGCATCCATCAGCACGACGTCAAAAGCGTCCTTTTGCAGGTGCGTCACGGCCTCGTGGCCGTTTTCGACGATCGTCACCGAGTGACCTCGTTTGCCGAGGATGGCACTAACCACTTTCTGATTGGCCGGAGTATCTTCGGCCACCAGGACGCGCAGCGGGTGCGTCGTAGTCGTGATCGGCCGGTGCGTCGATCCGTTGCCGGCGCGGCCATCTTCGACTTGGCGCGTCGTGGAAGTGACGGGGGCCCGCTTGAGTTGCAACGTGCAAAAGAAGCGGCTGCCGCGCCCCAAGTCGCTCTCCACCCACAGGCGTCCCGACATCCGATTCACGAGCTCGCGCGTGATGGTGAGCCCCAGACCGGTGCCCGAATACTTGCGCGTGCTGGTGGCGTCGACTTGCGTGAACGGCGAGAAAATGCGCTGCTGGTCGGCGGTGGAAATGCCGATGCCGGTGTCGGAGACCAAAATCAGCAGCTCGACCGCATCGCTCTGCTCGGAATGGAGCGTGACGTCGACGACCACTTCGCCGGAATCGGTGAATTTGATGGCGTTGCCCAACAGGTTCATGATGATTTGTTGGACGCGACGCGCATCGCCATCCAGCTCGTCGGGCACGTTGGCGTGGATGCGGCACAGCAACTCCAGACCCTTTTCGTGCGCCCGCACGGCCAGGGTGCGCGTCGCATGGCGAATCGTCTTGCGAAGTTGAAACGGCGACCATTCGAGCTCGAACGTGCCCGCCTCGGTGCGCGAGAAATCGAGCAAATCCTTGAGCAGGAACAGCAACACTTGCGCCGAATCGTGTGCCGTGGATAGATAGTCGTGTACGGTCGGAGGCAGTCGCTCGTCCAAGGACAGCTCCAGCATGCCCAATATGGCGTTCATGGGCGTTCGCAATTCGTGGCTCACGTTCGCCAGAAACTCGCTTTTGGCGCGGTTGGCGCATTCCGCCTCGGCCTGGGCACTGGCGCATTCGGCCTCGAAGCGCTTTCGCCGCGTGATATCGCGCTCGATGCTCGAGGCGCCTCGCACGCGCCCCTCGTGATCGAACACCGGCGAGGCGGTCAGCGCGACGTCAACGAGTTGGCCATTCTTGCGGCGGCGCACGGTTTCGAACTGTTCCAATCGACGCGCGTCGCGCAGCACTCGGGTCAGCACGGGCGTGCTCGTATTGGGTTCCGGAGGGACGACCAACCGCAGGGATTCGCCCACCGCCTCCTCGCGCGTATAGCCATAGAGTCGTTCGGCGCCCGCGTTCCAACTGAGAATGATTCCCGCGTGGTCGGTGGCAATCACCGCGTCGTCGGTCGCCTCGATGATCGCGGCCAGATGGGCTCGATCGGCGGCCAGCGTGGCCCACGTGGCGAGTTTTCCCAACAGGGCGCTCAGGCAACTGCCCGTTAGCCGCACCAGGCGATCGTCGGCCGCCGCGTCCCGATGAAAGAACTCGAGGACGGCCACCAGTTCCTGCCCACACATTACGGGAACACCGAACGCCCGAGCGGGCGCCGCTCCTCGGCTGGCCAGTGCCGATTCGACGGCATCACAGTCCTCGGGCAGCGAGCCGGCGCCTCCCCGGCGCCAAATCAGCCCCGGCAACCCTTGGTCGATGGCAAACGATTCCACGGCCCGAGCTTCGCGCCATTCGCGAAATTCGTCCGCATCCGGGACTCTCCAGATGCCGGTTGACACCAGTCGATGCCGCTGGGCGTCCGCCATAAGTGCATGCCCCAGCGGCCAGCCGGTCGTTTCACAGACGACGCGCGTGCAGATTTCCAGCGCACTCTCGAAGCTGGCCAGATCCAACGGCGGCATTTGCGCCAGACTGGGACCAGGGAAACTGGTCAACCGTCTATCGCGTCGAGGGGAAGCCTGTGACATGTTTGCAGCGTCGGAGCGAAGGATCGTCCCGCGGATTGATCCGGAGGTTGCTAGCGGCTTGGAAGCAAATTTACGGAAGGATATCGAGCAACCGTCACCCGGCGCCGCGATGTCTGACGCCCAGTCAGGAGACCGCCCGGATCGCCCGATCAAGCTGACCTCGAGCGACACGCGCCAATGCCCGCCGAGAACCCGGTGAAACTGGCGCCTTCGCGTGGGTGAAGCCAACGCGAAACTGTCACATGGCTAGGGTAAAGGTTGGCTGGCGTCGAACCGAATCGGTTCCCTTTTGATTGCAACGCGTACTTTCCTCGAGCCCCGAGTTACGAAAACTGGCGCGAACGTCGCCAGTCGCTGGATGCATGCCGTGTCGCAAGTTCCGTGCCGACAAGTTAGTTGCGCAATTGTCGCGTTCTGGAACGATTAGCCTTGCGCTTCTCGGCTGGGCGAGTTCAGAATGGGTGCCGATCAACCAGGTAGGTCGCGCATCAACCAACCCAAGGACCGTTTTTCACAAACCAGTAGTAGCGGGATTGCGGCGCTAGCCAATTGTCCAATCGGCCGTTTCCCCGTTGGCAAATGGATCGATGACGGTCAGCGGTTGGTTACTCTGCGCCGGCGCGCCGGCGAGTTGTCAAGCGCTTCGCCGAGTGAAATTGGCACGCCAAATGCTTGTGTCGTGGAGCGGTTTTTTCACGGTGAGAATCGATTGCTGAATCCAGAGGTTGTGGATTACCGAAATCGCAAGAAGCGCGACAGACATCGTCGCAACGGCCCAGCACATCGGCTGCATTGCCAGGGCAAACACGGGCTCCGCGACAAGCAATTAGAGGAGGTGCGAGTCATGTTATACTGGACCATCCTGTTCTTGATTATCGCAATGATTGCGGGTGCACTGGGATTTGGCGTCATTGGCGGCATGGCGTACACGGCCGCCAGGATTTTGTTCTTTATCTTTCTGGTGCTATTCGTCGTGAGCCTGTTTTCAGGCGCAGTGCGCCGTCCGATCCCCTGAAGCGACGACGCCGCAGGCGGGCCGGCCCCCTGAGGCGATACGCCCCAGCCGGCGGCGCGTCCGTGTCGCGCCGGCAGTCGCGCCGGAGAACCAACGGGTCGAGGCGAGCGACCCAAACGGGGGTCGGGAACATGCAGCCGGCGCGCACCCTGTGGTGCCGCCGGCTGCGCAGGCCAGGGGAATCCCACCGGCAATCGGCCTGCGACGACCGGCCCCGGACGCGGCTCCCAGGGATACGCGCGGGCGAGCGACATTGCATCTGGCTTTCATGGCGATACGTGTGCGGGAATAGTTTTGGTACATTAACAGTCTCGGGCACATGGTCAGCGTATTAGGGTGAGTCCCATGACGACCTTACTGACGATTGACGATGATCGAACCGTGCTGCGCATGATTTCCAGGTGGTTCGAAGGGACGGAAATCGAGGTCATCACCGCGGCCACGGCCCAGGAAGGGCTGGAACTGGTGCGCACCACGCGGCCCGACGTGCTGCTGTTGGACATCATGTTGCCGCAGCTTTCGGGATTGGAAGCTTTTGACACCGTGCGACAGATCGATCCGAAGCTGCCCATCATTTACGTCACCGGGCACGGCAGCAGCGAGATGGCGATCGAGTCGATGAAGCTCGGCGCGTACGACTATTTGCAAAAGCCGCTGGACAAGGAAAAGGTGCTCGACCTGGTCAAGCGGGCCGCGGAAATGCGGCGCATGATGACTCGCACCGTCTCGGTCAACGAAAATACCGTGGCCCTGGCCGACGACGCCAACGGCGACGCGATGCTCGGCCAAAGCGAGGCGATGCAGCGAGTATTCAAGGCGATCGGCCGAGTTGCGCAGCAGGATATCACCGTGCTGATCCAGGGCGACAGCGGCACCGGCAAGGAACTCGTGGCGCGGGCCATCTACCACCACAGCCTGCGGGCGCGGGGGCCGTTTCTGGCCGTCAATTGCGCCGCGATTCCCGAGACGTTGCTGGAAAGCGAGTTCTTCGGCCATGAGAAGGGCTCGTTTACCGGCGCCGACTCGCGCCGGATCGGCAAGTTCGAGCAGTGCTCCGGCGGCACGATCTTCCTCGACGAGATCGGCGACATGCCGCCCTTGTTGCAAAGCAAGATTCTGCGCCTGTTGCAAGAACAGAAATTCGAACGCGTGGGCGGCAATCAGACGATTACCACCGACGTGCGGATCATCGCCGCCACGAATCGCGATCTGGATGAACTCGTCAGAGAAGAGAAGTTTCGCGAGGACTTGTTGTATCGACTGAAGGGTTTCTTGATCTGCCTGCCGCCGTTGCGCGAGCGCAGCGGCGATCTGCGGCTGTTGATCAATCATTTTCTCGTGCTCTACAACGCCCGCATGGGAAAGAGCGTCACGCAGATCGACCCCCAGGCCATGGCCGTGATGGAGAACTACGATTGGCCAGGCAACGTGCGAGAACTCGAAAGCGTTCTCAAACAGGCGCTGATTAACGCCACCGGCACGGTCATCACGAAGGATTGCCTGCCCGAGGTTCGCACCGCGGACGCTGCGGGCCGCAACGGTTCCACGATGCCTGGGCACCATGACGCGTCCAGCGAAGCTCCGCCCAACGGACTGCCGCGCAGCGATTTGGCCGCCTTCGTCGAAGCTCAGATCGCTCGAAGCAGTCACTCGCTGCACGGTGATGCGACGGCCATGATGGAACGCTATCTCCTGACTCGTGTCCTGCGCGAGACCGGCGGGAACCAATCGGAAGCCGCCAAAGTGCTCGGCATCACGCGGGGCAGCCTGCGCAACAAGATCCGCGCGTTGCGGGTATCGATCGGCCAGGTCGTCACGGTGGGCAGCGACGGCACCGCAATCGACTAATAACGTGGAGGCAAAACGCTGGAGACCGTCCCAATTTGTCGATGCGCACCAATCCGCCGGTTGGTCGGCGACAAAAAGAGGCTGTCCCTCGCTCCGCCCCTAGGAGTGTTGGCCGCGGAAATCGCGCAGCGCCGCTTCCAGGCGATGTAGTTCGGTCTCCAAGCGGGGAAAGCAAACCGCGGCGCCATCGAGTCGACGTTCTCGCGCCAGCAGTTCGACGGCATAGCCCGCCGCCACAACCGCAGCGGCGGCAAAGTTGGCCGATAGCCCTTTCAGCGTGTGGGCCGCCCGTTCCAACGTGGCCGAGTCGCCGGCAGCCAGGGACGTTGATGCCTGGGAAAGAAGCTTGGGGGCATCCTCCAGAAAGATGTCGACGACCTCATTGAACAACTGGCTGTCGCCACCGAGCCGTGCCAGCGAGTCGTCGTAGTCAAAGACGCCATCCTTCGCGAAACTCTCTGTCTGGGGGTACCCGCGTGCCTCGGCCGGCGACGCGCCGTTTTCGCCAAGTGGGCTTTGTGGTCTGTTTTCAGGTTTATCCATCTTCGTGCTCCTCGCGGGAATACCTCCCCGGAGGTTGAGACGCTATGTCGACCGTCAAGTCATTGTAGGCGGCCGCGCTAGCGGTGTTCAACTTCGTGTCGGTCGGAAACTTCTCGCAGGCGTGTGCCATGCCCATCCGCATTGATAAGCGAGTGCATCTTGCGTGCCGAATGGGCGGCGCGGATAGTGCCAACGGGTATGTCGGCTGACGGGCGGCAACCACGCCTACGCAAGCCGGTTCGGTCTCGCGCGGGCGACGTCGACGCCACAAGCCATGCCAGACTCTCGTTTGGATGGGGCGCGGATCGTTAACGGGGGTCAAGCGATCCTCGGCACACGAGCGCAGCGATGGCGAAGTCTTGGGCGGCTGGCCGTCAGTCTGGGCGCATGGCAGTCACGCTTGCTGGCGAGCGTCAGGGCTCAGGTGCAATGTGTCGGATGGAAAGAGTTAGCGATTGTCGCCGCTCCAAGTCCCGACGAGGCCGCCAGCAGAGGCAGGAGCAGAATTGGCATGACGGTTGCACCTGTCGAGCCATGCTGGCCCGCGATGGCCATCACTTGGCGTCAAGTGTTGCAATCGAACCAGATAACTCTCGTGAGGAGGAGTCTCCACCATGGTTAACCAACAGGTCCTGGTCGGAAAATGGAATGAAGTCAGCGGGAAGCTGAAAGAGAAGTGGGGCAATCTTGCCGACGACGACTTGCGCGCCTTCAGCGGGAACGTCGATCAGTTGGTCGGCCAAATCCAACGCAAGACCGGCGAGTCGCGCGCCGCCATCGAACACTTCCTGGGCGAAGTCGCCGAAGAGGCGTCCGGCGCGGCGTCCAACTTGCGCGAAAAGGCCCAGCAGGGCATGGAAAGCGCCGCCGGGACCGTGCGGCAGGGCTACGAAGCGCTGCGCCACGGCTTGAGCGACGCGGAGCGAACTGTGCAAGGGACCGTGCAAGAGCGACCGGCACAGTCGCTCGCCGTGGCGTTTGGATTGGGCGTGGCGACCGGCATCGGCCTGGCGTTGCTGTTTCGCGACCGCCCCAGTGAATCGACGCTGGCGCGCGGCCGGGCCGCGACCGAACAATTCGGACGACAGATGATGGACGCGTTGTCGAACGTGATGCCGCAACGTTGAAGTTGAGAGTGCTCAAATGAACAATGGTTCGGATCACGACAGCCTGCGACGCGAGTTGGCGGCTGCACGCGCGGCGCTGGCGCGGGATGCACACGCGGCGGTTGTCGATGCTCATACGCTGGCGGATTGGCGGTATCACTTCCGCGCTCATCCGTGGCTCTGTTGCACCGGCGCCGCCGCGCTGGGCTTTTTGTTGGTGCCAGCGCGACGACAAGCGGCGGCCTCCGCGACACATTTCAAATCGACCAACGGGCACGTCGCGGAGCCGGCCGCCAAGGGAATCGCTGCCACGCTGTTCGGATTGGGCACGACCTTGCTGGCCAGACAAGCGCTGAGCTATGCGACCCGCCGGGGGCACGACTGGCTTGAGCTGCGCTCGGTCGCCGGACGCGAACCGCCCACCTCGACGCCAACCAGCGCACGAGGAGGGTCGCCATGATTAATCGCTTCGACGACCGACATACGATCGAGCCGCACGAGCGGCCGGCGGAGGCATCGGGGGTGAATTCGGTGGTCGGCGCTGGCAGAGCGTTTTTCCAGCGCGTGGAACACGTCGTGTCCACGCACCCCAAGCACAGCTTAATCGTCGCCGCATTGGCAGGAGCAGCAATCGGATGGATCAGCAAACGACGCTAAATGGCAGCGAACATCCGGCGCAAGACCTGAAAGAGCATGTGGCCGGAATGACCCGCGACGTGGGCCACATCGCCGAGTTGCAATCCAAGCTCTTGCTGGCCGAATGGCGCGAGGCGCGAGGCCGGTTGTATTGCGCTATGGGTTGCTGGCTGACGGCCACCGCCTTCGTCGGAGCCGCGCTACCGGTCGCAGTGGGGGGCTGCGGGCTGTGGATCGCGGATTCCACGGAGCTGGGAATTGCCGCGGGTTTGCTTTGCGCCGCAGCCGGCGCCGTAGCGCTGGCTAGCGTTCTGGCGCTGGTGGGTTGGCTGCAATTCCGCCGCCAAAGCGCGGTCTGGGAACAGGCGAGGCAAGAGATCATCGAAAGTGCGCGAGCAGTACGCGCGGCCTTTTCTAACGCCGTGGCGACCCCAAACGCAGACCGCTGAGAGCCGACATGGAACAGAGCGTCCAATAGGAAAGTTGCGAGGCGAGGATCGATTTCCATAGATGCCAATTTGACCGCGGCGGCGCAGCCACCGCATCTCAAGGAGCGACACGATGGCTACCAAAACCAGCAGCAATGCAACGATGCGCGGCGAGGAAGCAACCCAAGAAGTCGAAAGCCCGCGGGAAATCACCCAGGACATCGTGAACTATCTAACGGAGTACGCGCGCGCGAATCCGGGTTATGCCGCGCTGGCATGCCTGGGAATCGGATTCGTCCTCGGGTGGAAGCTAAAGCCGTGGTAGCAACCCGGATTGCCTTTCCAAAGTCAATCACTCCCCATGAATCGCCAACGCACAAAGCACCGGGCGATTCATCCGACAGCGCCATGGTCGTTCGGCGCGCAAGTCCGTTTTGACGTGCCGCGCGAAATTTCAAACCGAACGCAGCGTTGCCGCTTCGGCATGAAAAATGCATTTTTATCCCCCCCAGCAGTAACGTCGCCGCAAGGCATTTCAAGCATTGAACGGAGAACGACAAATGAACTGGGATCAAATCAAAGGCAAGTGGAAAGAGGTGAAGGGCCAGGCCCAACAGAAATGGGGCAAGCTGACGAACGACGATCTTGACGTCATCGACGGCAAGCGCGAAGAACTGATTGGCCGAGTGCAAAACCGCTATGGGATGGCCAAAGAGGAAGTCGAGAAGCAAGTGTCGGAATTCGAAAGCTCCTGCAAGTAAGTTCACGAAGATGCACGCCCGCCGGGGACGCCCTCGTTGCGGGCTCGAGTTAGTGTCGTTTTCAACAAACTAAAGCCAACGGAGAAAGAACCATGAAACGCCCATCGATCGTCGTAGGCGCGATAGCCTGCGGATTGTGCACAATGCTGGTCGTCGCCAGCGTGATGGCCCAGGACGAGAGTCCCCGCCCACGCGATCAAGCGAAGCCCGCGACCGCGGCCGCCGATCACAAGACCGGCAAGCTTGATACAAAGACCACGGAGGATACCATTCGAGCGAGTCAACTCATTGGAATGAATATTGAGAACTCCAAAGGCGAGAGCGTGGGCGAAATCAACGATCTCGTGCTCGATGCGAATTCTGGTAAGGTACGCTACGCGGCGGTTACTTACGGCGGTTTCCTGGGAGTAGGCAACAAGATGTTCGCCGTGCCGTTCGAAGCCTTCCGTTGCGAGCGCGATCTGAATGACCCCAACGATCCGGACGATTACGTACTGGTGCTCGACGTGACCCAGCAACAATTGGAGGGCGCAGAAGGTTTCGACAAGGACCACTGGCCGAACTTCGCCAACCGCAGCTTCACCACCGATCTGGATAAACGCTATCGCATCGAGCGGCGGACCGGTGATCGGGATATCGACGTGGATGTGAATCGTGACGGTGTCGACGTGAACGTTGACAAAAAACCGCGCGACAGGCCCGAATAGGTTCGTCCGCGTCGACGGTCTGGATCTCTGTACGCGAGATGGAAATACAACACGCCGCGACTGCCAGGGACGCAGTTCGCGGCGTTTTTCTTTTTGCACAAGTTCCCGATCGCGTGTTCCTTGATCGCTAATCCCGCCTGTGACCGGTGCGCTTGCACCAACCGCTCGACAGTGCCGGTTACAGCGTTGCTCGGTCAAAGTATACTAATGGGATGGATATCGGCACGGCGTCTCGCCATCAAATCGAAACGGCAATGCTGCCTGGGCCGAGCGCCGTGATTTGCATGGCCGACAGCGAAGCTCAACTGGCCGAGATCAAAGACACGGACAACGTGCATGCTCGGCTCAATCTGATCGTCAACGACGCGTCCGACGCGTTCCAGTTGGTGCGTCCGCCCTCGGGCGACGATGCCCGGCGAATTCTCGACTTCGTTGAGTCCAGCAGCGCCCTGCCGTTTCTGGTCATCCAATGCGAAGTCGGTGTCGGCCGGAGCCAGGCGGTTGCCGCCGCATTGGCCAGGATCTCGGGCCTCGATAATAATGCGATTCTGCGGAACGGCACCTACAACCGCCGCTTGTATCACCTGCTGCTGGCGGCGGCCAACGTTGCTCCACAACCGGAGCCGCTGGTGTCGCTCAACGTGCGGGTCAAGTATGCGCCCGACCGACTGGAATTGTTTCTGCTTTCGATCAAGCGGCAGCGTTATGACAATTGGGAGGTCGTGGCGGTGACGGATGGTCCAAATCCCGCCGCCTCGCGGCTAGTTGCACAATGGAATGATCCGCGGGTGCGACTGATCGAAACGGACAAGGCGCTCGGCTTGTGGGGCCATCCCTATCGCCCCCTGGGAATCGCCGCTTGCCGTGGCGAATTCATTGGCTTGAGCAACGACGACAACTACTACGTGCCCGGCTATCTGGAACAAATGCTGTTCGCCTTGGAGAATGCCGATCTGGCCGTCTGCCCGATGCTTCACAGCTACTATGGGTGGAAACGCACGGCGGCGGGGGGCGACATCGGCTGCTGGATTGCACGGGCATCGCTGGTGAGGCAATTGCCGTGGCCGGGTAACCACTTTCACGCCGACCAGGATTTTTATGGCGCGCTCGTTGCTCTGGCCGGCGACCGTGTCGTCAAACTGGACCGGCCGCTATTCGTGCACAACTAGTGTCCCGAGTTAGATGTTCTTTTCATGGGAAACCCATATCCAGGACACTAGGTATCGACCGCGGCCAAAGCACGTACGTCTTTGGCCGGCGGGCGTGCGCTAGCGATTCGCGTATTTGGCCACCAGGGCCTTGGCGATGATCAGGCGTTGCAGCTCGTTGGTGCCGCCGCCCACGATCAACAGCGGCGCGTCCCGATAGTAGCGCTCGACGCGCAAGTCCTTGGAGTATCCAGCGCCGCCGTGAATGCGCAGGGCATCGAGCGCAATTTCCTGCGCGCTTTCGGTGGCGAATAGCTTGGCCATGCCGGCTTCCAGATCGCAGCGCTCGCCACGGTCCTTCTTCGCGGTGGCCGAACGCACGAGCAGCCGTGCCGCCTCGATCTTCGTGGCCATGTCTGCCAATTTGATCTGGATGGTCTGATGCTCGCAGATCGGCTTGCCGAACGTGTGCCGCTCCTGGGCGTAGTGGATTGCGTCTTCGAACGCCGCGCGAGCCAGCCCCACACCGCGGGCCGCGACGTTGATTCGCTCGCTCTCCAGCCCGGTCATGATGTGCTTGAATCCTTCGCCTTCGCGACCGCCGATGAGATTGGCCGCCGGCACGAAGAAGTTGTCGAAAAACAGCTCGCAAGTTTCCACACCTTTGTATCCGAGCTTGTCTATATCGCGGCCGACGCGAAATCCAGCGCCCCCTTTTTCGATGATGAAGGCGGAAATGCCGGAGTACGGTGGATCGGCCTGCGGATCGGTTTTGGCCGCCAATACGAACGTGTTGCCGTAGCGGCCGTTGGTGATCCACATCTTCGAGCCGTTGATCAGGTAGCCGTCGCCATTGCGGGTGGCCGTCGTGCGCAGCCGCTGCACGTCGGTGCCGGCATCCGACTCGGAAAGCGCCAGCCCGCCGCGCCGTTGGCCCGACGCCAGGCCGGGCAAAAAGGCGCGTTTCTGCTCCTCGCTGCCAAAGCGGTTGATGATGTCGCAGATTACCGAGTGCGTGCCGATCGGGCCCACGATGCTCATCCAGCCGTGCGCCAGCTCCTCGATCACCATGGCGTAGGTGGTGTAGTCCAACCCCAGTCCGCCAAATTCCGGGGGCACGTTGGCGCCAAACAGGCCCAACTCGCGCATGCCCTCGACGATTTCGGCCGGATACTCGTCGCGGTGTTCCAGCTCGCTGGCCACGGGCAGGACGTGGCGTTCCACGAATTTGCGAATGCCGTCCACGATGTCTTGGCGCATTTTTTCGTCGGCTGGCATGGTGCTTTCCTGGCTAACAGTCCGCTGAAAAATCGACCGCCATCAAAGGCCTCTTGGAGACGATTGGAGTAGTTTACACGCGCGCCGGCCGGAATGCTTCACGCCGGCACCGCAACGAGACGCCACCGGGCCCGCTTTGCTATAACTAGAAGCAGTTTCAACACCGGCGGGGACTGTCCCGATTTTTCGGAGTCCGCGGAGAATAATGGGACTGTCCCCTTCTACGAACTGGTTTTGAAACTGCTTCGAGAGAGCGGGTTTGCAGTTCGGCTCAGGGGGGAAGTCGTCGCCATGAATCAACTTTACGAAATTGAAGTGACGGGCATTGACGGCGGAACTCAACGGCTGGCCGACTATCGAGGGCAAGTGCTGCTGGTCGTCAACGTCGCCAGTCGCTGTGCGCTGACGCCGCAGTATGCCGAGCTGGAAGCGCTCTATCGCACGTATCGTGACCAGGGGTTTGTCATCTTGGGGTTTCCCTGCGATCAGTTCCGCCACCAGGAGCCGGGCGACGAAGCCCAGATCAAGAACTTCTGCAAGCTGACGTACGACGTGACGTTTCCGCTATTTGCCAAGATCGGCGTGAACGGGCCCGCGACCCATCCGTTGTATCAGTATCTGAAATCGGCGCGGCCCGGCATTCTGGGCAGCAAGTCGATCAAGTGGAACTTCACCAAGTTTCTGATCGACCGGCAGGGGACGGCGGTGCATCGGTACGCGCCGCAATCCCGCGCACGATCGCTGGAACGGGGCATCCGCAAGCTGTTAGTCGATTGTGCCATCGCGACGCCAAGCGACCCCGCAGGCGACTGAGCGGTCGTGCATTCGGCACAGTGCGAATTGGCTCGCTTCCCTGAACTTCCTTGGCGCTCATTGGCCTTTCTCCTCGGCGTGCGGGCGGGGCGTTTTGCGCCAAACTGGTCAATTTGTCGAACAGGTGCTAGGATCTTGATGGTACTTCTTGCATCGTACTTCACAGGCGGCCCAGGCATGAACGAAAGCGCACGAGATCTGAGAGAAGCAGTCGCATGGTGGAACGTCGAGAACGCGAACAATCCGTCGGAGTTGAACGCACGCATGCTGGCGATCTTCGAATGGTTGGTCGATGCCACGCA
>JBBDYK010000235.1:6635-7665 GCA_040901665.1 Pirellulales bacterium | reverse complement strand
AGCGGCAGGAGTGGTTCGAGAGCACCGGCACCTACGAAGCGGAAATGGCGAAAGCCATTTTGCACGGCATCGCCGACGACGCGCCGCGAGCCGCAGTCGACGTGCTGTCGGAGATGAGTCGTTGAGCACCCGCGATGCCGGGGCAATAGAATAGTCAGGGTGTCGCCCGGGGCGTCTGTCCTGGCGACCCGTGACAGCACTGACAGCGACTGGGGACGAGCTGGCTGTCAGTTCATCTTTTGCCGCTGGCGGCCGCCGTATATCCTGTGCGGCCCTCATATGCCGGAAACCGGCAGGTGCACGCGGCGTTTTCGCGCCGCCGGTGTCGGCGCGCTCGGGGAGTTGCACGATGCCATCCGAAACCAGCAACCTGGGTCGACGATTCGAGATCGCCTCGCAGTTGCTGGTGTTGTACAGCATCGTCACCTTCTACCTGGAGGCCGAGCTCACGGGCCCGGGGCAAATCCGCGCGGCCAGCGGCTACTGGATGTGGAACGAGCGGCTGGTCGTGTTGCTCTTTGGCATGGAGTATCTTTTTCGCTGGAGCCGGGCGAGCGATCGGCTGCGCTATCCCCTCACGCCGTTGGCGATCATCGATCTGCTGGTGATCGCGCCGGCGCTGGTCGGCTTGACCATGAACCTGCGCACGCTCAGGCTGCTGCGCGTCTTGCCGCTGTTGTGGATGTTCAAGCTCTATCGCTACAACCGCGCTATGCAAACCCTGCTGGCGGCATTCCGCAACGTACGGCGCGAATTGGTCGTCGTCGGCGTGGCGGCGGCAATGGTGCTGATGTTCAGCGCCGTGGCGTTGCACGAACTCGAACGGCAGGCTCAACCGGAGAAGTTCGGACGGCTGTCCGGCGCCCTCTGGTGGTCGCTCGTCACGTTGACCACGGTGGGCTATGGCGACTGCTACCCGATCACCGCGCTGGGCCGGCTGGTAGCCTCGATCACGATGCTCGTGGGCATCGGCATTCTGGGGACGTTCTTCAGCCTGTTGGGAAGCTCGCTGCTGGCGAACATGCGTGCG
>JBBDYK010000235.1:0-6625 GCA_040901665.1 Pirellulales bacterium | reverse complement strand
GTTGGCGGCGCCGTTTCCCATCGCGAGTACTCCGCCGGCGGGTTCCGCCTGGCCGCGTCGGCGCGCCGGCTGAAGAACGCAATTCGCCAACCGTATCGCGTGCCAGGAGCGCTTTGCCAGTCCGCTAGTAGCGAAAGATCGCGTCGACATACAGTCGGTTGTGGAGGATGTCGGTGCGGTCGGTTAACGGAAACTCGAAACCGCTGGCCAACTCGACGTGCGGATTGGGCTTCCATTTGACGCCCACCAAACCGGTAACGACATTCTGACCCGCGACCCCCGAGACCGGCAGGTTGATGATATCGATCGTCGTGACGTTGGCGCCGGAATTCAAGCCAGCACTACGCATCCAGTGGAACCAGTTGACGCCACACAGCGGATACCAGCCTTGGGCGACTTCGTAGTCCCATTGGTTGGACCAATACCAAAGCTGGGTGCCGTAGTTCGTATCGGCCGGCAAGCGAAAGCCGGTAGCGCTCAGCCAGTGGCCGTAATCGAAGATCTCCTTGCCGCCGGTGAGGAACAAGTGGAAGTCACCGTCGCCGAAATTGGATAAGGCATCGGCCGATCCGGGAATAAAGTAGGTCGCGCCGGCCGTGACCAAAAGTTGCCGTTCGACGTCGCGAATAAAGTTGTACTTAACGCCCACGGGCGTGGAGAGATAGCCGGTGGGTGCGCCGCCGCCGCCCTGGTTGACCTGCAAGTATCCGATCCGCGGAGCGATCACGCTCCAACGTTCGGACAAACGTCCGCGCACCTGGGCAGCCCAGACTTGAGCGTCGCCGCTGCCGATAAAGGTGGGCAGACTGTTGTCTATGAAGATGCCGCGCACTTCGGTCAGCGACCGCGGATCTTCAAAGAAGAACGGATTCGACAGCGGGCTGACGAAGCGGTCGAAGCAGTGATCGCTGGGCAGCATGCCCAGGAAGCGCTGGCAATCGCAGGTATTGTCGCAACAGTCGTCGCAGTCGTTCGAGCAGGCCTGCCTGAGCCAATCCCCGCAGCAGTCCCCGATCGACGTCGACACGCAATCGTTGGCCAGCGCCGCTTGTAAGAGTAGCAAGGTGGCGAACATCGAGCGGGCAAAAACCAGCAACCGGCGCATCCGTTCCTCCTTTGCATGGAGGAGGCGTGCCCCGGCACCCCCAAGATCGATTCACTCCGTTACGCCTGAACTATTTGCCTTATCGACCGCCGAATGTCGGGCAATTGGCTTTGCACGGTTGCTCGGAATAACCCCCACAATTGACACGTAACGACCGTGCCTGCCGAGCGAGGCGGTGCGAGTTGGAATTCGTTCGACGTCCGCGCACGATGGCTGGCGCGATCATGCGCCCTGACGTGCCGGAAAATCCGCACTCTGGCGGTGGATTTAAAGCATGAGTCAAACGCGCGTCGATGTAGCGGATGCGCGGAGGGCGTAGTCGGCGGACATCCTTGCAGTGGGGAGCAAACGAAATGTTGAAATCTACTTGTTGGGCAATTGCAGCCATGACGGCCGTCGTGGTGGCGAGCATGTCGAGCGATGCGCAGGCGTTCTGCCACCGTTACCGTTCGATTCCCGTCTGGTACGGAGTGTACTATCCGAACTGCGGACCGTGCGGCGGCTGTATCATGCCGTACGTCGCCAGCGGTTGTTACTCGGGCTACGGCTATTGCGGAATTGGTGGCGGCTGCGGATACGGCGGCTGTGGCTATGCAAGCTACGGTTGCGGCGCTTGCGTCAAGCATCCGCGACTTGCCGCCCACAAGGCTTGGAAGCGCTACATGCGAGGCTGCGGTAGCTGCTTCGCCTCGGTGGGCTGCTACGGCGGCTGCGGCGGTGGCTGCGACAGTTGCGGCGCCGGCTGCACCAGCGGTGGCGAGACAATTTACGATGGTCCCGCCGGAGAAGCTCCTGCGCTGCCCAGCGCCCCGTCCGATCAGTCGGCGGCGGTGCGACGTCCGTTGATCTTGTTGGCAGGCTTGCGCAACCCTCAAGCCGACGGCAGCGCGGACTTCGAGCGCGGTTTGAACGCGTATCGCAACGGCTCGTTCAATGACGCCGCCCGCGAGTTCGACGCCGCGGCCAACTCCGAGCCGGACAACGCCCTGTATCACTATTATCGCGCCTTGGCGATGTACGACCTGTATGGCGCCGACGCCGCCAACGAAGCTCGCGAGCAGGCGGTTCAAGCCGAGTTGCGTCAGCCGATTTCGGGCTGGGGCAAGCGGATGGAACGCGTGCAAGGTCGGGCTCGCTTGTGGATCGAGCAGGCCCGCCGCGACGCGGGACTGGTTCGCTAATCGCACGATGTGCGATTTGGCCACAGGAGCGGCGGCCTTGCCGGTGTTGCGATAGCGCAGCTCGGCAAGGCCGCCCCTAGTGGTCCGCTCGCCACCGGAACTCCGGCGACCCCATCACGCAGCAATTCGCTGGCAATTTGCGCAACCGCTGGCCAGGCCGCTACATGGGGCGCAAGAACGCCCAGTGGACGGTTGCCACGACGCAAAAATCTCTTCGCTACGGTGATTATTTTGCGTCCATTCTGGCTGAATTCCGCACCTATAGAGGTAGGAGGACGCGTCGTTGCACCAGTGGTCACGCCACCCATGCTGCCATTTGCCTCCCGCTACCGCCGCGAGGTGGAGCAAACTTCCGTCTCAACTCCCCTACCAGTTTTGAGTCGGAAGCAAAACCGTTCGGTCCGCCTCGTGCGGCACCCGGTCCCACTCGTGGCGGTCTCGCGAGTGGGTTTTTTATTGCGCCCATGAATCGCTAGCGGGGCCGCTCCACCAGCGCCATGCCGTCTGCCGGACCGCCGTTCTGGTGTAAGGGCTCGGGCTCGGGCCGATCGAGCGGGTGCACGGCAACCGGGCGGTTGCTGGAGGACGGGGCCGGACGCAGCAGGGCCAGGTGCCGCTGTCGGCGGCGATTTGCGGTCACCAGCGCCGCGCATCCCACGATGATCGGCGGCGTCAGCAACAGCGCGAACCAACTCACTTGCGCCGTGGCCTGGGCGCCAGCCGCGGCTCCCAAAAGCAGGCCGGATAGCCGCATCAATTGCGTGCGAACAAAGTTTCGACGGCTGAAGGCCGATCCTGTGCGCGTCCAAATCGACAACGCCCAGGCAAACAACGCTCCACCCACGGCGCCGGCGACCACGAGTACCCAGGCGTCGGGCGTCGGAGCGGCTCCCTCGCGCAACCACAACCCGCGCAGGCTGGCAGCGGAAACGCCGATGATCGCCACGACGAGAAAGACAGTCGCCAGTGAGTAGGAGCTGCGCTTCATGGAAATGCGGGTTTCTGTCGCGCGGTGCACATTCGTTGGGAGGTCATTCTATTCTTCTGATCTGAGCTATTCCGGGTCGAACTTGATGTCGGTGAGATTGCCGTCGGCCCGATTGCCCAGCCGATGCCAAAGTGTCAGGTCGATTTCGTCGGTGACGAAGCGCACGCTGGCATCGCCAAAACCGACAAAGACACCGCCGGAATGCGCGCTGCCGAAGCCGCCGACATGGAGCAATTGCGCTTCAGTAGGGGCTGCGGTTGGTGGAATGTCGGCTTCCGCGGCGTTGATCGTCGCCACCGCGTTGGGCCCCAAGCCGGTGTTGCGGAGCGTGGCACGCGTGCCCGACATCCAACCAAGGTCGCCGAGCTCGATGCGTTTTTCGCTGGCAAACACGATGTAGCCGGCGCCGTCAACCAGATCGTTTCGGTGGATGTGGCTGTTCAGGAACAGTACGCCGGCATTGTCCGCGGCGATAGGCGCTTCCACGTCGTGGTGGCAACCGGCGTAGTTGCTCTTGCCGCGGTCGTCCTTGCGTTCGGACGGACAAAGAAATACGGCCGGAGACAAGGCACGCACCGCGGCGTTTGCCGGATCGTATACGCTCTTGGAAAAATCGATCTGGTGATAGGCGGCCGATTCGTCCAAATAGGGCAACATCTGGATCAGCCAGCCCTGGTGCAGGCCAACCGCTTCGTTGCGGATCGGTCCATCGGGATTCACCACTCCCGGAGGCAGCGATTCGAACGCGTCATCATAACCTTGCAGCGCCAGCATGATCTGGCCCAGGTTTGCCTGGCAAATGGCGCGGCGTCCCATCTCGCGGCTCGATTGCACGGCCGGAATCGCCATGCCCACCAACACGCCGATGATGGCGATCACCACCAGCAGCTCGACTAACGTAAAACCGGTGCGCCCAGTGTGTTTCATGGCGATGCGTCCTCGCGGCCGGGTTGTCGTGATAATTCAAGGGCAAACTCGCGCGTCCGCCGTACACGGTCGACGCCATCGTCGGGGAACTCGGCGGTTACGGTGATGCGGCGCAATTGCGGACGGTCGGGCTCGGCGGCGACGGCGATCGTCACGGTGCCTCCCGCCGGTCCGTCGAGTGCGTCGCGATCGACGCGCCAGGTTTCGCCCGAGTAGCTGGCGTCACCAGCCAGACGCGCCGCGGCTCGCGACAGGCCGGAAGCCGCCAAAAACTCGGCCTGCAAGCCGCGGGCATCGGCGCGAACGTGCCGCCGCTCGAGCGCAAGGGTCCGCAGCCAGGCGGTCGCCAACACCAGCACGATCGAAAGGCAGACGAGCACGGCCACAAGCACGTAAGCGCGCGATCGGCCAAGCCCGATGGTCCGCTCGCTACCTTTCATGGCGATGCCTCCGACGGCCGACGAGCCTCCGACGGTTGACGCGGCGCCACGGCCGTGATGGCAAATTCGCCGATGACGATGCTCTCGTCCCCGCGGCGGGCGGCGCGTCCCAGCAGCATCTGAATCTCGCGATGGTCGGCCGTCGTCGCCTGAAAGCCGAGCAGCTTGAATCCAACGAGCGAGTATCGTGCGCGACGCGTCGGACCGATCCCGGTCGATTGGGTGCGCGCTATGCCGGTCGAAGTACCCTCGTACTGGACCTGACTGCCGTCGTCGAGCGTGAGTGCCAGGCGGGTCCGCTCGCTCGGGTCAGTCGCGACGGTTACCGCGGCGTGCACGTCCTCGCGAAACTGTCGACCGAGGTCGCCGAGCGCCTGCATGGCGTGCAAATGATCGGTGGTGGCCGAATTGGCTGCGCTGACTCGGGCCATGAGCGTCGCCGTCGTGGCCAGGATCGCTCCGCCGACGGTGATCGCCACGAGCAATTCGATGAGCGTAAAGCCGGTGCGGCGGCACGCACGGAATCCACAATCGGCGGCGGGGTGCGATCGAGCCGGACTCATGGCGCCTCCTTGGCGGCGATTTCCGCCGGCGCATAGGCCCAATAGTTCAGCCGCACCGACGCGGGCTGCTGGCCACGAAGATCGCGCCAGGCGAGATCCACGCGAATCCGCTTGGCGCCCGGCTGCGATTCGTCGGGCGTGACGGTCCACACGAGCGTCGGTTGCGGCAGCAGATCGTCGACCGTGGGCGAAAGTTGAATCCGAGCGAGTCGTTGGGGATCGAGATCGTCCCAGCTCAGGGCGGTTGCGCGCTCTAGCACGCCGGCGGCTTCTTGCAGGGCAATGGCGCGATGATCCACTCGGCGGCGCTCGATTGCCGTAACGCTCAACGCGCGCAGCACCAGTCCCAGCATCACGGCCAGCAGCAGACCGGCCACGAGCGCCTCGAGCAGCATGACACCGCGTCGCGTATCTTGCATTTCGTGTCGCCCGGGTTGGCAGAGCATGCTCGGGTACATTCGCAACGTCAACTTAAGTGAATCACCAGGTCGACCAGAGGCAAAAAGTAAGCAACTGCAATTAGCGCCGTGAGCAATCCCACCGGCAGTACCAACAACGGCAAGAACGTTTGTGCCAGGGCTTGCAGTCGATAGGTTGCGCGGCGTTCGAAGCCCGCGGCCGTTTCCGTCAAAGCCCAGGCCAGGTTTCCGCTGCTGCCGGCCGCGGCCAACAGCACCGCGTCATTGCGGTCGATCAATCGCTGCCGTCGCAAGCCATCATACCAAGGAATGCCGTTGTCCAGATCGCGCACCACGCGGCGCAGACGTCGACGGACCGTGCGCTTGGGGTGCAATCGGGCCATGGCCACCAGCACGCCCACCAGCGGCCGGTTGTGACGTGCGGCCAGCGCCACGCCCCGCAAAATCGGTCCCATGTCCACCCAGGTTATTACCTTCCGCAAGACCGGAAGGCGCGGCATCAGCGTGCCGCGCCATTGCAGCCAGGCGTAGAGCAATAGCGCCAGCACGATCAGCACCGAGCCGACCGTCAGCACGCTCAGCCAGCCGAAGGAAACCAAGGCTATCAGCAAGGGCCCAGGATAGTTGAACGTCAACCAGTCCAACACGAATTCCGGCAGGGCCAGCATCGGATTGGAGACTTGCCACTGTCCACGCGGGGTGGGAACCTGCGAAATAAACGCGATCGTAGCGTCCGGCAGCCGCTGGTCGAAGTCGTCGAAGATCCTGACGTAGGACGGCAAGATTCTTACCCGCAAATACATCACCACGACGTTGAAGGCCATCAACATGGCGAGCAGGTACACCAGGCGAGAGATGGCCGGTTGCAGCCAGCTTCGTTCGAACTGACTGGCGTACGTCGTGGCTTCGAGCGCTGCCGCCAAATCGCCCGTATCGTGGCCGAGTGCCGCGGCCATGGCGCTTTCCGGCGGCAGGGACTGGCGCGATTGGCGGACGGCTTGT
>JBBDYK010000234.1:14722-22593 GCA_040901665.1 Pirellulales bacterium | reverse complement strand
GCGCCGCCTCGACGATGGTTTGTCGCGCCGCCAGACCCAGTCCCTCGGCAAAGTCGATCGCCGTCGGATCGATCGCATGCAGCAGCAAAATGGCCGCATCGTCGCCGCGAACCAGTTGCTGGGCCTGCTCGAAGACCCCCCGCGAGACCGGCGAGAAATCGACCGGTACCAGCAAATTATTCAACTCGAACATTGAGTTTATCTCCCTTGCGCGGATCCCGGCCGCGCATCCGAACGTCCCAACGAGCAATCCTCATACCAACCGATGGAATCGTTCACCCCCTTGCTACCGGGGCAAGACGTCCGCGTGGTAACCACTTGAAAGTGTATCAAAAACGGGCCCTGCTGCGCGATTTCGCACAGCCAGGGCGTGCCGAAAGCCGGTGCTCTCACCGACAACCTGCCGTGCCGGCACGTCGGCAACGTGCCAACGCGCCGCGGCGCGCCGATTGCATCTTGGAATCCGCTAGCGAGAAGCCAAGATTCCCCCAACGAGCGCCAACTGTTGCAGCCGCGGTTGGCAGCCGATGGTGCGTGCCGTAGATGGCTTCGAACCGGCATGCAAGAGTTAACGAAGTCACTGATAAATACCGGGAGGATCCGATTCATGAACGCGCGATCGATTTGGACGGCGGTCTGTGTGGTGTCGATCTTGGTAATCACCTCGCAGACCCGCGCTGCCGAGGACGACGAAAAATCCAGCTTCTGGATGAAAAAGAAACTCGAATACACGGGCGAGATTCTGGCGGGTTTGACCAGTGAAGACTTTGCGCAAGTCGCGAAGAACGCTCGCACGATGAACAACTTGGGTTACCTGGAACGGTGGGTCCGCGCCGGCTCGCCGGAGTACCGCCGGCAGCTTAGAATCTTTCAAAGCGCCAACAAGCAACTCATCGAGATGGCCGACGAAGAGAATCTCGACGGCGCTGCGCTGGCGTACGTGCAACTTACGCTCAGTTGCGTGAACTGCCACAAACTGGTGCGCGACCCTGCGCCCGTCAAGGCGACGTCCGGAAAATGACATGAACGACCGACGGGCAGCACGCCGGCTCGCGCCCCAAGAATCTTCAGGAGCGCCGCCGGCGCGCCAGTCGGCCGGGATCACCGACCGACTGCAAAGCGTCATTGCCGGACTGTCGCTTCTTGCCATCGTCGTCCATCTCGCGCTGCGCTTCGGCCTGGACACTTCGTCGGCGATTCGTGATGTGCCGCTCTATTTGGCGCTGGCGCTGGGGGGAGCGCCGCTCGTCTATGGGCTGGTCCGGCAACTGATCGCCGGCCAGTTCGGCTCCGATTTGTTGGCCGGCATGTCCATTGTCACGTCGGTATTTCTCCAAGAGTATCTGGCCGGCACGTTCGTGGTGCTGATGCTCTCCGGTGGCGGCGCGCTCGAGTCGTTCGCCGTGCGCAGCGCTTCGAGCGTGCTCGAAGCGCTGGCCAAGCGCGTACCGTCAACGGCCCATCGGCGCCGTGACGGCGGTCTGGTCGACGTGTCCTTGGACCAGGTGACTGTCGGCGATCAGTTGTTGATCCTGCCGCACGAGATTTGCCCGGTCGACGGTACGGTCGTCGAAGGACAGGGCGTGATGGACGAGTCGTATCTTACGGGCGAGCCGTTCATGATGTCCAAAACGCCTGGTTCGCCGGTTTTCTCCGGCGCCATCAACGGTCAATCGGCGCTGACGATCGAAGCGAACCGCCGGGCCGTCGATTCGCGCTATGCCAAGATCATGCAGGTGATGCACGCCTCGCAGCAACAACGGCCGCGCATTCGCCGGCTGGGCGATCAACTGGGCGCCTTCTACACGCCGTTGGCGCTGGCGATTGCACTGGCCGCCTGGGCCGTCAGCGGCGAAGCCACGCGTTTCCTGGCCGTGCTGGTGGTGGCCACGCCTTGCCCGTTGTTGATCGCGATTCCCGTGGCGATCATCGGCTCGATTTCGCTGGCTGCGCGGCGCGGCATCATCATCAAGGATCCGGCCGTGCTGGAACAGGTCGAGCAATGTCGCACGGTGATCCTCGACAAGACCGGCACGCTCACCTACGGCCGGCCCCAACTGGTGGCGCAGCATGTGGCCGAGGGCTTCGATCGCGCGCGCGTGCTGACGCTGACCGCCAGCTTGGAGCGTTACTCGAAGCATCCGCTGGCGCAGGCCATCGTGGACGCTGCTCGCCGAGAATCGCTGTCGCTGGCCGAAGCCACGCAGATTCACGAGCCGCCGGGCGGAGGATTGCGCGGCACGGTCGTGGGCCAGGAAGTGCGCATTACCAGCCGCTCCAAACTCGTCGCCGAAGGTCTGGCAACGGACAGCGACTTTCCGCCGCACGCCGTTGGCCTGGAGTGCTCGATCGCCATCGATGGTCGCTACGCCGCCACGTATACGCTGCGCGACGAGCCACGCGTCGAGGGAGTGCCGTTCGTCCATCATCTGGCGCCCAAGCATCACATCCATCGCATCCTGCTCGTTTCCGGCGATCGCGAATCGGAAGTCCGCTACCTGGCCGACGAAGTCGGCATTCAAGAAGTCTTTGCCGGTCAAAGCCCCGAGCAGAAACTGGAAATCGTGCATCGCGAAACGGCCCTGGCCAAAACGCTGTTTCTCGGCGACGGCATCAACGACGCGCCGGCGCTGACGGCGGCCACCGTGGGCGTGGCCTTCGGACAGAACAGCGACATCACGGCCGAAGCCGCCGGTGCGGTGATCATGGAAAGTTCACTGGCACGCGTCGACGAGTTTCTGCATATTTCCCGCCGCATGCGCACAATTGCCCTGCAAAGCGCCCTGGGCGGCATGGCGCTCTCCGCCATAGGCATGGGCTTTGCCGCTGCGGGCCTGCTGCCGCCGGTCGCCGGGGCGATTGCGCAGGAAGTGATTGATCTGTTGGCCGTCGTCAATGCCCTGCGTGTGGCCGTGCCCCCCAAATCGCTCACCGATTTTTGACGAGCGATTTTTCGAACGCGCGATATAATCGTGATGCATCCGCCGGGTTTTCCACCCAGCCCGCGGCGTAGCGATGCTCCATCATGTTTCCAATGTAGAGGAGCCCTGGTCATGCGTCGGCGAAAATTCCTGGCCACCACGGCCGCAGTCACGCTTTCCGGAACCATCCTTTCCAGCCAGCGCCCGGCGCGGGGCGCGGACGAAGTCGGCGGACAACGGCGCATCTTTGCCTCGCCAGCCGACGCCATGCGTTCGCCGCGCGAAACGGAACTGTTCGTCACGGCGCTGCGCGTCGGCATCGAGCCCGAGGGCAAGGACTACCTGGCCGTGGTCGACGTCGATCCGAAGTCCTCCACCTATGCCAAGGTGGTACACCGAGTGACGATGCCACAGGCGGGCGACGAGTTGCACCACTTCGGCTGGAACGCCTGCGCCAGTTGTCACTCCGATCCGGATAAGGCCCGGCGCTACCTGATCGTGCCAGGCATCCGCTCCGGACGCATTCATGTGATCGACGCGGCCGACCCGCGCTCGGCCAAGATGCACAAGGTGATCGAGCCCGAGGAAATCGTCTCCAAGACCAACTTAAGCGCGCCGCACACGGTCCACTGCCTGGCCGATGGCCACATCATGATCTCGATGCTCGGCAACGGTCAGGGCGACGCCCCCGGCGGCTTTCTGTTGCTCGACGACCAGTTCAACGTTGCCGGCCGCTGGGAGCCCAAGGACAGCGGTTTGCAATTCAACTACGACTTCTGGTACCAGCCGCGGCACGACGTCATGGTCTCGAGCGAATGGGCCGCGCCCAACACCTTCAGCGGCGGCTTCGATCTGGAAGACGTCGAAGCGGGCAAGTACGGACATTCGCTCTGCTTCTGGAACTGGTCCGACCGCAAGCTCATCGAGCGCATCGATCTGGGCTCGCAGGGCATGATCCCGCTCGAAGTGCGCTTCCATCACAATCCCGACAGCACGCACGGCTTCGTCGGCGCCGCGCTGTCCAGCACCATGTGGCACTTCCACAAGCCGGCCGACAAGTGGCAGGTCGACAAGGTGATCGCCGTCGAACCGGTTGAGACCAAGGGCTGGCCCTTCCCCGTGCCGGGCTTGATCACCGATTTGCTCGTCTCGCTCGACGATTGTTTTTTGTATTTCTCCAATTGGCTGCACGGCGACCTGCGGCAATACGACGTGAGCGATCCGGCCAATCCCAAGCTCACCGGCCGCGTCTGGCTGGGCGGCGTGATCGGCCGAAGCGGCAAGTTTCGCGGCAAGGATTTTGTCGGCGGGCCGCAAATGCTGCAACTCAGCCTCGACGGTAAACGCCTCTATGTCACCAATTCGCTCTACAGCAGTTGGGACAATCAGTTCTATCCCGACCTGGCCAAGGGCTCGTCGATCCTGCAAATCGACTGCGACACGGAGAAAGGCGGCCTGAAGCTGAACGAAGACTTCTTCGTCGATTTCAGCGCGGAACCCGATGGCCCGGCCCGTGCCCACGAAGTGCGCTTCCCCGGCGGGGATAGCACGAGTGATATTTGGATCTAGCCCCTCGGCTCTGCCGGGGGATGACTGGTTGGCAATTACCGTTTCGAGTGGATCTGCATTGACGCCAATCCCCCGGCAAAGCCGGGCGCTGAACGCTGGAAGCCACCATGGAAAAACCACTCGTCACGTTCGAATCGCTGGGCGACGTGGGCGTCATCACGCTGGCCAATCCGGACAAGCGCAACGTGATGTCGCGCGCCGCGATGCTGCAAGTGATCGAGCGCATGGAGGCGGCTGAAGCCGACGGCGCCGTGAAGTGCGTCATCCTGGCCGCTGAAGGGCCCGCGTTTAGCGCCGGACACGACCTGCGCGAGATCGTCGAAGCCAGCGACCTGGAGCGCGAATCGCTCTTTGCACTCTGCACGCAAATGATGACCACGATTCGCGAGCTGTCGCTACCGGTGATCGCGCAAGTGCAGGGCATCGCCACAGCCGCCGGTTGCCAGTTGGCAGCCACGTGCGACCTGATCGTCGCCGCCGAAGAGGCCTCGTTCGCCACGCCCGGCATCAAGATCGGTCTGTTCTGCTCCACTCCGGCCGTAGCCGTCTCGCGCGCGATTGGCGCGAAGAAGACGATGGAGATGCTGCTCACGGCCGAGCCCGTCGGGGCGCGCGAGGCCGAGCGTATTGGCCTGGTCAATCGCGTAGTGCCGCGCGAGCAACTCTCAGGCGCCACCTTGGAACTGGCGCGAAAGATCGCGGCCGCCAGCCCGCACACGATCGAGCTGGGCAAGCGCGTCTTCTACGAGCAACTCGACCTGGAGGTGCCACTGGCCTATCAGGTCACCGAGCGCATCATGGTCGAAAACGCCAAAACCCCGGATGCGATCGAAGGCATGAAAGCATTCTTGGAGAAGCGCGAACCGAAGTGGGGCGGGGAATAGCTCACCTTGTTTCGCCCCGAAAACGGGCCTAAACTAAGGGTTTCGCGACGGACCAGGGAGTGTGCTCGGACGCCGCTGGCGAATCCCCCGGCCGAGCCGGGGGCTGATCGGGAGCAACGCGGGTCGCGGCGGTGGGCGCAGCCGGCCACTCGCTATTCGTGCTTGCTCGGTTCGCGAGATACAATTCATTCGTCCGTGTTGGATCGTCTTCATTCTCGTCGAGTCCACCTATCCGCTTCCTGCCAGGGGTCGTCGCATATGGCTACTGCCATGGATCGCAAACTATGGGAACAGTGGCGGGCCGAAATCGAAAAGGCGCCGCCCCCCGTGCAACCCGCCACCACGGTCAGCAGCGTTCCCATCGAACCGCTTTACACGCCCGACGATCTGGAAGGTTTTGAATACGACAGCGAGCTGAGCTATCCCGGCCAGTATCCTTACACGCGCGGCATCCACGCCACGATGCATCGCGGGCGGCTGTGGACCATGCGGCAGTTCGCCGGCTTTGGCAATGCGCGGCAGACCAACGAGCGGTTTCACTTTCTGGTCCAGCGCGGTCAGACCGGCTTGAGCACCGCTTTCGATCTGCCCACGCTGATGGGCCTCGACAGCGACGATCCGCGCTCGCTGGGCGAAGTCGGCCGCTTGGGCGTGGCCATGGACACCATCGACGACATGCGGCAGTTGTTCGACCGGATCGACATCGAGAAGCTGTCGGTCTCGATGACGATCAACGCGCCGGCCATGATCGTGATGGCCTTTTACCTGGCCAATGCCCAGGATCGCGGCTTCGACTGGAAGAAGCTGCGCGGCACGATCCAGAACGACACGCTGAAAGAGTTCCACGCGCAGAACGAAATCTACTTCCCGCCCGAGCCGTCGGTGCGGATGACGATCGACGTGATCGAGTTCTGCACGCATCACGTGCCGCAGTGGAACCCCGTGTCGATCAGCGGCTATCACATTCGCGAGGCGGGCTCGACCGCCGTGCAAGAACTGGCCTTCACGCTGGCCGACGGTTTCCATTACATCGACGAGTGCCTGGCGCGAGGGCTCGAGGTCGATCAGTTCGCCGGCCGCCTGAGCTTCTTCTTCAACGCGCACAACGACCTGTTCGAGGAAGTGGCCAAGTATCGCGCCGCCCGGCTGCTGTGGGCCGACCGGCTGCGCAATCACTATGGCGCGAAGCAGGAGAGTTCCTGGAAGCTGCGGTTCCACGCGCAAACGGCCGGCTGCTCGCTGCAAGACAAGCAGCCCGAGGTGAATCTGATTCGCGTCGCCTATCAGGCGATGGCCGCCGTGCTGGGCGGCTGCCAGTCGTTGCACACCAACAGCATGGACGAAGTGCTGGCCTTGCCGAGCGAGCATGCCGTAACGTTGGCCCTGCGGACGCAGCAGGTCCTCGCCCATGAAACTGGCGTCACCAACACGGCCGATCCGCTGGGCGGCAGCTACTTCGTCGAAACGCTCACGCGGCAGATGGAAGCCGAAGCCCGCAAATACTTCGACAGCATCGACGAGCTGGGCGGCATGTTGCCGGCCATCGATCGCGGCTTCTTCCGCCGCGAGATCGCCGAAGCAGCCTTCGTCTATCAGCGCGAGGTGGATGCCAAGCGCAAGCTGATCGTCGGCGTCAACGCCTATCAAGAAGCGGAGGAAAAGCCGCTGGAAATCCTCTCGATCGACCACGCCGTCGAAACCGAACAGATTGCCACGCTGCGCAAGCGCAAGCAAGAGCGCAGCCAGGCCGATGTCGCCCGCGCGCTCGACCAGGTGCGCCGCGCGGCCGCCGCGGGCGAGAACGTCATGCCCTCGCTGATCGACGCCGCCCGCGCGCGAATCACCGTGGGCGAGACCATGTGCGCGCTGGCCGACGTGCTGGGGCGCTGCGACTCGGCCGTGGTGTGAGCAAACGCGTGTTTAGCCCCCGGCTCCGCCGGGGGATCAGCCTACCCATCAACCGTTTTTCCTCATCCAATCCCCCGGCCAAGCCAGGGGCTGAACGAAGTACGACGTTATGAATCAAAACCCGCAATTGCGGATCGTGTTGGCCAAGGTCGGGCTCGACGGCCACGATCGGGGCGTGAAAGTCATCACCCGCGGACTGCGCGATGCGGGCTTCCACGTCATCTATCCCGGACTGTGGCAATCGCCCGAAGCCGTGGTTCGCACCGTAGCCGACGAGGACGCCGACTGGCTGGGTATCAGCCTCTTGAGCGGCACGCACCTGACGCTGGTGCCGCGGATCATGGAGATGCTCAAGCAGGCAGGGCTCACGCACGTCGGCGTGCTGGTGGGCGGCATCATTCCCGAAGTGGACATTCCGAAGCTGGAAGCCCTGGGCGTGGCCCGCGTGTTCGGTCCCGGTACGCCGCTGCCCGATATCGTGGAGTTCCTGCGTTCGCAGGGGAGCCGGACGCATGCTTGACGATCTGCTCAAGCGGCTGCGCAGCAAAGATCGCCTGGCTCTGGCACGCGTGCTGACGCTCATTTCTCG
>JBBDYK010000234.1:0-14712 GCA_040901665.1 Pirellulales bacterium | reverse complement strand
TCTCGCGACGAGCAACTGGCTGACATTCGCAAGGCGGTCGGCCCCAAGGCGGATGCCACGCCCGTGATCGCGCTCACCGGCAATGCCGGCGTCGGCAAGAGCACGCTGGTTGGCAAGCTGGTGGAGTATTCGCGCGATCAGGGCAAGACGGTGGCCGTGCTGGCCTGCGATCCGGAGAGCCCGCTCACGGGCGGCGCATTGCTGGGCGATCGCGTGCGCATGCCCAGCCGTCCGGACGACGACGGTTTGTATATTCGCAGCCTGGCGGCGGCCAGTGGTCATCAAGCCGTGGCCGAGCACGTCGACTTGATGATCCGCGTGCTCTCGGCATTCGGCTTCGACGTCATTCTGTTGGAGACCGTCGGCGCTGGGCAGGGCGATACTGCCGTGCGCTCACTGGCCGACGTCGTGGTCGTGCTGCTGCAGCCCGAAAGCGGCGACGAGCTGCAATGGGAGAAAGCCGGCCTGCTGGAAATTGCCGACGTGGTGGTGATCCACAAGGCGGATCTGCCGGGCGCAGAGCGTTTGCAATCGCAAGTGCGCGAACTCTTGAGCCTGCCCGGCTGTCGGCAGATCGCGGTGCTGCCGGTCAGCTCGAAGAAGGTCGAGGGCTTCGAAGCGCTGTGGCAGTCGATCGTCGAGGCGCCCCGTCGCGACGGTCCGCTCGAGCCCGCGGCGCAGTTCCTGCTGCGGCGTGCGCAACAGGTGCTTGCCGATCGCCTGCTCGATCGCGCCGGCAACGTCGGCCCCGTGGTCGATCGCTGGAAGCGCCACGAAGTAGACGAGCAGCAGGCCGCCGATGAGTTGCTGCAGGTGCTGACCGAATAAGGCGGCTGAGGGCACGCTTTGACTTTCCCCACCCGATGGAAAACAATGCGCAAAGACCCGCACAGGGTCATCGTCCGGTGACGGCGCTTCCGCGAGGCGGTGAGTTGATCGTCGATGCAGCAACCGCAAGGCCGCAGTGATGGCCCGCAATCCTGACCGACCCAACGATCTGTTTCTGGCGGCGGCTCGCGCCTTTCAAAAGACGCAGTGGAGCCCGGCGGTCGACGTCTATCAAACGCGCGACGGCTGGGTGCTCAAGTACGAGTTGGCCGGCATCTCTCCGCAAGAAGTCGAATTGACCGTGCGTGGCCGCAGCGTCGTGGTGCGCGGTTTGCGGCGCGATGTCCGCATCGAAGAGGCGCAGCAGTCCTACTCGATGGAGATTTCCTACAACTGCTTCGAGCGGTCGCTCGAGTTGCCCTGCGACCTGGACACGATGCGGGTGAGCACCGACTACCGCGACGGTATGCTCATCGTGCAGTTGCGATGCGAGGAAGCCAGCGCATGACCGACCAACCTTCCGAAACGACTCGCCCGGCGCCCGAAACCACGCGCACGCTGCCCGTGTTGCCGATCAAGAACACGGTGCTGTTTCCGTACTTGTTGATGCCGCTGGCGGTGGGACGCGAGCGATCGGTCAAGGCGATCGAAGCGGCGGCAGCCAGCGAGGACAAGACCGTGTTCATCGTCGCGCAGAAGGACGCGCAGATGGAGGATCCCGCTTTCGAAGATCTCTACACGATCGGCACCGAGGCGGTGATCAAGCGGCTGGATCGGGCGGACAACGCGATCCAAGTGATCGTGCAGGGCACGCGGCGCATGGAAGTGATCGAAGCCTCGCAATCCACTCCCTTCCTGCAAGCTCGCTTGCGCGCGCTGGCCGAGCCCGACGACCGCGGCGCCGAAGTCGACGCCCTGCACCGCGCGATGGTCGACATCGCCGCGCAGATCCAGGCCATGTCGCACGCCGACGCCCAGGTGAGCATCGCGCAAATCCTTGGGCAGTTTTCCGATCCGCTGCACCAGGCGTATCTATTGGCTTCGATGATCAGCCTGGACCTCGACAAAGAACAGCAGTTGCTGGAAGCGAACTTGCGCATCGACGCGCTGCGGCTGATGCACGACGCGCTGGCGCACGAGGCCCAGATCGTCGAGCTGCGCCAGAAGATTGCCAGCCAGGCGCAAACCGAAATGAGCCGCGAGCAGCGCGAGTATCACTTGCGCCAACAGCTCAAGGCCATCCAACAGGAGCTGGGCGAAACCAGCGGCGAAGACGCCGACCTGGCCGAGCTGCGCAAACGGATGGACGAAATCGAGTTGCCGGCCGACGTGCGCAAGGAAGCCGAGCGCGAGCTGGGCCGTCTGGAGCGCCTGCCGTCGGCCGCGCCCGACTATCAAATCACGCGCTCCTACGTCGAGTTGATTCTGGAGCTCCCTTGGGCGACCCAGACCACCGACAACCTCGACCTGGCTCGGGCGCGCACGGTGCTGGATGAGGATCATTACGATCTGAAGCAGATCAAGGAGCGGATCGTCGAGCAACTGGCCGTGCTCAAGCTGAATCCAGGCGCGAAGGCGCCGATTCTGTGCTTCGTGGGTCCGCCCGGCGTCGGCAAGACGTCGCTGGGCCAGTCGATCGCCCGGGCGCTCGAGCGCAAGTTCGAGCGCATGAGCCTGGGGGGCATGCACGACGAATCGGAGTTGCGCGGCCATCGGCGCACCTATATCGGCGCCATGCCGGGCCGGATCATTCAGGCCGTGCGCCGAGCGGGCGTGCGCAATCCGCTGTTGATGCTGGACGAAGTGGACAAGGTGGGCCACGACTACCGCGGCGATCCGACGGCCGCGCTGTTGGAGATTCTCGATCCGGCGCAGAACTTCGAGTTCCGCGACAACTACCTCAACCTGCCCTTCGATTTGTCGCAGACTTTCTTCATCGCCACGGCCAACACGCTCGACACGATCCCCAGGCCGCTCTTGGACCGCATGGAGATCCTGCGCTTAAGCGGCTATAGCACCGAAGAAAAGCTGCAAATCGCCCGCCGCTACCTGATCCCGCGCCAGGTCAAGGAAACGGGACTGACGGAAGAGCTCATCGCGATCCCCGACGACACGCTGCGAGCCGTAATCGATAACTACACGCGCGAGGCCGGCGTCCGCCAGCTCGAACGCACCATTGGCCAGTTGGCGCGCAAGATCGCCGTCCGCCACGCCGAGCAACACGCCGAGCCGGTGACCATTCGCCCTGCGGATCTCAACGAGTTGTTGGGCGTTGAACGTTTTCACGCCGAAGAAGCCCGGCAGAATCAGCCCGCCGGCGTGTCGACGGGCCTGGCATGGACAGAAGCGGGCGGCGAAGTGTTGTATGTCGAGGCACTGGCGCTGCCGGGCAGCTCGGGTCTGACGCTCACCGGCCAATTGGGCGAAGTCATGCGCGAAAGCGCCCGCGCGGCGCAAAGCTACATCTGGTCGCAAGCGGCAGCACTGGGTATCTCGGAGGAAGGTTTGCGGTCCGGCGGCGTCCACGTGCACGTGCCGGCTGGCGCCATTCCCAAAGACGGCCCTTCGGCCGGAGTGGCCATGGCCACGGCGCTGGCCTCGATGTACACGCAGCAACCGGTGCGTGGCGACACGGCCATGACCGGTGAGATTACGCTCACAGGGCTCGTGCTGCCGGTGGGCGGCATCAAGGAAAAGGTGCTGGCCGCGCGGCGCGCCGGCATCCTCCGTGTGATCCTGCCGGCCGACAACGGCAAGGATCTCGGCGAGCTTCCCAACGAGGTCCGCGCCGAAATGCAGTTCATCCTCGCCAAGCGCATCGAAGACGCACTGGCCGCGGCCATTCCTCAACTGGCCGAGCGCTTGGGCGACACCGCCAATCTGGTGATCGCCGAATCGCCCCAGGCCAGCGGCAACGGACGGCAAGGGGCGGATGCTTCGCAGCCGACGATCAAGACGGACGCGAAATCCGATGGCACGTCAAAGAGCTGAGCGCCGATTCCTGCTCACCACCACCACTTCACGCGGTTGGCGCGGCGAGGTTCGCTCTGCCGGGTGGCTTCGCGCTCGGACAATCGCTGGTCGCGCTGCTGCTTATACACAAGCCATCGCTCGAGCGGCGATTTGACCGGAATCGGATCCATTCCGTATGCCGTGAACGGCGGCGACAGCGATCGATAGGTGTCGGGCACGGGGTCTTCGCCGTAGGTAGTCTCGATCGCCGGTGAACTGGCCGCCCAATGGACCAGCAAGGCAAACAGCGCAATCGCCAGCACGCGGCCAAAACAAGGTTTCATCGCCAGACTCCCTTCCTGCGGTCTGTATCGTCGCGCACCGCAAGCCGCGGGCAGCGATTGCGCGCATATCGCCCGGCCATTTCACCTGTTTGCCGGCTCTGTATGGCAAGGCGTAACGAATATGTTGGACGATTACGGCCACCATTGCGCCAGCACCTGCGTGCTTGCTGTGCGCGGCGCGAGCATCGATAATGGCCCGATTGGTGGATGGCGCGATCGGCGGGGTTTCCCGTTGCTCGGCAGCGGCCGGTTTGGGCGAGGGTGCGATGTCCCTGCGACTTCCCTACTTTGTACGTGCAACATGCCGGCCGCTGGCGATCGGCCTGGCATTCGTCGCGCTGGCAGGATTGGCCGCGGCCGACGAGACCGTGCAGTTCAATCGCGACATCCGGCCGCTGTTGTCCGACAATTGCTTTCAGTGTCATGGGCCCGATCCGGCCCAGCGGCAAGCCGACCTACGGCTCGACGTCGAGGCCAGCGCCAAGCGCGACGTCGACGGTGTGCGTCCCATCGTGTCCGGCGACCTAAGCGCTAGCGCTCTCTATCAGCGCATCACTAGCAACGATCCTGAAACGCGCATGCCGCCACCCGACTCGGGCAAGCAACTCACACCCGACCAGATCGAGCGCATCGCCGGCTGGATTCGCCAAGGCGCCGATTGGGAACCCCACTGGGCGTTCATCTCTCCGCAGCGCGCGGCGCTCCCGTCGGTCAACGATGCAGCCAGATTGGAGAACCCGATTGACGCGTTCGTGCAGGCGCGTTTGGAGGCTATCGGGCTGACGCTCTCGCCCCCGGCCACCCGGACGACGCTGTTGCGCCGCGTGACGCTCGATCTGACCGGCTTGCCGCCATCGCCTGCGGAAGTCGCAGCATTCCTGTCCGACAATGCGCCCGGCGCGTACGAGCGCGCGGTTGACCGGCTGCTGGCGTCGCACCGCTATGGCGAGCGGATGGCGGCGCGCTGGCTCGACGCGGCCCGCTATGCCGACACCAACGGCTATCAAGACGACGGCATCCGGCACATGTGGCGGTGGCGCGACTGGGTGATCGAGGCGTATAACCGCAACCTGCCGTTCGATCGCTTCACGATCGAGCAACTGGCCGGCGACTTGCTGCCCGCTGCCACGCTCCAGCAGCATCTGGCCACCGGCTTCAACCGCAACCATCGCACCAACGCCGAAGGGGGCATTATTCCCGAGGAGTACGCGGTCGAGTACGTGGTCGATCGCGTCGACACCACGGCCACGGTCTGGCTCGGTCTGACGCTCGGCTGCGCCCGCTGCCACGATCACAAGTTCGACCCCTTCACGCAGCGCGAGTTCTATCAGCTCTTCGCCTATTTCAACAACGTGCCGGAGCGCGGCCGCGGTATCAAAGTGGGCAACTCGCCTCCCACGATGCTCGCCCCCACGCGCCAGCAGCAAGCCCAGCTTGCGGTCGTGCAGCAAGAGTTGTCTGCGGCTGAAGCGGCGTTTGCGGCATTGGCCGACGAGATCGCCGCCTCGGAAGCCGCCTGGGCCGCTTCCTTCACGCCCGGTCAACCAGTCCATTGGGCGCCGGACGCGGCGCTGGCCGCGCATTTTCCGCTGGATACGACGGCTGACCAGCGGACCGGCGATGAGCCCGTGCGGGTCGAGGGAGCCATCTCCTTTTCCACAGGCCAGGTCGACAGCGCTGCTACGTTCGACGGCCAGGCGCTGATCGACGCGGGCAACGTGGCCGACTTCGGATTCTTCGATAAGTTCACCATCGCCGCCTGGATCCTTCCCCAGCGCGACACCGGCACGATCGTAGCCCGTCTGACGGACAACGCCGGCTTCGAAGGCTACAGCCTGGAGCTGGTGGCCGGCAAGCTGCAAGTAAATCTCTCCAAGCGCTGGCTGGACGACTCGCTGCGCGTCGAAACTCGAGCGACCTTGGCGCTGGATCGCTGGCAACATGTGACGGTCAGCTACGACGGCACACGCGGCCCGTCGGGCATCCGTGTCTATTTCGACGGGGTGACGCAAGAAATCAACGTGCTGCTCGACGGGCTGAATCAGAACTTCAGCACCAAGCAACCGCTGCGCATCGGCGGCGGCGGCCGCAGCGGAAAACTCCACGGCCAGGTTGACGAGCTGCGCATCTACAAGACCGACCTCGACGTTCGCGACGTAGCCATCCTGTCGACGCCCGCGCCGATCGATGCCATCGTTGCCATGCAGCCGCAACAACGCTCGCTCGATCAGGCCGCGAAGCTGCGCGCGTACTACCTGGCCAATCATGCGCCGCCGCACGTGCAAGACGCACACCGCCGCATTGCCGAGGCGACGCAACGCAAGCTCGATCTCGAAGCCAGCTTTCCGACGACCATGGTCATGGTCGAGATGCCCGTGCCGCGCGAGACTTTCATTCTCGAGCGTGGGCAATACGACAAGCCCGCCGAGCGCGTGCAGGCCGGCATTCCGGCGGCGCTCAATCCGTTGTCCGCCGGCGCGTCGCCCGATCGATTGTCGTTTGCCCGCTGGCTGGTCGATCCGGCCAATCCGCTGACGGCGCGTGTGGCGGTGAACCGCTTCTGGCAAGCGTATTTCGGCACGGGCCTGGTCAAGACAGTCGATGACTTTGGCGCCCAGGGCGAAGCGCCCAGCCATCGGGAGTTGCTCGATTGGCTGGCCAGCGAGTTCGTCGCCAGTGGCTGGGACGTGAAGGCCATGCAGCGGTTGATCGTCACCAGCGCCACGTATCGACAGACGTCGAGCGCCGCGCCCGAGCTATATACCCGCGATCCGGAGAATCGCCTGTTGGCGCGCGGGCCTCGCCTGCGAATGCCGGCCGAGATGATTCGCGATGCGGCGCTGGCGGCCAGCGGCCTGTTGGTCGAGCAGCAGGGGGGGCCGTCGGTCAAACCGTATCAGCCGCCGGGACTGTGGAAGGAACTTACTGGCGGCAGCGACTTCGAGCAGGATCACGGCGCCGGACTGTATCGGCGCAGCTTGTATACCTATTGGAAGCGAACGATTGCGCCGCCGTCGATGATCACTTTCGACGCCTCGCCGCGCGAAGCCTGCACCGTGCGCGAAACGCGCACCAACACGCCGCTGCAAGCGCTCACGCTGCTGAACGAAACCACGTTTGTCGAAGCGGCCCGCATGCTGGCCCAGCGCGTGCTCGTCGAGCGATCCACGCCCGCGGAACGCCTCGCCGGCATGTTTCAATGGCTGCTCGGTCGCGTACCGGATGAACGCGAAGCGGCCGTGTTGGAGCGCTCGCTGGCGCGGCATCTCGAGCGCTTCCGCGCCCATCCGGACGAGGCCGAGAAGCTGCTGGCCGTGGGCGAGGCGCCCCGCCACAAACAACTCGACGCCTGCGAACTGGCGGCCTACGCCGCCGTGGCCAACCTGGTGTTCAATCTCGACGAAGCGGTGACCAAGGAGTAAAGGCCATGGATCCTCGTCTCGAACGAGCGCTGCTGCTCAATCGGCGGCAGTTCATGTCGGGCTCGGCCGGCGCCGTGGGCGCCGCTGCCCTGGCCGCGCTGCTGCGCACCGATGCACGAGCAGCCGTTGCCACCGGCTCGAGCGCCGTCGGCGGACTGGCTGACCTGCCGCACTTCACGCCCAAAGCCAAGCGAGTGATCTACCTTTTCCAGTCTGGCGCGCCTTCGCAGATGGATCTGTTCGACTATAAGCCCGGGCTCAACGACGCGCGGGGCGCGGAGTTGCCCGACTCGGTGCGGCGCGGCCAACGGCTCACGTCGATGACCTCGACGCAAGAGAGCTTCCCGATTGCGCCCTCGATGTTCAAGTTCGCTCAACACGGCCAAAGCGGCGCGTGGCTCAGCGAGCTGTTGCCGCACACGGCCAGCGTTGCCGACGAACTGTGCTTCGTAAAGTCGATGCACACCGAGGCGATCAATCACGATCCGGCCATCACGTTCTTTCAAACCGGCGCGCAACTGGCCGGCCGCCCCAGTATCGGCGCCTGGCTCTCCTACGGCTTGGGCAGCGAGAACCACGACCTGCCAGCCTTCGTGGCCATGATCTCGCAAGGCACCGGAAATCCCGGCGATCAACCGCTGTACGATCGCCTGTGGGGCAGCGGCTTTCTGCCGTCAAAGTTTCAGGGCGTGAAGTTCCGATCGATCGGCGATCCGGTGCTCAATCTCTCGAATCCACCCGGGCTCGACGCCACGGCCCGTCGCCAGATGCTCGATGAGTTGGGCGAGCTGAACCAACTGAAGCTGTCGGCCGTGCACGACCCGGAAATCGCCACGCGCATTGCCCAGTATGAGCTGGCCTATCGCATGCAAACCTCGGTGCCCGAGCTGACCGACGTGTCGGACGAGCCCGAGCACGTTTTCGAAATGTATGGGCCCGAGTCGCGCACGCCGGGCACGTTCGCGGCCAACTGCCTGTTGGCGCGGCGGCTGTGCGAGCGCGGCGTGCGCTTCGTGCAATTGTTCCATCGCGGCTGGGACCAACACGTCAACCTGCCCAAGCAAATCGGGCTGCAATGCCGCGACACCGATCAGGGGACCGGCGCCCTGATCGCCGATCTCAAGCAACGCGGGCTGCTGGAAGACACGCTGGTGGTTTGGGGCGGCGAGTTCGGCCGCACGGTCTACTGCCAGGGCCAGCTTACGGCCGACGATTACGGCCGCGACCATCATCCCCGCTGCTTCACCGTCTGGCTGGCCGGCGCGGGCATCAAGGCCGGCACGACCTTTGGCCAGACCGACGATCATTCGTACAACATCGTCGAGAACCCCGTGCACGTCCACGACCTGCACGCCACGATCCTGCACCTGCTGGGCATCGACCACACCAGACTCACGTTCAAGTTCCAAGGCCGCCATCACCGCCTGACCGACGTGCATGGCGAAGTGGTGCGGCAGATTCTGGCGTGAATTTTGGCAAGATGCCGGTATCACTCGAGACGTCCAACGCGAAAGGTCGCTATGCTTCGCCTGTTGCCCGCAATCGTCGTTGTGTTCCTGCTCGTCGGCTGTAATGCCGGCTCGACGGACAACGCGGCTCGCTCGTCCTCCGGCAAGCCGGTGATCGCGGTCATTCCGAAGGCCACGTCGCACGAGTTTTGGAAGTCGGTGCATGCCGGGGCGGCGCAGGGGGCAAAGGAGGCCGACGTCGAGATCATCTGGAAAGGGCCCATCACCGAGAGCGATCGCGAAATGCAGATCAACCTGGTGCAGGACTTCGCCGCCCAGGGCGTGGCGGGAATCTGCCTGGCGCCGCTCGATTCGCAGGCGCTGGTGCCCGCGGTCGATGAGGCCCAGGCCGCCGGCGTGCCGGTGTTGATCTTCGACAGCGGGCTGGACGATCCGCAAGGCATCGTCAGCTTCGTTGCCACCGACAACTATCACGGCGGGCAAACGGCCGGCCGCCAACTCGGCAAGCTGCTCGGCGGCAAGGGGCGCGTGATCGTGCTGCGTTACATCGTCGGCAGTCAAAGCACCGAGCTGCGCGAGCAAGGCTGTCTCGACGCGCTGGCCAAGGAGTTTCCCGAAATCGAAATCATTTCCTCCGATCAGTACGCGGGCGAGACGGCCGACAAGGCGCTGGTCAAGGCCCAGCAACTGCTGCTCAGCTTTGGCGAGCAGGTGGACGGCATCTTCGCCCCCACGCAGCACGTGGCCACCGGCGTGTTGCGCGCGTTGGAAGAACAAGGCCTGGCCGGCAAAGTGAAATTCATCGGCTTCGATCCCGGTCCCGAACTGGTCACGGCGCTGGCGGCCGGCAAGATGCACGGCATCGTGTTGCAAGACCCGGTGGGCATGGCCAGCCAGGCCGTGAAAACCATGGCGGCCCACATTCGCGGCGAGAAAGTCGAGCCCAAGATCGCCACCAGCGAGACCCTGGCCACGCCCGAGAACATGAAAGAGCCGGCGATTCAAGAGCTGCTGTATCCCGAGTTGCTGGACTGAGAGGAAGTAAAACACGGAAGGAGATGGACCACAGAAGACTCGAGGGGCTCGAAGACGAGGAGGGAGATAAGAATCGAAAATCGAAAATCAATCGGGTGTCGTAGTGGTTCACTCGCTTAGCACGGTGGCAGTGCTGCCCTCGCTGGCGCGTCGCGGTTCGTGGGAGTGGTGCTCGTGACGTCTTGGCGGAGCTGCTAGAGGTGGGGGCGTTGGCCGACACTGTCGGCGGGCGCGAGCGAGGGCGCTCGTGCGTCGAGATAGGCGACGAGCTCGGCGACCTGCTCGACGTCGCGTGCGCCGACGATGGTCAAATGCCGGGGGCCCGACTTCCAGCAGGCTGCCAGGCGATCGCGCATTTGCACCAGGCAGGTTTGCTTGCCGTGGCATTCGGCCGTGATCGTGGGCCGATCGCCGAACCAATCGCGCTGCTGGTCGTTGTGCTCGAACAGGGCCAGCACGTGTCCCTGCTCATCCTGGTAGATGGTCTGCGTGCAGGTGCAGCAGGGCATTTCGAGGACGTATAGCTTCGTGCGGGTAAATCCCTGCGGCAACCTGTCCGGAGCATTGGGCTGGAACTTCGCCGCGCCGGCCGCTTGCTCCGGCGGCAGCAGACGGCCCTCATAGCGGGCGAGCAGGACGTCCTCGGCGCGCTCGGGTTGCTCGTGAAACCGCTCGAGGTACTGGCCAAATGTCGCAGCCATCTGGCGGTGGTCGGCCGCGTGACGATTCTGCCAATACGAGAACGCGACGAGCGAAGCGGCCACGAGCAGCACGGCCGCGACGGCCGCTGGCGAATAGCGCCGCCATGCCCGCGCCCAACGATCACGCCGCAGTCGCTGGCGGTCGATCGAGGAATCGATGGCCGACCACATGTCCGCCGGGACGCTGGGCTCGCGCAATTCGGTGGCCAGCTTCGATAGTTGCTCGAACTGCGCCAGATGATGCGCGCAGTGCGGGCAATCCTCGAGATGCTCGCGCACGGCCAACTCCAGATCGGGCGTCAATTCCCGATCGTAGTAGGCCGACATCAGTTCGCGCGCCGACTCGCAGTTCATGACTCGGGTTTCCAGCCTAGCTCGACAAGGTGGATGCGAAGTTGCGTCCGCGCTTGATTCAATCGCGAACCCACGGTGCCTTCCTTGATTTGAAGCGTTTCGGCGATCCGGCGGTAGCTCAAGCCCTCGACTTCGCGCAAAACGAAGATCGCCCGCAGATCCGGAGCGAGCTGCGCCAGCGCGCGTTCCATGAGCTCTTGCTGCAGCGCGCGCTGCGTATGATCGGCGGCGGGATCGACGGGTTCTTCGGCATGCATGGCGCAAAAGGTCCTGGCTCTTTGCCGCCGAAACTGCAAGCACTCGTTGATGGCGAGACGATAGACCCAGGTTTCGAACCGAGCGCGGCCGGAGAACTGGCCGATTTTCTGAAACACTCGCAGGAATACTTGTTGCAGCAGATCGGGCGCATCCTGCCGGCCGACCAGGCGGACGAGCAAGCGAAACAATCGTTCGTGGCAATGTTCGTACAGCAGCCGCTGCGCATGCCGATCGCCCCGCTGGCAGCCGGCGACGACATCCGCCAACGGGTCGGACGCTGCACGCGATCCGCTCTGGTGCGCTTCCAACAAATTGGATGCAGGAGCGAGCATGTTTCTTCGCGGCGCTTGAAAATCGGATTCCGACATGGAGGGCCCCGGTCTGCTGCCGGCGCTAAGGCACACTGCGTGCCGCGGTGCGACGACGCGCGTGCTTTCTGCCCGAATCGGGGGACTATCAAGAGTTTAGGTCTTAGGCTGCTGGAATGACAAGTTACCGCATTGCGACGGGATAGGGTTTCCGGCGTGTGCCGGATCGCTCGCTGGCGAGCGGATGGTCGCGCAGCTGCGCCGATTTACCGCCATCGTTTTCATGGCTTCAGAGTTAAGCGGTGGAGACTTGGCAGCGATGTGCGAAGAAACGCGACGACCCCGTCATCTAAACCGTCGTGGCATGATTTGTGCAAAGCAGCGACATGCGGGTCGGTTGTCACTGGGATTGCCGGCGGCGTCCATACTCAACTCAAGTTCACTGGGAGGTTTTCTCATGAGGTACGTCAAGCAAACGATAACCATCATGGCAATCGCGACGATGGCGATGCTCCTCAGCATCGATTCGGCGCTGGCACAGCGCGATGCCGGTTCGAAGATTCGCGGCGAGTACAACTTCTATGGCGGCGCCGGCGGCCGTTCGATGCGCGGCGCACGCGATTACTCCCGCGACTACACGCAATACGCGCGCACGGCCCCGGCGCAGCAAGTCAATCCGGAAGTGGCGCGCGAGGCGGCCGACAGCATCGGCCAGTACATCACCAAGGCGCAAAAGCACATGGCCGCCATGCGGAAGCACGCCGCAGCCACCAACGACAAGGAAACCTTGACGTCATTGGACTCGATCGACAAGAACCTGGCCGACGCCGCGAAGTCGCACGCCGAGATGCACGAGACCTGCCTGAAGGACAACGTGGACGCGGCCGCCTCGATGGAATGCTGCAAGACGATCGACGGCTCGCTGAGCGCGGCGATCACCGAGCACGACAAGCTGATGAAGCGGCTGTCGGGCCCGAAACCGGCGGCGAAGTGACGGCTGGCGCGAAATCCATGAACGATTCGCTTTAGCGCAACAAAAAGGGCCTCGGGGAACGCTCGGTTCCCCAGGCCCTTTGTTCGTTGTCTGTTGAAGCTCGACCGCGCCCTTACTTCGCGCCGACGAGTTGCTTCTTTTTCTTTTCGGCGATGATCTCTTCCTGGATGCTCGACGGCACGCGGCGGTACTTGGCGAACTCCATGGTGAAGGTGCCTTGGCCTTGCGTCATGCTGCGCAGGTCGGTCGAGTAGCCGAACGTTTCGGCCAGCGGGACTTCGCCTTCGATGGTGGCGAAGGCGCCCTTCACGTCGGTCGAGACGATCAGGCCGCGGCGGCTGGTCAACTCGCCGGCCACCGGACCCTGATACTGGGCCGGCACTTCGATCTCGACCTTCATCACCGGCTCGAGCAGCATCGGCTTGGTGTTCAGGAACGTCTCGCGGAAGCAGTTGCGGGCACAAATCTGGAACGCCATGTCCGAGCTGTCCACTTCGTGGTACGAGCCGTCTTCGAGGATCGCCTTGACGCCCACGATGGGGAAGTCGGCCAGCGGTCCCTTATGGATCGCGTCGCGAAAACCCTTCTCGACCGAGGGAATGTATTCCTTGGGAATGCGACCGCCCACCACGTTCTCTTCGAACTCGAAGACTTCGGTCGACTCTTCGGGCAGGCATTCGAGCTTGCCGACGATGTGGGCGAACTGGCCGGAGCCGCCGGTTTGCTTCTTGTGCTTGAAGTTGTATTCGGCGGTGCGGCTGGGCGCTTCGCGATAGCTGACCTTGGGCGCGCCGACTTCGACCTCGACGCCGTACTCGCGGCGGATGCGCTCGACGTAGATGTCGAGGTGCAGCTCGCCCATGCCGGCGATGACCGTTTCCGAGGTTTCCTCGTCGGTGGAGACGCGGAAGGTGGGATCCTCGCGGCGGAAGCGGTTGAGGGCCTTGCCCAGCTTGTCGGCGCCATCGCGCGACAAGGGCGTGATGGCCATCTTGATGACGGGTTCGGCGATGAACATGCTTTCCAGCGTGCAGTACTTGCGCTGGGAGGCGAAAGTATCGCCGCTGGCGCAGTCGATGCCGAGGATGGCCACGATGTCGCCGGCGCCGGCGCTATCGACTTCTTCGCGCTTGTCGGCGTGCATCTTGACGATGCGGCTGAAGCGCTGCTTCTGATCGGTGCGCTGGTTGTAGTGCAGCTCGCCCTTGTTGATCGTGCCCTGATAGATGCGCATGAACGTCAATTGGCCGAAGGCGTCTTCGACGAGCTTGAAGGCCATGCCGACGAAGGGCTTTGTCGGATCGGATTCGAGCGGCATGGCCTGCGTCGGATCGTCGTGCCTGAGTGCTTTGACCGGTTTGGCCAGCGGCGAAGGCAAATAGCGGACGATCGCGTCCAGCAGCGTTTGCACGCCCTTGTTGCGGTAGGCGGTGCCCATGAAGACCGGCGTCAGGTCCTGGCCCTGCACGGCGGCGGTGACGATCTTGTGGACGAGGTCTTCCTCGACGGGCTCTTCGGAGAGCAGCTTCTCCATCAGCTCGTCGCTGTACATGGACAGGCTTTCGAGCATTTGCTGGCGGGCATGTTCGGCTTCGGCCTTCAGCGCGGCGGGGATCTCTTCGCTGCGCACCTTCTCGCCGTTGGCGCCGTCGTAATAGTTGGCCTTCATGGTCACCAGGTCGATCACGCCCTCGAAGTTGTCTTCCTTGCCGATGGGCCATTGCATGAGGACGGCGTCGCAGCCCATCTTTTCGCGGACTTGCTTGACGACCTTGACGCAGTCGGCGCCGATGCGGTCCATCTTGTTGATGAAGGCCAGGCGCGGGACGTGATAGCGCTTCATCTGGCGATCGACGGTGAGCGATTGCGATTGCACGCCGCCCACGCCGCACAGCACCAGGATGGCGCCGTCGAGCACGCGCAGACTGCGTTCCACTTCGACGGTGAAGTCGACGTGGCCGGGCGTGTCGATGAGGTTGATGGTGTGGTCTTCCCAGGTGACGGTGGTGGCGGCGCTGGTGATGGTGATGCCGCGCTCGCGCTCGAG
>JBBDYK010000233.1:0-22711 GCA_040901665.1 Pirellulales bacterium | reverse complement strand
CGCCGGCAATTGCACGTTACCGGTGCAATTGCACCACACGGGGCAAACCACGCCACGACCAACCCGCCTGATGGATTCGCCGGACCCGCCCCTTGCCCCGGGCAGCCGCGCGACACACAGCACCGCCCGGTTCAGAGGATTCGGAGCCTAGCGCCATGGCCAAGCCCTTAGCGACAGCGGCCGGCGGTTCGTCCGCGAAACGGCCGATCGAGGATCGACGCGGATTCTTGTCGAAGGCCATCACGATCATCGCCGGCGGCGTGGCCCTGCTGGTGCCGCTGGCTAGCGGAGTGTTCGTGTTCTTCGATCCACTGCGCCGTAACGGCGTGCTGGGCAAGCTGATTCCCGTAGCGCCTTTGGGCGCCGTTCCCGACGACGGAGTGCCGCGAGAATTCCCCATCGTCGCCGAACGGGTCGATGCCTGGAATCGATCGCTACAGCCGGTGGGCGCGGTGTACCTGCGACGGCAGCCGGGCGAAACGAAGATCGAGTGCCTGACGGCCACCTGCCCGCACGCCGGCTGCTTCGTCAATTACGATGCTCAAACAAAAACATTCATGTGCCCCTGCCACAACAGCCAGTTTGCGCTGGATGGCCTCATCATCGAGCCGAGTCCCAGCCCGCGGCCGATGGATTCGCTGGAGTGCCAGGTGAAGAACGACCAGGTGCTGGTGAAGTTCGAAGATTTCTATAGCGGCAAGGCCGACAAAGTGGTCAAAGGATGAAGACCTTTCTCGAGTGGCTGGACGATCGCACGGGCTGTCGTCACCTGATGCACGAAGCGCTTTACGAGCGCATTCCCGGCGGCGCACGCTGGCGCTATGTGTGGGGCAGCACGCTCAGCTTCGTATTCGTCGCGCAGGTCATCACGGGCATGTTCCTGTGGATGGCATATAGCCCCAGCGCGCAAACTGCGTGGGAAAGCGTGTACTACATTCAGCACGTGATGCCCGGCGGGTGGCTGCTGCGCGGGCTGCACCATTTTTTCTCGCAAGCGATGGTGGTGCTGTTGGCGCTGCACTTGATGCAGGTCGTGATCGACGGCGCCTATCGGGCGCCGCGCGAAGTGAATTTCTGGCTCGGCCTGGTGCTGATGCTGCTGGTGTTGTCGTTGTCGCTGACCGGCTACTTGCTGCCGTGGGACCAGAAGGGCTATTGGGCCACGCGCGTGGCCACGAACTTGCTCAGCGTGGTGCCGTTGGTCGGTCCGCAGTTGCAGCAACTCGTCGTCGGCGGTCCGGACTATGGCCACCATACGCTGACCCGCTTCTTTGCACTGCATGCAGGCGTGTTGCCCGGATTGTTGGTCGTGTTTCTCGCGATGCACATTGCGATCTTTCGCCGGCATGGACTGTGCGCCAAGCTGCCGCTAAAGGGTCCGGAAGCTTCGTTCTGGCCCGACCAGTTGCTCAAGGACGCCGTGGCATCGCTGGCGGTGCTGGTGGTCGTGCTGATCCTGGTGGTGCACCCGGTACGCACGTTTTTCTCCGCAGACAGCGGTCCGGTGGAGTTGAGCGCGTTGGGGGCGGAACTGGGCGCGCCGGCCGATCCCTCGAACCAATTCGCCGCCGCCCGTCCGGAATGGTACTTCCTGTTTCTATTTCAGTTTCTCAAGTTGTTCGAGGGCTGGGGCGCCACCGGCGAACTGATCGGTGCGATCGGCGTGCCGACCTTGGTGCTGGTGATCATGTGCCTGATGCCTGTCCTTGGCCGCTGGAAGCTGGGACATGGCTTCAACGTTGCGTTCACGCTGGCGATTTTGGGCGGCGCTGCGCTGTTGACCGCCGCGGCGTTGAATGAGGACTATCGCGCCAAGTGGACCGACGGCGCCGCGTTTGCCGAAGTGCAGAAGACCATCGACGAAATCGGCAGCGACGAAGAGAAGATCGCCGCCCACTTCGACAACGACGCGGGCAAGATGCAGGCCTATCGCGCGCAACTGAAGGAATTCGAGAAGTATCGCAAGTCGCAGGAGTATCTGGCGAGCGTAGCCGCGGCAGAATCCGAAGCGCACCGAGCGGTGGCGTTGGCCTCATCGCAGGATGGCATTCCTTATGCCGGCGCCGTGGCGCTGTTGCGCGGCGATCCGAAGACGCAGGGCCCGAAGCTCTTCGCCCGCTATTGTGCAAGTTGCCATGCTTTTCACGATGGCGACGAGCAAATGGCACCCAGCGAAGCGACCACCGCGCCGAATCTCTACGGCTTTGCCTCGCGCGAGTGGATCGCCGGTTTGCTGGATCCCAAGAAGATTGCCGGGCCGGAGTATTTCGGCCATACGGCGCATAGCGAAGGCGAGATGGTGACTTTCGTCAACGATACGCTCGTGAGCTGGGAACCCGGCGATGCCCGCAACGCGGTGCTGGCTCTGTCGGCCGAAGCGCAGTTGCCCGGCCAGGCCGCAGCCGACCAACAAGATGCCGCCGCGATCGAGGCGGGACGCAAGGTCATCGAGAACGAAGAGCATTGTGCCAGTTGTCACAAGTTTCGCGACGTCGGCGAGCTCGGCAGCGCTCCGGACCTGACCGGCTATGGCTCGCGCGAATGGCTGTTGGGCATGATCGCCAACCCGAACCACGAGCGATTTTACGGCGACAACAACGACCGCATGCCGGCCTTCGCCGAGCACGGCGGCGACGCGCCGCAAAACATGCTGAGTCAGCAGCAGTTGGGACTCATCGTCGATTGGCTACGTGGCCGGTGGTATGAACCGCCCAGCCCCGTTGAGTCGGCCAAGAAAACCGACGAGTCGAAGGCCGAAGCTGCGACGGCCCAATGACGCAGACGGCGCGGACGTCTGTTGCCGAGTCCAGCCCCAGGCGTCCTCGGCAAAGTCTCCGTACTCGGCAATCTTTGCGAAATCAATCGAGTTCGCCAAGTTCGCTGGCCGATGTCATGATTGCGCGATATTGCCGGGTGGCGATGCGCGCTAGTGCTCTGTCAACGCTTGGATTTCGGATGATAACTCTCAGGCGGAGCACTAGATTCTTATTTGCGCCAAAGTTCTTGCGACTTTGGCGACGTTTCGCGTCACCCGAATGAATCGGGTTGACGCTCCACTAGCATTTTCCCGCAAGCGGCAGCCGAATGTGGTGTAAGTGGTGCCTGCAACATGTGCCAGCGGCACGCTCGGCGACGAGCAGCATGTTGAACTGCGCGCGTTGTGGCCGCGAAATGGCGACCGGCGCCCAGGGAACGCCTCCGACGGGAAATCTGGCTGCGGCGGCCGAAAGCGGCATCGACTTGGGAAACGCTGGCTCGGCAAGCGATTTCGCCGCGTGGGAATTGGACCAGCAGGTACGCCGCTTGCAGGCTCGGGTGGGCACCTGGCGCCGGTTCGATCCGCCGCGCGAAGCTGCTGGGCAACCGGCCTTCGTGCAGGCTGACGAGCCCGAGCCGTCTCAGCGGGCTAAGCGGCGGCGCATCGACGCCCCGCACTCGGCGGTTCCTCGGAAGGCGAAACGTCGCGTCCGCCGGGCACGCACCTCGTCGCCGCTGGGTTGGTGGCTGTTGGCATTGGGATTGATGACGTTCTCCTGCGGCACGGCGCTGCTGGTGTGCTCCTGGATCGAGCATCGCCAAGAGTTGTGGAATCTGGGCGTGGCGATCGCGATCGGCGGCCAGGTCGGGCTGCTCTCGGGGTTGGTGCTGCAATTGGAACGAATCTGGCAGAACGGCCGGCTGGCAGTTCGCAAGTTGAACCAGGTCGACGCGCAACTCCACGCCATGCAGCGGGCAACGTCAAACTGGAACGCCACCCACGGCACGGCATCACAAGCCTTCTACACCCACATGGCCGAAGAAGCCAGCCCCGACATCCTGCTGGCCGATCTGCAGGGGCAACTGGACATGCTCTCGAGCGAGATTACCCGGCGACGGTAAGGCGTGAGAGCATTAGCGCCGGTGCAGCTCATTCCAAATCAGTTCTTCGACCGCTTACTTTCCCACAGCTCGTTGTTCCAAATGCGGACGACTCGAAACCCCTGATCTTCCAGCCAGCGCGTGCGCTCGGCGTCGTATACGCGTTGCAACGTATGTTGTCCGCCGTCCAACTCCAAGATCAACTTGCGCTCGAAGCAAACGAAGTCGACGATGTAAGAGCTTAATGGTACCTGCCGTCGGAATTTGAAACCGGCAAAGCGCCGCGCACGCAGCCGAAACCAAAGCCGCCGTTCCGGCTCGGTCATCTTGCGGCGGAGCAAGCGAGCCCGGCGGAGCATCTCATCCATAGCCCTTTGACCTCGCGATATGCTGGAAATTCCCATAGTACGCAGGGCAAAACTCCCCGCTCCTCTCCCCTCGTGGGAGAGGACGGCGAGGGGCACCGACGCGAAGCGTTGGTCCACGAGCCAGGTGAGGGGGCGCGGGACGATTGGCCTCGGGTCCTGGATCATCGCGGCGATGAACGTGGCGACTTCGCTGCGTGTTCACCACCCCTCACCCCTGGCCCCTCTCCCGCAAGGGGAGAGGGGAGATTTTAGCACGACCCACTATAGCTTCCCACAAACTCCACTGCGGCTCACAGCTCCATTGGAAAAGGCGTCAATAGCTCGACGCCTGTTTCGGTCACCAGGTAGTTGTTCTCCAGGCGGATGCCGGCGCGCAGATTGCCGCCGTACAGGCCTGGTTCGACCGCGAAGACTTCGCCCGCTTGGAATGTGTCGTCCCAGTGTGGGTTCAAGTGGGGCGCTTCGTGCGGGAAGAGTCCGATGCCGTGACCCAAATGGTGCTCGAAAGTCCACGGGCCGGCCGCGTTGAGCAGCCGATAGGCTTCGTCGAACAACTCGCGACAGCTCTTGCCGGGCTTGACCGTGCGCTCGACGAGCTCGAACACCGGCAGGATATGATGCCAGGCGTGCAGTTGCTCGTCGGTGGGTTTGCCACCCACGGCAGTGACGCGCGTGTTGTCGGCGAAGTAGCCGCGGAAGGCCGGACCGAGGTCGAGGATGTACAGCTCGCCCGCTTCGATTTTGCGATCGCGGGGCGCCCCGCCAGCCACGCCGCACGCGTAGTCGTTGCCCGTGCCCGTGAGCATCTCGCCGTACTCGTTGACGGCGGCGGCTTGCAACTCGTTGAACACGAACAGCTCGCTGACCCCCGGCGCGATGATCTGCCGCGCGCGGCGGTGCATGGCCTCGGTGCCGGCGATAGCTTTGCGCAGGCGGGCCAATTCGTCAGGGTCTTTGCGACGCCGCAGCGCGTAAAGCTGCGGCTCGACGTCGAACCACTTGGCGTCCAGTCGCGTGGTGACCTCCGCGCCGCAGGAACTGAACTCCACGCCGATCCGCCGCGGCGAAACCCTTTCACACAGTGCATCCAGCAAGACGCGCGTCGACTTTTCCCGCTGATCGTTGCGCAGCGTGCAGAACGACTGCGCCTCGTAGGTCCGCACGTCGTCGGCCGCCACCGGCTCGTTAGGGTGCGAGGGCGCAACGAGGATGGCACGCCCGTCCGCCGACAGGGCGCCGGCGGGCGAGAAGGTCCAGGCAAAGCGCGGACCGAACAAGTATTGCAAGTGGACGTTTTGCGTAACGATCACCGCGTCGAGCTCGGCAAGCTGCATCGCGTCGAGCAATCGCCGTTGGCGGCCGCGCACGGCGGCGGGGTCAGTCTGGTAGGTATCGGTCACCACGAATAATCTCCTAACAATGAATTGCGATACTGCTGGGCGGCGGCCGTGACTGGCGGCGACTGGACCATTCTCGCGAGTTCGGCGCGGCTCGCAAGGATCGGACCTTGCCCACAGCCGGGCGCTCGCCAGTCCAGGCCAGCGTGTCGCTGGCGGTGGACACCGACCCGACGGGCGACCAGAATAGACGCTCGCGCCGATTCATCCCGTTCACGCTTGACGGAGCCCCTGCCATGAAGTCCCCGAGACGTCGTTGGTTGTTCGCGTTGCTGTTGTGCGGCCTGTTGCCGGCGGGCTGGCTGGTGGTGGCCGAGGATGCGAACACCAAGGCCACGGGCATCGTGTACCTGGATGAAAACGGGAATCAGAAGTTCGATGCGGGCGAAAAGCCGTTGGCCGGCGTGAAGGTTTCCAACGGATTGCAGATCGCGGCCACCAACGAGCAAGGTCGCTACGAGTTGCCAGTGGACGACGACGACATCATCTTCGTGATCAAGCCGCGCGGCTATCGCACGCCGTTGTCCGCGGCCAAGCTGCCGCAGTTCTACTACATTCACAAGCCGCACGGTTCGCCCAAGTCGCAGTTTGCGGGCGTTGAGCCGACTGGTCCGTTGCCCGGATCGATCGACTTTCCGTTGTACCAGCAGGAAGAGCCCGAGCAGTTTCGTGCGGTGCTGTTTGGCGATCCGCAGCCGCGCAACCAGCAGGAAGTGGACTTCGTGGCGCACGACGTGGTCGAAGAGCTGATCGGCGCCGACGCTTCGTTCGGCGTGACCTTGGGCGACATCGCGTTCAACGACCTGAACACGTTCGAATCGCTGAACAAGTCGATCGCGCTGATCGGCATTCCGTGGTACAACGTGATCGGCAACCACGACATCAACTTCGACGCCGGCCACGATCGTCACAGCGACGAGACGTTCGAGCGGGTGTACGGCCCGGCGTATTACTCGTTCGACTACGGCCAGGTACATTTCATCGTGCTGGACGACATCGAATGGTACTTTCCCACGGACGACGGCAAGGGCGAATATCGCGGCGGCTTGGGCAAGGAGCAGATCGAATTCGTGCGGAACGACCTGGCGCTGATTCCGGCGGATCAGATGGTGGTGTTGATGATGCACATTCCGATCGTCGGCGTTCACGATCGCCAGGAGTTGTATCGGCTGATCGAGCAACGGCCCTTCTGCATCTCGATCTCCGGGCACACGCACCACCACGAGCATCGCTATATCAAGCGTGAAGACGGTTGGCTGGGCCCCAAGCCGCATCACCACATCATCAACGTCACCGTTTGCGGCAGTTGGTGGACGGGCGCGCCGGACGAGCGCGGCATACCGCACGCGACGATGGCCGACGGCGCCCCGAACGGCTATTCGTTCATCAGCTTCAACGGCACGGACTATCGGCTCGATTTCAAGGCAGCCGGGCGCTCGGCCGACTATCAAATGCAGATCCACGCGCCCGAGGTCGTGGCGGCCGACAAGCTCGGCGAGACGAGCGTGTACGTCAACGTGTTCAACGGCTCAGAGCATTCCAAGGTGGAAATGGCACTGGGCGACGGCGGCTGGACCGCCATGCAACAGGCGCGCGAGATCGACCCGAGCTATGCCGAAGTGTATGCAGCAGAGGAAGCCGTGCTGGCCAAGGCGCCCAAGTGGCGGCAAATGTCCAAGCCCAAGGAGTCCACGCACCTCTGGAAGGCTTCGCTACCGTCAACGGCCGCTGCCGGTACGCTGCTGTTGAAGATCCGCGCCAGCGACGTCAATGGCGACCTGCTCACCGCCCAGAGGGTCATTCGCGTGCAAAGCCCCACGCCGGGTTCGGTGGCCGATTAAGCCGCGAAGTTTGGCCCTTGCGCGGGCGGCACGCGTACTTGGAGCTACTGTTTCGTGTCTGCCTTCAGTCGCCTGGCGTGCACGTTGGCCACGTGCCACATGTAGTGACCGATCTTGTGCTTGTCGGCGGCGGTCATCAGATGCTCCAGAGCGCGGGGCTTGTCACCGGCAACTTCGTAGTACAAGCCCAGGTAGAGATGCGCGTAGAACAATCGCGCGTTGAGTTCCTCGGTTGAGGGCGCCCCGGCGCGGGCGGCCTGCAACACGTCGACCGGCTGGGCCTTGCCGGCATAAAGGGCATAGACTTCCGACATCGGCACGCGCCGATCTTGCTTGATCTTCAGGAGTCCATCACGAGCGACGTCGACGCCGCGATCGCGGGCCATGCACAAGTAACGCCAGACGGCATTCTCGACGTCGCTGTCGTCGACGGTCTGGTAGCCTTCGAACTGACGACGTCCGTCGTCGTAGCGGCCGGCGTAGTAAAACGAAATGCCGCGCTTCCAATGCCACGGTTCCTGATCGGGACGCAGTTTCAAATACTGATCGAAATCGGCAATCGACTCGTCGACGTGCCCCAGCATGAAGTGCTGACTGCCGCGCAAGTCATAGGTCTCGGCCTGCCGCGGGTTGAGCTGAAGGAGCTTATCGTATTCGGCAATCGCAAGCTTGTGTTCGCCGGCGGCGACGTACTTTGCCGCCCGCGCGGCAAAACCTGTAGCATCTTGGGCGGGACTCTCAGCCGGTGGCTCATCAGCGAGAGCCGCCGCCTGCATCAAAGCAACCGCCAGTAGGATGGCTCGCGCGCGCCGCATCAGCGTCTCCTCACAGTTGGCACCAGGAAAGTCGTCGCGCGACATTCTAGCAGCCTATTGAAGGATTCAACTGGCTGCGCGATCGCAGGGATGCGATCTCAAAATAGCGACGTAAGTCGTTATTTTGCGAGCCGTGTGGAGCTTTGCTTCGCACTTGGCGCTTGTTGAAAAATGCCACGACGGCATTTTCCAACGTGCTGCTAGGCCACTGGGTCAGCGGTCTCCAGTACGGCGCCGGTGTGCCACCGGCGCGTTTAGCGCGGCTTTTGCGGTACCTCGGAGTCGCCGGGCAGTGCGGCGTCCCGCCCCGGACCGACCATACGCAAGGCAAGGTCGATAAACCGCCGCAACGGCTTGCGTCGCAGTCGGGCGCGCGCTTCTTCCGCCAGACACCACAACCGGCGTTGACTGTCTTGCTTGGGCCAGACGTCCTCGGTCCGAGTCACGCGCATCAGATAGGCGGAGACGCTGCGCGATTCGTTGCCGCGACTGGCGACAAAGGCATCGAACGGGCCGCCCGCGTCCAAATGTCCACGCAAGCCGGCGCCGTCGGCCGCCTGGTTCAGCAAGAGCTGTTGCTGCCCAGCCGGGTCGTCGGTCTGCGCGTGGGGAAACTCCCAGCGATTGGCCGAGGCCTTGCTCACCAGGCAAAACTCGATGCCCCGTTCGGTCTCTCGATAGGGCACCACACAACTCTCGTGCAGTTGCACACGCGATTTCTGTTCCATGTGGCCAGTATAGTTAGCAAGGCAAGTCGTGCAACTACACGGGTCGAGGCGCCTATCGCATCGATCAGCTCGCCGCACAGCAGCAGTTAGTTGGAACGCTGTCCGCCCGATGCTGGCCACACCGGCGAGCTAGGAGCCCTGTCGAAACGCTGCTAAAGGCGCCGTCAGTCGTGGGGAACGAACGCCAGATTCGAGGCATGACGAAGCCGGCAGGATAACGCGGCGAAGCGCTTCCTCGCAGTCGCCTCGGACCAGGTGCAAAATCGTCTCAAATCAGGACGCGAATCTCGAAATGAGACGCCTGGCAATAATCGATCGCCAAATATCGCATTGAAATTCCGTATTTCTACTCAACGCAACTCATTATCTATACGCGTGTTACGGTCAACAGCCAAAGTTCGATCCAAGTTTCCTTCGGACGTGGCACTGGGCTTGCATTACGGGCCCGACGAAATGTCCGCAGGACTTGCAGCCCAGGCGCGGCGGCAGCGGACAGTCCGGCGAATGCAGTTACTCAGGGAAGGCTGGCAGAGGTCTCAAAATGCTCGTACTCAGTCGCAAAATCGGTGAAAAGGTGGTGATCGGCGATGGGATTGTCGTTGTGGTCAAGAGGATTCATGGGCAACGTGTTACGTTCGGAATTGAAGCACCCGAGAGCGTGCGTATCGTCCGCGGGGAATTGCCTCGCTTCGAGGACACCGACGAACGGTTGCCACGGGCGCATCATGTTTCCTTGCCCAGCGCCGAGATGTGGCCGGTCCATCCTCGCTAGTCAAGGTTTCGAATCCGACCCGGAGATCCTGGTCATCCCCGCCGGATCTGAAACTAGGGCTAGCGGGTTGGCGGAATCGGCGCCGCGGACTGGGGAACCCAGTGCAGGCCAATCTGGCTGACCGCGATCTGGCCCGCGAAGCAGACATCCACGTCATGCCCGGCGCTTCGCAGTCGGTCCTGATAGCGGCCACGGTAGTGCAGCTTCCCGTCGAGCAGCTCATAAGCCACCGGTAGCGGGTGCGGGTCTACCGCGCAGTGTACGATCGGGGGCATCTGGCCATCGGCCACATCGGGCTGCGGCAGGTTGACGTTCCAGAAGCTACCCGGCGCGGGCGGCCGCTCGAGCAGCGACTCGACGACGCGGCTCGTCCAGCGGGCCGTTTGATCCCAGTCGATCGGGCGCTTGCGAACATATTGGCTGATGGCAATGGCCGGCTTGCCTAAGAGGCATGCTTCGCGCGCGGCAGCCACGGTGCCAGACAAGAAAACGTCGGCGCCCAGATTGCCTCCTTCGTTGACACCCGAGAGCACCCAAGCAACGTCCGGGGCGACTCGCGTCAGTGCCACGCGAGTGCAATCGACAGGCGATCCATCCACCGTGTGCCAGCCGCTGGCCAGTTGCACGAGCTCGAGCGGTCGCGCCGTCGTGGCCTGATGGCTGCAACCGGAGAGATGCCGATCCGGGGCGACTACGACCATCGAACCGAATGGCTCGATGGCGCGCGATAGCGCCACCAGCCCGCGGGCCTCGATCCCATCGTCGTTGGTCAAGAGGAATTTCATGCGAGTTCCCATTGCGATCGTTGATTCGCAGGATAACAGTTTCCGCGATCGCGAGCGATTACCCGTTCATTCGCCGCCGCGAGAGCGGCCGTGCTGGGCAAATGCGGCCGCGACTTTTGCCATGGCGCGCGCCAGCAAGGAGATCTGCTCGGGCGGCTCGAGCAGGATTGGATGGTGCAAGAGGATGGTAGACTCGGCTGCTCGGCGGCTGTGGTCGAGCGTGCCCGACTTGCGACAGCGCCGCTGTCCGCGGCTGGCGAAGCCACGAAAGCCGCGGTCGAGGGGAGCTCCTTCGGCCGCCAGGGCCGCGACAAATTCGTCGATGGGCGCATCACCGGCCGCGGCCGGCAGATACTGCCAGGCGACTTTGTAATACGTCGGCGTGGCTGCCGACGTACGGTTGACCAACGGGCGCAGAGTCGGCACATCGACCGTTTCGGCGCGAAGCTGCTCAACGCTAGCCGCGCGCCGTCGGTTGCGCTCGGCCAGTTTGGACAACTGTGGCACAAGCACGGCCGCTTGCAGCTCGCTCATGGGAAAGGCATGGTTGCCGCGGTGGCAATAGATTTTGCAGCGCTGATGGATCTCGTCATCCGCGGTGAGCAGGGCGCCGCCGCGTCCGGCCGTCAGCAACTTGCTGCCGCCAAAGCTCAGCACACCCACGTCGCCCCAGGCTCCGGCTGCACGTCCGGCAATGACTGCGCCCGGCGTTTGACAGGCGTCTTCCACGACGGTCAGCTCAAGTTCTCGCGCCTGCTCCATCACGCGCGGCATGTCGACCAGCATGCCGTGCAAGTGCGAGACGATCACCGCCCGCGTGTGCGGACCGATGGCGGTCGCAAGGCGTTCCAAGTCGATCAGGCAACCAGCAGGCTCGACGTCGACGAGCACCGGGCGCGCTTGCGTGGCCTCGATGGCGCGGAAGTTGCCCGGAAAGTCGTAGCCGGCCAGCAGCACCTCGTCGCCGGCGCCGATCTTCAATCCGCGCAGCGCCAGCTCAACGGCAAAGGTGCCGGAGCAGACCGGCAGCACGTACTCGACGCCGTGCATTTCGGCCAACTCCGCGGCCAGACGCTCGACGTGCGGCCCGTGATAGCGGCCCCAGCTTCCAACGGCCCAGGCATCGGCCAGCGCTTTGCGCACGGCTTCATCGCTCGGCGGCCAGCTCGGCAACTCGCCGTCGAGCGCCCTGGGACCTCCGTGGATGGCCAATCGTTCATGGTTCGTGTCGATGATGCGCACCCGGGAAAAAAACAGCGTTGCGGCCAGACTCCACTTTAGTCGGCGCGCGGCCTCGCGGCAAAGCAAGCGCCAGGTGTCGGCCGGCCTGACTTATGCCACATCTTCGCGCAGCAGCGAAAAGACGACCGCATCACGAGCCTCGCCCCGCACGTTGAGCCGCCGACGGGCGATTCCTTCGCGGCACGCGCCTGCTTTGGCCGCCACGCGCTGGCTGGCAGCGTTGCCGACAGCCGCGACGATTTCGATCCGCGCTAGCTGCAAGGCCTCAAAGGCCCAGCAGGCCAACAACCGCGTGGCCGCAGTGGCATATCCGCGGCGCGTGGCGCCGGTGCGAATCCAATAACCGAGATTGGCCCGCGCGTTGGCCCGGTCTAACTGATTCACGCCGCATGCGCCGACGAGCCGGCCGGTCGCACGTTCGAGAATGGCAAAGGCATATTCGCCCTCGTGCTGAAAAGCGCTGGCGCGCGCATCGAGAAACGCCCGCGTATCGAGAATCGTGTATTGCGGATGACACCAGGGGAGCCACGGAGTCAGCTCGTCGAGCGATTCGAGCACGGCATCGCAAACCGGCTCGGCATCGCTCGCCCGAAAAGACCGCAACAACAACAGGTTGCAGTGGAGTTCAACTTCGTGATCGGTGGCCATGGTGATTACCGGTCGGGCGTCGAGCTCGGGCACTCGGTGATGAGCACCCATGCCAAAGTTGCCGGCGCCAGCGTGCCAGCGGCGCCAAGGTATTGTAATCGGACGCGGCATGTCGTCGAAACGTTCGCAGGGGCGCCCAAATTGCCTCGCCTGCGGCCACTCGGACAAAGAGGGATTGCTCCAGGGGGTGCTTGCATTTATTGTTCGCAACCCCAATGTGGGTCCTCGCGCGCGCAGTGCGGCTAGCCGGCTCGTGGGGCAGTTTCGACGTCACTTCGTCACCAATTCGATCGACTGGGAATGCGGCCAATTTTCCTCGCGCTGGGCCACATGGATGCGGCACGGACGCACGCGGCTCGGGCAATGCTATTGCTCGTGCTGGCGGCGTTGGTGTGTGGCTGCGCGCAGCAGAAATGGGTCCGCCTGCGCGAGGTGCCCGAAAACCCCTTGGCGGGGCCGCTCAACCTGCTGTCGCCATCGGGCCCCAAGCCGACGGCGCGCACCATGTTGCTCGTGCGCCGCTACGATCTCGAGGACGAGCTCAACCGCCATTCGTCCACGCTGTTGACCAAGCTGTGCGATATCAACCGGCAGGAGCCATCGGCCGACAAGCTCTATGCACTGTCGGAGTTGGCGTATCTGGCAGCGAAGCGGTCGGAACCGATCAATCGGCAACGGGCGCTGGAGCTACACAGCATCGCGATGGTCAACGGCTATCAGTACCTGTTCGACGAGCGATTCGGCCGGTTTCGCAATCCGTACGATCCGGAATTCCGCGGGGCGTGCGACTTGTACAACGGCGCGCTAGAAAGCGCGCTGCGGATCATCAATCGGCGCGGCGGCATCGTGCCTGGCTCGACGCATACCATTCGCGCCGCCAATCAGACGATCGAGGCCGAAGTCGTGCTGCGCGGGCAAGGTTGGCAGAACGACCAGTTCGAGAGCTTTCACTTCGTATCCGACTATGAAGTGCAGGGGTTACAGAACCACTACCATGCGTACGGCCTGGGTGTGCCGATGATCGCCGTGCGCAAGCACCACCAGCTCGACGGAGCGGAGGAAAAATTCTACCCCCCGGGAATGAGCTTTCCCGTCACGGCATTCTTGCGCGTGCTGCCCAACAAATCGGGCAGCAGTTCGCATCACGTGGCCCATCTCGAGTTGCACGATCCGCTCAACGCGTCGGAAATCAGCGTCGATGGGCGGCGCATCCCGCTGGAAAGCGATCTCACCACGCCGTTGGCATTTGCGCTCAACCAGAAGGAATTGCAGGATCTGGAGTCGTCGACCGTCGGATTGTTGAACGTCGCCAAGACCGAGAAGATGCAAGGGCTGTACATGCTCGAGCCGTATCAGCCGGGCAAGATTCCCGTCATCATGATCCACGGCGTGTGGTCGAGCCCGATCACCTGGATGGCGATGTTCAATGACTTGCGCGGCGCGCCCGAGGTTCGCAGCCGCTACCAGTTCTGGTTCTATCTGTATCCCAGCGGACAGCCGTTCTGGTATAGCGCCGCCGATCTGCGCAAGAATCTGTCGGAGGCGCGCGAGCTACTGGACCCGGGCCATCGCCAGCCGGCCTTGGATCAGATGGTGCTGGTGGGGCACAGCATGGGGGGCTTGATGGCCCGGCTGCAAACGATCAACAGCGCCGATCAATTCTGGCGCACCGTCAGCGACCAGCCCTTGCAAAACGTCAAGGCGCCGGACGAAGTTCGCCAGGAACTGGCCGGAGCCTTCTTCTTTGGCGCCAGTCCTTCGGTGCGCCGCGTGATCACCATCGGCACGCCGTACCGGGGAAGCGAGATGTCCAATTCCACCACGCGCTGGCTGGGCAGCAAGCTCATCAAGCTGCCCAAGATGTTCGTCAGCTCACGACAACAATTGCACGCCGACAATCCCGGCACCTTCAAGAAGCCGAGCATCATCGACGTCGATACGAGCATCGATTCGCTGGCGCCCGATTCCCCGTTCCTGCCCGTGATGCTGCAAGCGCAGCCAGCGCCCTGGGTGCGCTGCCATACGATCATCGGCGTCGTACCCGACAAGGGGCTGCTGGGCAAAGTCGTGGGCGAAGGGGACGGCGTCGTATCCTACGCCAGCGCGCATTTGGATCACGTCGATTCGGAGATCGTCGTCAACGCCGATCACACGACCGTTCACTCGCACTCACTTTCCGTGCTGGAAGTGCACCGGATTCTGCTGGCGCATCTGGTCGAAGTCGATCGCGGCCAGCGAGGCAACATGTGGCCGCAGGCGCCCATGACGGCGCAAGCGCCGGGCAGTCACTGGACGCCGGATCGTCCCGTCACCCCATCGACATATCCGTTGCCGGGCACAGCGCCCGGCGTTCTACCCGTATGGCCGCAAGACGGCGTCTCCTTGCCACAGGCGCCGTACGCCGCTGCGCAAGCACCGTGGCCCGCGGCGAATGCAAACGTCTGGCCGCCGAGCGCCGCCGCTGCGGCCCCACCCGAGACGCAGCGCACCCCGCTCTATGCCGCTCCGGTGCCGGCGTATTGAAATTGACCTCGGCGCGATCGCATGCGCCGCGGCGGCCCTCCGTTGACGGGCGACGTGCGGCGGTTCACAATTGGAACACGTCGGCCCCCCCTGCCCTACTTCACTCCAGGCATTGCACAAGGACTCTCTCTCCATGTCTCAGCATCTCCAGCGGCGCGAGTTTCTGCGCCGAGCAGTTTTGGCAGGCACGACCACGCTGGCGGTGGGCTCCGGTGAGCTGCTGCGGCCACGTACGGCATTAGCGGCCAAGGGCCCCAACGAAAAACTCAACCTGGGCTGCATCGGCGTGGCCAACAAAGGCGGTCACAACGTCGACAACCTGACCGGCGAGAACATCGTCGCGCTGTGCGACGTTGATTCCGTGTTCCTGGGCAAGTCGTCCGAGAAGTTTCCGCAGGCCAAGACCTATCGCGACTTTCGCGAGATGTTTGACAAGGAAAAGAACCTGGACGCGGTCGTCGTCTCCACGCCGGATCATACCCATGCGATTCCGGTGATGTGGGCGTTGCGGCGCGGGCTGGACGTCTATTGCGAGAAGCCGTTGGCGCACTCGGTCTATGAAGTGCGGCAGATGCGCGACGAAGCGGCGCGTCAGAAGGCCGTCACCCAGATGGGCACGCAGATCCACGCCGGCGACAACTATCGCCGCGCGGTCGAGATCGTGCAGGCGGGACAGATCGGCCCGGTGTCGCGCGTACACGTGTGGCTGGGCGGCTCGGTGCGCCCGGGAGTTCGCGTCAAGCAAGCCACGCCGCCGCAAACGGTCGACTACGATCTGTGGACGGGGCCGGCGCCGATGCGGCCGTTTCACGAATCGCACTTTCATTTCAATTGGCGCTATTGGTGGGACTTTGGCGGCGGGGCGCTGGCCGACTTCGGTTGTCACTACATGGATCTGCCCTTCTGGGCGCTCGACCTGCGCTATCCGACGTCCGTGGTTGCCAAGGGAGAGAAGACCTACGAAGGTGACAATGAAGTGCCCGACAATATGCAGGTCGATTACCAGTTTCCCGCGCGGGGCGATCAACCGCCGGTCCACATGACGTGGTATCACGGCAAATGGAAGCCCGAGGGCGCCGAAGTCTATGGCCTCGGCTCGGCCGTTTTGTTCGAAGGCGCCAAGGGCCGCCTGGTGGCCGACTATGGCACGAACAAGCTGTACATGGACGACGACAGCCAGCCCGCCACGCCGCCCCAAAGCATTGCCAACTCGATCGGTCATTGGGCCGAATGGGCCGCGGCGTGCAAGTCGCGCGGGCCGACGACCTGCAACTTCGACTATTCCGGCGCGCTGGCTGAAGCGGCGTTGCTGGGCAATGTGTCGTATCGCGCCGGCGGGCAAAAGCTCGATTGGGACGCCGAGAAGCTGCGCGCCACCAACACGTCCGACGCCGATCAGTTCATCCGCCGCGAGTACCGCCCGGGCTGGTCGCTCGACGGCTAGCCGGACGCGTCGCGCCGGATGGCGATTCCGCCCACGGACGGTTTGCATCCATGATTCTTTCCTGGCTCAGGGCTCGACGGCGACGAAAGATCCTGGCGGCGCCGTTTCCCGATGCCTGGCTGCCGTTTCTCGAGCAGAATCTCGCGCACTATCGGCACCTTACGCCGGATGAGCAATCGCGCTTGCGCGATGAAGTCCGTGTGTTCGTGGCTGAGCGGAACTGGGAAGGCTGCAACGGGCTGGAACTGACCGACGAAATGAAGGTGACCATCGCCGCGCATGCCTGCCTGATGACGCTGGGGCTGGACGGCGAACCGTTTCGCAATCTGCAATCCGTGCTGGTCTATCCCAGTGGCTACGCCGTGCCCGAAGAGCGCTGGTACGAAGGTTGGTCGATCAAAGGCGTGGACGCCCGCTTGGGCGAGGCCTGGTATCGCGGGCCGGTGATTCTGTCCTGGGCCGAAGTGAATCGCGACGCGCACCATCCAGGCCGAGGAAACAATCTGGTGTGGCACGAGTTTGCGCATCAGCTCGACATGCTCGATCGCAGCACCAACGGAACGCCGCCGTTGGCAGATCGCCAGCAGCGCCGCCGCTGGCATGACGTGATGACCGCCGAGTACGAGCAACTCGTCGAAGACGCTCACGAAGGGCGCGAGACAGTGCTGGATCCCTATGGCGCCAAGAACGAAGCGGAGTTCTTCGCCGTGGCGACGGAGTGCTTCTTCGACAACCCGGTCGAGCTCGCCGACGGACACCCGCGGCTCTATGAGTTGTTGCGCGAGTACTATCGACAGGATCCGGCGGCGCGGATGCATGCGCAACACTAGTGGGTTGTCGCAAGCAAGTTACAGGGCGCCACGCTTCAACATTGAGACAGCAGTGAGCATGCTCGCGCCAGCGTGAGCATGGCGCCCGGCCCAGCGTAGCGTGCGGCGAGCTACGACAATCCCAGCACGCGGTTCATGCGGGCGGCGATTTCGCGTAGCTCCATTTCGCCGCCGCCGGATACTTCCGACGTGGCCCAGCCGTGGTATTGCACGTCGTCGAGCGCCTTGAGGATCTCGGGCCAGTCTTCGTCACCTTCGCCGATGGCGACCCATTTCTTGTCGTGGCTGTAGCCCTTGAAATCGAACTTCAACATGCGCTTGCCCAGCTTGCGGATCCAGGCGGCCGGCGGCACGCCATACTTGAGCATGTTGCTGCAATCGAAATACGCGCCGACCGTGGGCGTTCGAAAAGCGTCGACGTACTCGACCAACTGCTCGGGCGTGGTGATGAAATCGTTCCACACCACTTCGATGGCGATCTTCACGCCCGCCTCGTCCGCCTGCGGCAGCACTTTGCGGATCTCTTGCTGCGAGCGGGCATAACACTGCTCGTAGTTTTCCGTCTCGGGATTGCTGACCTTGCCCGGCACCAGCAGCACGGTGTCGGCGCCATAGAACTTGGCGTCGGCGATGGCCGTGCGCAAGGCCTCAACGCCCTTGGCCCGCACGGCCGGATCGGGATCGGAGAGTCGCGTGTTCCAGTGGACCGAATCGATGACGCCGTGAATCGTGATGCCGGTCGAGGCCTGGGCGCTGGCGGCCTCGTCGCGGTTGATGTCGCTGGGGCTGTCGAACTCCACACCTTGAAAGCCGAGCGACTTGATGAGATTGAACTTCTCCTCGATCGAGGCGCCAGGCACCTTGATCATGCCGAACTTGACGGCCTTCTTGAGGCTGTGCTTGGGTTCGGCAGCCCGCAGGCGCCCCGGCGCGGTAGCAGCCAAGCCGGCAGCGAGTGCGGTGGCAAGAAAATGGCGGCGACTGGGGTTCGATGCGGTGAAAATGGCTCAGTCTCCTGCACGTGTGGGGCGGACGATCCAGTTGCGATCCCGGCGATTATAGTTGTTCGAATGTGTCCCACACAACGGCCGCGGCCAATAGAGCCGCGCGTAGCGGCGTGTTACACTCAAACCACCCCTGTCTCGCCACACATGCCAAGATCCGGCGGAGTCGTCGATGCAACTGCTCAGGATATTCGCCGTCACGCTGACTTGCAGCATTGCGACACATGCGCTTGCCGTGGATACACCGGTTGGAGCACCGCTGCCTGGAACCGCGCCATTGGAGATGCAAGGCGACCTGGCCGAGCAGATGGTTGCCGGCATCGACCGCTTTTTGTTGCGCAAGATCGACGAGTCCGTCGGCAAGCGCGCGCGACACTGGCGCCGCGATTTCGCTTCCGCCGAACAGTACGATGCGTCGGTCGCGCCGAATCGGGCGCGACTGGCAAAGATCATCGGCGCCGCTGATCCTCGCAAGAAAGTCACGGGCCTGGAGTTCATCGGCACGACGTCTGAGCCGGCGCTCGTGGGTCGTGGCGAACACTTCGAGGCGTTCGCGGTGCGCTGGCCGGCCGTGCGCGGCGTTGGTGGCGAGGGATTGTTGTTGGTTCCCAGGTCGGGCAAGGCCGTGGCCGACGTGATCGCGCTACCCGACGCCGATGTGACGCCCGAGCAACTTGTCGGACTGGCCGAGGGTCTCCCTCCAGAGGCGCAGTTCGCCCGCTGGCTGGCCGAAAGCGGTTGTCGTGTGCTAGTGCCGGCGTTGATTAGTCGGGCCGACACGCTCTCGGTCACGGCATACCGGGCGACCAACCAGCCGCATCGCGAGTTTCTCTATCGACCGGCCTTCGAATTGGGACGGCACATCATCGGTTTCGAGGTGCAGAAGATACTGGCGGCGGTGGATTGGCTGGCGCAAGACTCCGGTCCGGTCGATCCGGCGATTGGCGTCATTGGTTACGGCGAGGGCGGCTTGCTTGCGCTGCATGCGGCCGCCCTGGATCCCCGCATCGACGCGGCCTGCGTGAGCGGGTATTTCGATTCGCGGCAGGACCTCTGGCAAGAGCCGATCTATCGCAACGTCTTCGGCTTGCTCGATCAGTTTGGCGACGCCGAACTGGCCAGCCTGGTTGCGCCGCGAACGCTGATTGTCGAGGCCTGCCGTGCGCCGGAGGTGGACGGACCACGGCAACCGAGCGAGGGCCGCAGCGCCTCGGCCGCGCCAGGCCGGCTTGTCACGCCGGACTTGTCGCGCGTGCAAGCCGAGTGGCGGCGGGCCAACGACTTGGTCAAAGGGTTAACGCCGGATGGATTCAAGCTGGTCGAGACAGACAACGGTCGCACAGCGCCCGGCAGTGAGCAGGCGCTACGAGGCTTCGTGACGGCGCTGGCCGGCGACGCCGAGTTACTGCGAGAACTGGCTTCGTCGCCGCCGGCGCGCTTGCGCGAGCCCGTCGACGCAGACGCCCGGCAGAAGCGGCTCTTTGACCAGATCAATGCCGACACGCAATGGCTGCTGGCCAACGCCGAGAACGTCCGCGCCGAGTTCTGGTCGAAGGCCGACCGAGCATCGCGCGATCCGGCCAAGTTCGCCGCGTCGGCGGAATCGTATCGCGAGCACTTTTACGACGAAGCGATCGGCCGCTTTGACGAGAACCTGCTGCCGCCCAATGCTCGCACGCGACAGGTTTATGACGAGCCGCTCTACACGGGGCACGAGGTCATGCTCGACGTGTTTACCGACGTGTTCGCCTACGGCATTCTGCTGTTGCCGAAGAACATGCAGCCGGGCGAACGCCGACCGGTTGTCGTTTGCCAGCATGGGCTGGAAGGCCGTCCCACCGACGTGGCCGATCCGCTCAAGATCAACCCTTCGTACAATCAATACGCCTGCCGGCTGGCGGAGCGCGGTTTCATCGTCTATGCGCCACAGAATCCGTATATCTTTCAGGACAAGTTTCGCACGCTGCAGCGCAAGGCCAACCCGCTGGGCAAGACGCTGTTTTCGATCATCGTGCCGCAGCACCAGCAGTTGGTCGATTGGCTGGCCACGCTGCCGCAGGTCGATCCGGCGCGCATCGCGTTCTACGGCCTGTCGTACGGCGGCAAGACGGCCATGCGCGTACCGGCGCTGGTGCCGCAGTACTGTCTTTCGATTTGCTCGGCCGACTTCAACGACTGGGTGTGGAAGAACGCGTCGACCGATTCGCCCTATACGTACGTGACCACCGGCGAGTACGAGATCTTCGAGTTCGATCTGGGCAGCACCTACAACTATGCCGAAATGGCCGCGCTCATCGCGCCGCGTCCGTTCATGGTCGAGCGGGGCCATCGCGACGGCGTGGCGCCCGACACGCGCGTCGCCTATGAGTATGCCAAGATCCGGCAACTCTATGCGGATTTGCGGATTCCCGAGCGGACCCAGATCGAGTTTTTCGACGGTCCGCACACGATTCACGGCGTGGGCACGTTCGAGTTTTTGCACGAACACCTGCGCTGGCCGGCGCAACTCAATCGCTAGCGCGCCGGGTCGGCGTTTCGCGTGAGCTTGTCAAGCTTCCAGCGGCCTTCCATACTAGAGTGTGCCGCCGAACCGCACGGGCTTTGCTCTCTCGATTTGCGGCCGCGCACCAACGATTGGGCCACGACCTTCAGCGACTCGCCGTGCGACCCGTGTTCCGACCGAACGCGCTGCCTACCCTACACATTCATCCCGATGTCCGACCCACCCCACACCGCGACGGATCCCTCGCTCGGCGCCGATCTGTCGGGTCGCACGATCGGCGGCTATCGGCTGCTGCGGCGATTGGGGCAAGGCGCCATGGCCGAGGTGTATCTGGCGGAACAGATGTCGTTGGGCCGCCAGGTAGCGTTCAAGGTCTTGCGGCCCAACCTGGCCACCGACGCGACCTACGTGCAGCGTTTCGATCAGGAGGCGCGGGCGGCAGCTCAATTGGTGCATGCCAACATCGTGCAGATATTCGAGGTGGGCTGCGTGGACAGCGTGCACTTCATCGCGCAAGAGTACGTGCAAGGCTCGAACCTGGCCGACGTGCTGACGCGGCGCGCGCCACCCACGTTGGCCCGCTCGTTGGCCATCTTGCGACAAGTGGCCGCGGCGCTGGACAAAGCGGCGCAAGCCGGCATCGTCCATCGCGACATCAAGCCTGAGAACATCATGCTGGCCGCCGGCGGCGAGGTGAAGGTCGCCGATTTCGGTCTGGCGCGCGTCTACACCCAGGACGCCGCGGCCACCAATCTGACTCAAATCGGCATTACGATGGGCACGCCGCTCTACATGAGCCCCGAGCAGGTCGAAGGGCGATCGCTGGATCCGCGCAGCGACATTTACTCCTTGGGCGTGACGGCCTATCAAACGCTGGTGGGCGAGCCCCCGTTTCGCGGCGAAACGGCATTGGGCATCGCGGTGCAACATTTGAAGTCGCAGCCGCCGCGGTTGGAAAACCGGCGGCCCGACCTGCCGGCCTCGGTCTGCCGCATCGTCCACAAGATGCTGGAGAAGGACCCCAACAACCGCTATGGGACGCCGCGCGAGCTGTTGCGCGAGTTGCGAGCCGTTTCGATCGAATTATTTCCGGACGATGCCAGCGGAGAGCTCGAAGCGTGGACCAGCGACGAGTTGGCCGGCACGATTGCCACCCGGCGCGAGGCGACCGAACGGCTGGCCGCGGCCATGCGAACGACAGCCATGCCCGCGGTTCGAAGGCGCCGGGCCGTCTGGGGCTGGACCGGACTCGCCCTGACTTGCTTCGCGGCCGGCACGGCGCTGGCGTTTGCCCTTCGTCCCCAGCCGCTGATCACGCCCGAAGCGGAAGTCGAACAGATTCGCCGCTTCGACACGGCGGCTCAACAATATTTTCACGCGATGATGCTGTCGGACAGCGAGAGCGCATGGAAGAGCGTCGCAGAATATTTCCCTAATGAGAAGCTGTATACGTTGCCCGCCAAGCAGGGGCTGGCGCGACTCTATCTGCGCGAATTGGATTTCGAACCCGCGCTGGCGATCTTCAATGCGTTTGCCGAGATGAGCAACGTGGAGACACAGTACAAGGCATTTGGCTTGGCAGGCCAGGCCGTGGTGCTTAACCGGCTGGGCAAGTATCGCGAGTCGGCAGCCAAGCTGGCGGAACTGTACCCGCTGTTGAGCACGGCCCGGCTCGATGGCGACATGAGTGCGCTGGTGCGGTTGACCTATCAACAGAACCGCAAGGCGTTGGGTGAAACGCAATCGAACCGTCAATGGGACGAATGGTTCGAGAAGACCGCACCGCCCACGGAAGGCATCGAGAGCGAACAAGCTCAGCCAGCCAACGTACCAGGCCAATAGCGGAAAACGGCGTAAGCGCCAGACCTGGCGGGCGGTTGGCCACGCCACCCGTTGACAGTCGAGCCGTGATTCGGTACGAACTAACCAGAGTTGCCCATCTGGCCGATAAAT
>JBBDYK010000232.1:0-23275 GCA_040901665.1 Pirellulales bacterium | reverse complement strand
GCCGTTTTTTGTTTCTGGTGCCACCGGCAAACTCCAGCACTGGCAAGATGCCAGTACCACCCCAGCATATTGAATTCTTCAACGTGCTGCCACGGCTTGAGTTGCGCGCCGACCAACGGCAAAAAACTCCGCCACGACCGGGCCCCACTCGAGCAATAACCCATTCCTAACATTCCGCTAACAATCGGCCCGTATCATCAACGGGCGATGGGGGATCGAACTGCGCCTGTGGCGCTCGTTCCGGCTGCTGCCGCGGATCGGTTCGCGCGATCGCGACGCTGCCAGGCGGACAGGGAGGAACCGCGCGCCGAGACGGCGCCTGGCAACCGGTGCGCTCGCGCTTTCGATTCGCCAGGGCAATCAATGCGCCGGCGGGCGAAAGGCGCGGAGTTCAAGGTAAGTAATCGTGCGGGCAAGTTCCCATCGCGCATGCGATCTGGGCCGCGCTCGTCGAGTCGAGAAACAGGTCGTTCGTCATGCTTTTTTTCCGCCGAGCTGTGGCTGCCTGGTTCTTTGCGGCGTTGCCGCTGGTGCTGGGCTGCGCGCCGCGCGGGGGCGTCGAAGACACCTACGACACGGTGCGCGTCACCGGCTCGGACACGATGGTCAACCTGGCGCAAGCCTGGGCCGAGGAGTTTGCCAAGGACCATCCGGCCATCTCCATTCCGGTCAAGGGAGGCGGCTCGGGCGTCGGCATTGCCGACCTGTGCGCCGGCAAGATTCAGATCGCCACTGCCAGCCGCGCCATGGAGCCCGACGAGATCGAGCTGGCCCGAAAGAACACCGGCAAACCGCCCCAGCAATTCGTCGTGGGGCGCGATGCGCTGGCGATCTACGTTAATCTGCAAAACCCCATGGATTCGATCTCCATCGATCAACTGGCCGAGATCTACGGCGAAGGCGGCGTCATCACGCGCTGGGAACAATTGGGCGTCGACAACGCCGCTTGCCCCAGCGGACAGATCGTGCGCATCAGCCGGCAGAACAGCTCGGGCACGTACGCCTATTTCAAGGAAGCCGTGCTCGGCCCCCAGCGCGACTATAAGCAGGGCTACACGGCCCAGAGCGGATCGTCCGACCTGGTGGCGCTGATTTCCAAGACGCCCTGCGCCATCGGCTATAGCGGCGTCGGCTATCGTAACGAAACGATCAAGGTGCTCAAAGTGGCGAAGGCCAAAGGCGAGCCGGCCATCGAGCCCACCGTCGCCACGACTCAGGACGGCAGTTACCCGATCGCCCGGCCGCTGTACCTGTATACCCTGGGCGAGCCGGCCGGCGCCGTGCAGGAGTTCATTCAATGGATTCTCTCGGAGCAAGGCCAGCGGATCGTCGAGTTGCAAGGCTACATCCCGCTTGATTCCCACGCGGCCGATCCGGCCGCCAGCGAATAGCACGAGCAGAATCGACCCATGTCCATCACCACCGCGAACGACGCACTGCCGCCGGCCCCAACCTCCTCCATGAGCCGGCTGTTGGCCCGCGCCGGCAGGCTGCCGGAGATGGCGATCGAGCTGGTGATAAGGCTGTGCGGCTATAGCGCAATTTTCTTCGTGTTCGCGATTTTCTTTTTTGTGTTCCGCGAGGGAGCGCCCATGCTCCTGGGTCAATTGGGACTCGGAGAGTTTTTCACCAGCACCAATTGGAATCCCGTGAGCAAGCCGCCGCACTACGGCATTCTGGCCCTGCTCAGCGGCACGCTGTCAGTGACCGTGTTGTCGATGTCGATCGCCGTTCCGCTGGGACTCGGCGCGGCCGTTTATGTCTCCGAGTTCTCTTCGCCGCGGTTCAAAGAGGCCCTGAAGATCACGATCGAGATGCTGGCAGCCATTCCGTCGATCGTGTGGGGCTTTGTCGCCTACATGACGCTCAACCCGTTGATCATCCAACTGACCGACGCGCCGATCGGCCTGAACGTGCTCAACGCCGGCATCATCCTGGCGCTGATGAGCGTGCCGGTGATCGTTTCGGTGGGCGAGGATGCGCTCAAGGCCGTGCCCGACTCGTACCGCGAGGCCGCGCTGGCGCTGGGCGCCAGCCGCTGGGAGATCGTCTATCGCGTGCTCTTTCCGGCGGCCAAGAATGGGCTGTTGGCCGCCGTACTCTTGGGCGTGGGACGCGCCATCGGCGAAACCATGGCCGTGCTGATGGCCAGCGGCCACGCCAACCAGATTCCCCACTCGGTCCTGGCGCCCGTGCAGACGCTGACCGCCACCATCGCGGCCGAATTGGGCGAGACCAACCAGGGAGGCGATCACTACCGCGTGCTGTTCGTCATTGGCATTTTGTTGTTCGTGATCGCCTTTGTCGTGAATCTGACCGCCGATCTCGTCGTCAAGGGCATTCGAGGAAAACAGAATGTCTGAGAGCGGGCTGAAAACATCGCGAAAAGCCCCGCCGCGGCGCGGAAGCGTGCCGCTGGCCCGCGTCGGTCCGCAGCGCGACGTCGCCGCCGGCGCAGCGCAATACCGTTACTATGTTTCCACCGGCCCCAACGGTTCCGACGGAGACGGCACGCTCGAACACCCTTGGCCGTCGCTGGACGCCGTGCTCTGCGACATCGAGCGGCGTCACGGCGGCACAGCGCCGGCCGTCAAGAAACTGCGCGGCTACGACCGCGTCGAAATCTGTTCGATCGCCCAGCCCGGCGATGAACCGCCGCCGCGTAGAAAGCCCCGCTATGAGTTCTTCGTCGACTCGTTGGGCAGCAGCGACGAGCGTGCGACCGGCACGGCAACGGCGCCGTGGCCCGATCTGCCCACGGCGCTGGCCGGCGTGGCGCAGTTGGGCACGAGCGGCGGCTTGCCGCTGGCTCGCGGAGAGCATCTGCGGCTGACCGTGCGCGAGGTGTTTTCGGCCACGCCGGTCGATCGCCGCAAGCAACGCGTCGAGCGCATCGCCAGGTTCATCTTCATGCTGATGACGGTCTCGCTGGTGGTTCCACTGGTGCTGATCCTGACCCACCTGGTGAGCAAGGCCTGGCCGGTCTTGACCACGGCGTTCGTCTTCGAGAACCCGCGCAACAACATGACGGCCGGCGGCATTTGGGCGCCGCTGGTCGGCACGTTCTACCTGGTGTTCTTCTCGCTTTTGGCCGCTGCGCCCATCGGCGTGCTGGCCGGCGTGTACCTCAATGAGTATGCCCGCGACAACTGGTTCACGCGCATCGTGAACATGGCCGTGGTCAATCTGGCCGGGGTGCCCAGCATCGTGCATGCGCTGTTCGGCGTGGGCGCGTTCGTGTTGTTTGCCGGCATGGGCGAGAGCGTGCTGGCCGCCTCGTGCACGCTGGCGGTGATGACCTTGCCGGTGATTATCACCAGCACGAAGGAAGCCCTGGCCAGCGTGCCCATGTCGTTTCGCGAAGCGTGCTGGAACATGGGCGCCAGCCGCTGGCAGACAATTCGCACGATCGTCTTGCCCAACTCGTTCAGCGGCATTCTCACCGGCGTGATCCTGCAAGTATCGCGGGCTGCCGGAGAGACCGCGCCGATCCTGTTCACCGGCGCCGCCTTCTTCGTCAGCGTGCCGAACAAGGGGCTCGGCTACTTCTTCCCTTATGCGCTGGACAAAAGCTGCATGGCCCTGTCCTATCACCTGCACGTCATGCTCACGCAGGTCAAAGGCGCCACGCCCGAGCAGATCGCCGACGGCTCGGGCTTGCCGCTGGAACAACTGCAATACGGCACCGCCGTGGTGCTGATTGGTCTGGTGCTGGCCGTGAACAGCGTGTCGATCGGCCTGCGCGTCTATCTGCGATCGCACAAGAAATGGTGAGCACGGGCGCCGTCGGCATCGAGATCGAACAGTTGTCGGTGAACTATGCCGGCCGGCCGGCGCTGCGCGACGTGTCGCTGTCGATTCCGCCGAACGAGATCTTCGGCATCATCGGTCCGGCCAACTCGGGCAAGACCACCTTGCTCAAGTGCATCAACCGCACGATCGATTTCATCGCGTCGGCGACGGTCGATGGCCGCGTGGCTGTCGGCGGCCAGGACGTGCGCCAGGTGGGCAGCGTGTATCAACTGCGTCGCCGCATCGGCATGGTATTTCCACTGCCGGTGGGATTGCCGCTGTCGATCTACGACAACGTGGCCTATGGTCCGCGAATGGCGGGCATGCGGCACCGCGGCGAGCTCGACGCACTGGTGGAAAAATGCCTCCGCCAGGCCGCGCTGTGGGACGAGGTCAAGGACCGGCTGGAAATGCTGGGCACCAAGCTCTCGGGTGGGCAGCAGCAGCGGCTCACGCTGGCTCGGGCCCTGTCGCTGCGGCCCGACGTTTTGTGCCTCGACGAGTTTTCGATCGCTATTGATCCGGTCACTACGATGAAGATCGAAGAAGTGCTGCTTGAGCTGCGCTCGCAGATGACGATCGTGCTGGTGACCAACCTGGTGCAGCAAGCGCGGCGACTGGCCAAGTGGACCGCCTTCTTGAACGGATCGCGATTGGTCGAAGTGGGCGAGACCAAGCAAATCTTCACCAAGCCAGCGCAGCAGATGACCTATGACTACGTGACGGGGAACATCGGCTGATGGCCAGCGAAACCGCCCCTTCCTACAGCATCCGAACGCGGGGATTGAATCTCTGGTACGGAGACTTCCACGCGCTGAAGAGCATCGACGTCGACATCCGCCAGTCGTGCGTCACGTCGTTGATTGGACCGTCGGGCTGCGGCAAGACCAGTCTGCTGCGCTGCTTCAACCGCATCAACGAGCGCTACGGCAACGTCACCACCAGCGGCGAGATCTCGATCCTCGACAAGAACGTCTACGATCCGGACGTGTCGCTCTCCGAGCTGCGCAAGACCGTGGGCATGGTGTTTCAACGGCCCAATCCGCTGCCGATTTCGATCTATGAAAACGTGTTGTTCGGGCTGCGCGTGCACACTCGCCGCGACACGTTCGGCCGCGCCCAGCGCGATGCCTTGGTCGAGCAAGCCTTGAGCGATGTGTTCTTGTGGAACGACGTCAAGGATCGGCTGCACAGCAAGGCCACGCTGCTGACGCTCGAACAACAGCAGAAGCTGTGCATCGCGCGGCTGCTGCCGCTCAAGCCGCGCGTGATTTTGATGGACGAACCCTGCTCGGCCTTGGACGCCGAAGGGACCCAGGCCATCGAAACCCTGATCGACACCTTGCGCGAGCGCTTCACCATCGTGATCGTCACGCACAACATGGGGCAGGCCGCCCGCGCCAGCGAAGAGTGCATCTACATGCTCTTGGGCGAGGTGATCGAGCACGGCCGCACGCAGGACATCTTCCTGCACCCGCAGCGCAAAGAGACCGAAATGTACATCGAAGGCCGCTACGGGTGACGGTGCTCGCCGCCGATCCGATCGGAAAACGCCGGCCATCGTGGTGAACGTTTTCTCCATGAAAACATGCATCCAGAGGCTTGCAGCGCGCGCGCCCGGCAAGCATACTGCCCGGCGGAACATTCGCATTTCACGTCTCTCTTACGGAACAGAGGCTCAAGAATGCGTGCCTGTTGCGCCGTCCATTGCCCCGCGGTTGTGGCCGGCATTGGCATGATTTGGTTTCCCGATCAGGCACGGCGCTCTCTGGCGCGATGCCCGGGGGACTGCGCGAGTGCACCAAGTAAGATTGGCAATGAAACTCGCGGCCCGGGCGGCCGCGCGCCGGGGCAACCATCGGGTGAGTGATCCACCCCTTACCAAACGAGGCCTCGAGTCCGATGCAAGAGCTCAAGAATCCTCCCCTGCTGAAACGGCTCTACTATTTCTCGTGGGCCAAACTTCCCAAGGCACGACGAACCAGCGGTTATTCGAGTCGTCGGCTGCTGCAAGCTGAGCCGCTGGAATGCCGAGCGCTGCTGAGCGCGACGGCCGACTTTCAGGTGGTCAATGACTGGGGCAGCGGCTTTCAAGGCGAAATCAATCTCATCAACGACGGCAACGCCATTTCCGACTGGAAGCTCGAGTTTGATTTCTCGAAGCAGATCACCCAGATCTGGAATGCCGTCATCGTGAGCCAAACAGGCACGCATTTCGTGATTGGCAACGACAGTTGGAACCGCTCCATCGCGCCCGGCGCATCGGTCAACTTTGGATTTCTGGGAACCTCGGGAAACGTCACTACGACGCCGGAGAACTTCGTGCTGAACGGCGCTCTGCTGGGCGACGTGCCCGATTTGCCCAGCCTGTCGATCGGCAACGTCGCTGTGATCGAGGGCGACCTGGACGTCGTCGCCTCGTTTGTGGTCACGCTGTCGGAGACCTCGGACCAGGCAGTCACGGTCAATTACGCCACCAGCAACGGTTCGGCCCAAGCCGGCCTCGATTATGTGTCCACCAGCGGCGCATTGACCTTCCAGCCGGGAGAAACCACGAAGTCGATCCCGGTCACGATTCGCGGCGACCTGCTGGACGAAGCGATCGAAGATCTCTTCTTGACGCTGAGCGGTCCCAACGGAACCACGCTGGACTCGAGCAACTCGGCCCGAGCGGTGATCAGCGACAATGATCCCGCACCCCAAATCACGATCTCCGACGCGGCCGCACTTGAGCCGCAGGGCGGCGCCACTGCCGCTGGCTACTTCCATACCTCCGGCAGCCAAATCTTGGATACGGCGAACCAACCAGTGCGGATTGCCGGCGTCAACTGGTTCGGCATGGAGTCGGACACCTTCGCTCCGCACGGGCTATGGACGCGCGGCTATCGGAGCACGATGGATCAGATGAAGGCCGAGGGGTTCAACGCGATTCGCTTGCCTTATTCCAACCAGGCGTTCGACGCCGGCAGCACGCCGAATGGAATCGACTTTTCACAAAACGCCGATTTGCAAGGGCTCAACGCCTTGGGAATCCTCGACAAGATCGTCGACTACGCCCAACAGATCGGCCTGCGAATCATCCTGGATCATCACCGCTCTGCGGCTGGCGCCGGCGCCGAAGGCTCGGGGCTGTGGTACACCGGCGCCTATCCGGAATCGCGCTGGATCGAAGATTGGAAGATGCTGGCGGCGCGCTATGCCGGCAACCCGACTGTGATCGGCGCCGATTTGCACAACGAACCACACGGCCCCGCCGGTTGGGGCAGCGGATCCGCCAACGATTGGCGGCTGGCCGCCGAACGCGCCGGTAACGCCATTCTGGCGGTCAATCCCGCTTGGCTGATACTCGTCGAAGGCGTCGAATCGGGCAGTTCCGGATCGTATTGGTGGGGCGGCAACCTCTCCAATGCGCGCGATTACCCCGTGCGGCTGAACGTTCCTGGACGCCTCGTTTATTCTCCGCACGACTACCCCGCCTCGGTGTATCCTCAATCGTGGTTCAGTGCCGCCAACTATCCCAACAATCTGCCGGATGTCTGGGATCGGAATTGGGGCTATCTGTTCCGCGAGGACATCGCCCCGATCATGCTCGGCGAGTTCGGCAGCAAGCTTGCCACCGCTTCCGACCAGTTGTGGTTCGACGCGATTGCCGAGTACCTGAACGGCGATCTGAACGGCGACGGCCAGTCGGATCTTGCCGGCAGCCAGCTCGGACCGAGTTGGACTTACTGGTCCTGGAATCCAAACTCGGGCGACACGGGCGGCATCCTGCAGGATGATTGGAGAACCGTCCATCGGAACAAGGTTGAAACGCTCGAGCCGATTCAATTCGAGCTGGCCGACGTCGCCGCCACGCAATCGGCCGAGTTCACCGTTTCACTCTCAGCGCCGAGCGGAAAGCCCGTAACGGTTTCGTACAGTACATCCAATGGCACCGCGACTGCCGGAGCGGATTATACAGCGTCGGCCGGCACACTCACCTTCGCGCCGGGCGAAACTAGAAAGATTTTGTCAATCGCGGTACTTGCCGACAGTCTGACCGAGGGCGACGAAACGTTCGGCGTTCGACTAGCGAGCGCGCAGAACGGCACGCTGGTCGACGCACAGGGAACCGGCACGATCGCTGATCGCGGTGGCCCGACACAACTGCCCACGCTCTCGATCGCGGACGTCACGGTGACCGAAGGAGATGCGCAAGCGAACGAAGCTGTCTTTACCGTGTCGCTATCTGGCGCCGCCAACCAGACAGTGACCGTGAACTATGCCACGCTCGGCGAGACGGCGCAACCGGGCGAGGATTTTCTGGCTGCCAGTGGCGTGCTGTCGTTTGCGCCGGGCATGACCAGCCTGACCGTCGTGGTGCCGATCGTCGGCGATACCCGCGCGGAGTCGAGCGAAACGCTGCGCGTGGTGCTGTCGAATCCCACCGGCGCCACGCTGACGAAAGCTCTGGGCACTGCCACCATTCTGGACAACGACATCCCGGCAACCGGCGTGACCGCCAACTTCGCCGTCAGCGACGACTGGGGATCGGGTTTCGTGGCAGGTATCACGATCACGAACCACGCAGCGACCAACGTCGACGACTGGACGATCGAATTCGACTTCGATCGCCAGATTACCAATATCTGGAATGCGACCATCGTCAGCCACGTGGGAGATCACTACGTGATCCGTGCCGCATCATGGAACCGGAAGATCTCGAAAAACGGCGGCACTGTGTCGTTCGGCTTCCAGGGCGCCACTGGCGACGTCGAGGAGGGACCGACGAATCTGGTGTTTAATGGAGTGCCGATTCTGTAACCGGAATCGCTTTGGTATGTAGGTACGCATCCGCGAAGAAGACGGCTAGTGCGGATGCTGTTCCCACCCCGTCAGTTGACGTTGCACCTCGTCGACCGACAACGGCGATTGTAGCAACGATACGCGCCAGGCCGCGGGAGGATCGAGGAGCGAGCGGCTGCGGCGCTCTTGATCGACCTCCTGCTCCAATGCCGCCAGCCAGGGCGGCACGTCCAGCCCCACGCCGGTCGGCTCCTGCGCCAGTTCTTCCGTTTCCTGTTCCAACAGCTCGAATGCCGGAGCGGTTTTGCCCGAGAAGCGCGCGTCGCCGCTCGCTTCGTCCATCGCGGGCTTGACAAGCGCCCGCACGCGGTCGACCGCCAGCGGACGTGTGAACCGCTCGCCCACGCGATCGCCCACCGTGGGCAACCGCATGGCGTATTTCTTGCGCAACTCCTGGTAGCGATTCAGCAGCGTGTCGGCCAGCTCGCCAGTTCGGTCGGCCAGCGCGCGGCGCCACGATTCCGCGGCGCCGTTGCGCCCCCGCCGCATCAGGATGGCATGCGCCGCCAGCACGGGCTTCAAGTGCCAGGCCACGCGATCGTAGTGTACGCGCAGCCGGAGAAAATCGAGCAGCGTGTAGAGCAAATCGCCCCGGTCCGATTGCGTCGTCGTGCTGTTGTAGTCGCGATACTCGGCATAGTTCTCGACGATGGCCTCGATGATCAAGCTCAGGTGCTTGACCGCTTCGGCGCGCGGCATCTTCGTCTCCAAGTCGTCGAGCACCAGCAGCCGATCATCCTCGTCGGGCTGAAGTTCGAGCTGCGCCAGCCAGGTATCGACGCCCTGGTGCAAGATGGCCCTCAGATTGCCCAAGTGCAGGAAGCGTTGAGTGAACAAATCGCGGCCGTAGCGTTCGATAAAGGCGATCAGGGCCCGCCACGCCTTTTCATTGCTGATGCGCTCCAGCACGCTCAAGCGCAACGTGCGGCTGTGGGCCAGCCATTGACGCAATAGCGCCTCGGTCAGTTGCTCGAGCGCTTCGACCAGCAGCCCGTCGGCCTTTTCAGCATCACCATGGCCCCAGTCGGCCGACACGTCGACCAACGACTCGACCAGCGCCTCGTAACCGGCATTGAATAGCCGGTCGTATTCGCTGATGGCCCCGGCGCCGACGGGATTGGCGGACTCCATCAGCCGCGCAGTCTCGATAAGTTGGCAAGCTTCTCGCAGCAGGCCCAGCCGCGGCAACCACGCCACCAGATCGCGCAAGGTCTGTTGCAACATGCGCGCTTCGGCCAGCCGCGTCGGGTCGCCTCCCTTGGACAAGGGCACATAAAGGATCGGCCTGGTGCGCACGTATTCCAGAAACGCCGGCCAACACTGGCGGGCGCCCTCGGCATCCGAGTGTACGATGGCCGCCAAGAGCTCATCGAGCAGGTCGCCATCGGCCCGCTTGTCGCACGACCGGGTGGACGTTTCGCACGACAGCGCCGCGCGCACAGCGCGGGCGGCGCCGGTCGTTTCGATGGCCGTGACCACGATCTTCTCCACCAGCGTCTCCTTGACCGAGCGACGCCGATCGAATTCCAACAGCGACTCGCGACTGGCAGTGGGCGCAGGAATGCGCCGCGCGTCGACGCTGGCTAGCAACCTGACGAGCTGCTTCTGGTGAGTCCCCGCCTGTGCGAGCCATTGCTGCAAGACTTCGACAGGCATCAACGAGCCGGCACCGGGTGCGCGCGGCAGGGCGGCGCTTTTCCACAAACTGGCCGCGGTCCGCAAGAACGCCAGCCGGTCGCTGACCCGGCGTGCTTCGAGATCCAGCTCGAAATCCGTGGCCGCCGGACCGCCTGCTTCAAGCATGTCTGCCTCGACCCCGTCAGCCGTGCTGTCGACATACACGACTTCGTCGTACGCGGCGCTATACAAGCCACCGGATTCTGCCTCCTCGTCGTCTTCGTCGTCTTCGTCGACCTCGTCATCGTGCTCGTCCTGTTCGTCCTCGCCGTCGCTGTCGTCCGCGTCGTCGAGGTCGTCGAGGTCGTCAAGGTCGTCGAGGTCGTCGAGCGCGCCGCCATTGGCAATGCCGCCCAGCAGGTCCAATTCGGGAACTTGCCAGAAATCCTCCGCGTTTGCCTCCAGCAACTCGAAGAAACGGCGGACCAGCGGTTCGCGCTGGCGCGCGGCGACGCCGGCCTGGATTTCCTCCTCACCGAACACCTCGGCCAGCCAGCGCTCGGTCAACGTATGAAACGAATACTCTCCCTGCTTGAGCGGAATTACCCCGGCCTGGCTAAGCCATTGCATCAGCAGGGCCATGGCGGCCACCAGGTCCGGCTTCTCCAACAGCGCGCCGACGACCAGCGCATAGGCCTTGGGCGAATTGAAGTGTGCCACGTGCTGTCGCCAAAAACCGATATCGCCCGCGGCGGCGCCCGCTTTGCGAAAATCGGCTAGCGCTCCCGCCACCTCGCGCGCCGAATCGAAGGCTTCGGCGCCGCTGAACGACTCGATGCTCTCGACACTATTGGGCGCGAACCGGTCCCACCATTGTGTCAGGACCTGCATGTCGCGCGAAAGACGCGCGGTCAGCCCGCCGTGTTGGCCGCCGGCCGCCTCGCTCCACAGCCGCGCATAGAGGGCCACGATCTGCTCCATCAGCTCGACAAGCTGATCGATGCGATGGTCCGGCACGCTGTTCTCGGGCGCCGGGAACAGGCTGAACTGTCCTTGAAAGCCCAGAATGCTCCAGGGATCGGCCAGCGCGCCGCATTCGATTCCGCGGTGCAGAAAGTCTTCAATCTCGGCCAGCATCTCGGCCACCCGCGCAAGCTCGCCGGCTTCGATCGCCTGGTGCCCGGCGGTCAGTCGACATTGAATCTCGCAGGCGATGCGCGCCGAAGGCACTGGCACGACCCGCGCCTGCCGCAAGGCCGCGTCCGGAAAGCCGATGCGCGCAAACAGCAACGCCAGGTGCAAGTGTTCGAGCTGCGAAGCGCGGCGCCGCGCCAATTGTTGATTGAGGTGTTGGCGTGCGCCGGCCAGCGGTTGTTTGCCGGCGTCGGCTTCGGCGCGCAGACGCTCACCGTGCACCCCCGACTGCCTGCCGATGTACGACTCGTAGAACGCGTCGCGATAAGCTGCGATCCGCGGCAACAGCGTGCCGAGCGTCGTCGCCGAGTCGTGGGCATCGGGCCCCGCGCCGCTCGTGCCCGAGGCCATCAGCATGGTGCCGGCAAGCACTGCGGCAGCCTCTGACAGCAGCTCGTCGGGCGGTAAGTCACCAGGGTTCTCGACTCGCTCCAGCAACACATCGAGTGTCACTTGCTGCACGACGAAACGATCGTAGCAGCCCCGGCCGTCGATATGGTGCGGATCCCATTGGCCGAAGTGATAGTTGGGACGCTTATTCACGGGATGATCGAAATCGTATGCTCGCGGATCGAGCGCCAATTCGTCGAGCCGCGCCAGGTCGAACTGCGCCTCGCGCAACAGCGCCGCATCGGTCGCCTGCAGGATATCGAGCGCCCGGCGGATCAGCTCGGAGTAGCGTCCCACGGCCAAGCCTGCCTCGCGGACGTACAGCGGCACCGGTCGCAGCCATTCGTGCGAATAGGGCTCGATCCGCTGCGAGGTGTGCAGCACTGCGACCGGCCGATGGCCCACGTAGTCGTTCAGGAGCTCCACTGCGCCGCCGAGGATGCGGTCCGTCTCGTCCCAGGGTGGCCCTTGCGCCAACACGGCTTCGCAGGCGCGGCCGAGGAAAAATGGGCGCCAGATTTCAGCGTCGCTCTCGTGAAACAGCAGGTCCCGGTGGAATTGCCGATAGCGGGCCGGCAGTTCGTCGAACACCAGCGGCAAGACGGCTCGGCCTTGCTCCACGTCTTGAAAGGCTCCGGGCGTGCCGGCCAGTTCGTCAAGTCGCGCTTGCAAGCGCTCGCGCACGATCCGCATGGTGGGCGTCTCGGCCCCGGCCGCAGGCTCAGCAGACTCCAAGAACGCATACAGCGCATTGAGATTGCACAGCAGGCGCGGATCGGGTTTTCCGGACGAAAAATTCAGGTAGCCCAGCACTTCTTGCAGAATAGTGGGCTCGTCAGCCATGGGTCATTCACCAGACGCGGTTACCTTGTTCCGGGGCCGAACTGTCCCCATGGTAGGAAATCGTGGCCGCGTCGGTCTACCCAACGCTCGGCAAGTTCTGCCGCGGCCGCGCTGACCGCTAGCGTTAGCGACTGGAAAATGCGGGAACACGGCGAGCAATCCGCAAGACGGTGGACTATGATGGATCCTGCCTCCCGCCGGGCCAAAGCGTCCATGCGGGGATTGGCGCCAGGATGGGAATCAAGCACGGGGAGATCGCATGGTGCGGTGGTGTCTGGCGTGGACAACTCGAATTTCGCTGGTGCTGGTTGCCATGGCGCCCTTGCTGCCGGCTGCAGTGCTGGTGCCCCAGTCGCAGGCGGTACGCTGCGGCTTGACTCGGGCGTGGTACGCTCAAGTCGGCTCGCTGCAATCCACCGGTCCGGTCAATCACATTCACTATTTCGAGGGCGTGGTGCTGGCGCAGACAACCGGCGGCATGCTGACGGCGCTCGACGCGGAAACCGGTCGCTCGCTGTGGGCCCGGCAAGTGGGACCGCGCGGGCGCTGGACCAGCGAGGCGGCCGCCAACAAGGACTACGTTGCCGTGATCAATGGCTCCCGACTGCACGCGCTGGAGCGCCTCACCGGCGTCGAGCTTTGGAATCGACAACTGGTCGGTGTGCCCGGCGCAGGCCCGGCCGTTAGTGAAACCTATGCCTTCGTGCCGATGATCGACGGACGCGTCGAGGGCTATGCGCTCGACGGCAGCACTCGGTTTTCGCCCTGGGTGTACAAATCCGCGGGCGACGTGCTGAATTCGCCGATGACGACTCCGCAGACGGTGAGCTGGACGACTGAGTTGGGATACTTCTACGTGGCCGATCCTAACGGCGACGGCGTGCGCTACCGGCTAGAGACGAACGACCCGATTCATGCCCGCCCGGGCTATTGGACACCGAATCTCTACGCCGGCAGTCTCAATGGTTTCGTCTACGCGGTGGACGAGGCCAGCGCTCGCATTCATTGGAAATTCTCAATTGGCGACCCCATCGACGAGCCGCCGGTTGCAATTCAGAGCAACGTGTTCGTGACCTCGCGCACGCGCGGCATGACTTGTCTCGACGCCGAGGCCGCGCGCGAGCTGTGGGTCGCTCCCGGCATCGCCCGGTTCCTGGCCGCCGGCGCGTCGCGGCTGTACGCCGTCGACAGGGTGGGGCAGTTGGTTGTGCTCGACATTGCAACGGGCACGCGGTTGGCATCCATGCCGCTGGTCGACGTGGCCATCACATTGACGAACCCCCATAGCGACCGGATTTACCTGGTGGGAGCAACCGGCGCCGTGCAATGCCTGCACGAATTGAGGCAGCAGACGCCCGTGCTGCACGTTCCTCCCGCCCCACATGTGATTGAAAAACCAAAATTGAGAGACCGATCCGACGCGCCGGTCGAAGAGACACCGCCCGAAACGACGCCGGAATCTACACCATCGCCGGAAGGCGAGCCGAGTGATTCTCCCTTTAGCGAAGAGAATCCTGTGACGCCGGCCGAACCGGATGCGGACGATCCGTTCGCCACTCCCTAGTGCCGGCAACCTCCACCGAGATGCAACGCTGGTGCGCAGCGTGACCAGGGGAGTTGACGCTCCGCCGCCGTTTCTGGAAACTAACGGGCGTCGACCGGGCACTGGCTGGCCGATGTGCACTCGGACAAGCGACGCGCGACAACTCCGCCATGAAATCTGGCCCCACTCGGGCGCCGACGTGAGCTGGCGTAATCGGGCGCCACTGTCGCAGCGCCCCGTCGATGCGGCGGACGCGTTGGGCGGTCGAGTCTCGACCGAGAATTCAATGTAGGTGTGTTCGCCAAGCGTCGTTGCTCGCGACACCGTCGCAGTCGTGCGTCATTAGCTGGAAGGAACGACATCGGTGACGTTGCATTCGCCTCCCATCAAACGTGCCTTGATTAGCGTCAGCGACAAGCTGGGTCTGGGCGGTTTCGCCGAAGGATTGGCCGCCGCGGGCGTCGAGCTCTATAGCACCGGCGGCACGCGCCGCTTTCTCGAGTCCGAGGGACTCAAAGTCCGCGACGTCGCCGAGTACACCGGTTTTCCCGAGATGCTCGACGGCCGCGTCAAAACGCTGCACCCGCGCATCCACGGCGGCATCCTCGCCCGCCACGATCGGACTGACGACCTGGCCGCGCTGGCCGAGCACGGCATCGTGACGTTCGAATTGGTGGTGGTGAATCTTTATCCGTTCGAGGCGACGGTGGCCCGGCCCGACGTCGGCCTGGAAGAGGCGATCGAGCAGATCGATATCGGCGGTCCGAGCTTGATCCGAGCGGCGGCCAAGAATCAGGCCTTCATCACCGTTGCCACTGATCCGGCGCAATACGGGGAGATACTGGAGCAAATTCAAGCCCATGGTTGCACGACGCTCGAGTTGCGCCGCGACCTGGCGCGCAGCGCCTTCGGCCGCACTGGCCGCTACGATGCGGCCATTGCCGACTACCTGGCCGGCCAGACCCAAGCCGGCCTGTTCCCCAGGCATTTGCACTTGGAGCTGCGCCGGCGCGAGGTGTTGCGCTATGGCGAGAACCCGCACCAGCAGGCCGCCCTCTATGCCGAGCCCGACGCGGCCAGCCGGGCCAACCTGGTGGCGGCGCAGCAACTGGCCGGCAAGGAACTTTCCTACAACAACCTGCTCGACCTGGACAGCGCTCTGGCGATCGCGCGCTCGTTTGCCGAACCGGCCGCCGTCGTCATCAAGCACAACAATCCGTGCGGCGCGGCCACGGCCGAAACGCTCCTTGCGGCCACGCGCGCGGCAATGGCCGGCGATCCGCTAAGCGCGTTCGGCTCGGTGCTGGGTTTCAATCGCGCGCTCGACGTGCCGACGGCCGAGTTGCTCTCGGAGCCGGGCTTGTTCGTCGAGGCGATCGTCGCGCCCGACTTCGAACCCGCGGCGCTGGAGATCCTCACCACGCGCCCCAAGTGGAAGGCAAACGTGCGCTTGATGAAAGTCGGACCGCTGGACGCGCCGCCGGCAGAGCAGCAGCTTCGCCCGATCGAGGGCGGAATGCTCGTTCAGCAAGGCGATCACCACGCAGATCCCGCATCGGAGTGGAAGCTGGTCACGTCGCTCGAGCCGCGACCCGACCAATGGAACGATCTGCGCTTCGCCTGGAGCATCGTGCGGCACGTCAAGAGCAACGCCATCGTGTTGGCCACCGCTCGCGCGGTCGTCGGCGTGGGCGCAGGGCAAATGAGCCGCGTCGATTCGGTCGACATTGCCGTCAAGAAGGCCGGCGAGCGGGCCCGCGGCAGCGTGCTGGCCTCGGACGCGTTCTTTCCGTTTGCCGATTCGATCGAGCAGGCGGCCGCCACCGGCATCGCGGCCATCATCCAGCCGGGTGGCTCGCGCCGCGACGACGAAGTGATCGCCGCCTGCAACGAGCACAAGATTCCCATGATCTTCACCGGCCGGCGACATTTCAAACACTAGCGCGACGGCAATGAGCACGGTGCTGGACAAAATCGTGGCCACCAAGCGCGAGGAAATCGCGGCGGCCAAGCGCGCGCGTCCCGAGTCCCTGCTGCGAGAGCAGGCCGCGGCGGCTGGGCCGGTGCGCAACTTTTTCGCGCCGCTGGCCGCCGGCGGACCGATTCGTCTCATCGCCGAGGTCAAGAAAGCCAGCCCCTCGCGCGGAGTCATCCGCGAGCAATTCAACCCGGTCGAAATCGCCCAGACGTACGAGCGGCACGGCGCCAGTTGCATCAGCGTGCTGACCGACGAACAGTACTTTCAAGGCAGTCTCGATTATTTGCGCGCCGTGCGTTCGGCCGTCGAACTGCCCGTGTTGCGCAAGGACTTCATTCTCGACAGCTACCAACTGTTCGAGGCGCGCGCCGCCGGCGCCGACGCCGTGCTGTTGATCGCCGAGTGCCTGGACAACTGCAACCTGCGCAAGCTGCACAACGAAGCCGTGGCATTGGGCATGAGCCCGCTGGTCGAGCTCTACGAGCCCGAGAACTTGCAACGCGTGTTCGACGCCGGCGCAACGCTGATCGGCATCAACAACCGCGATCTGCGCACGTTCGAGACCGATCTGGCCCACACGTTACGGCTGCGCGAGCGGATTCCCGATCAATGCGTGCTGGTCAGCGAGAGCGGCATTCGCACGCGAGCCGACGTCGAGCGCCTGCAATCGGCCGGTGTCGACGCCATCCTCGTCGGTGAAACCTTGATGGCCAGCCCCGACATCGGCACGGCCGTTGATGAGTTGCTGGGGCGCGGTTAGGGCGACCAGCCGAACATCCGCGTATCCCTTGCTTTTGCCTCCCGCGGCTTTCTGTGCTACTCTGCCAGATTGGGCCATTGTTGAATTGGCTCTGGGGGGCGCGACGGGACTCAATTACTTCGGTTTGAGGTTGCGGATGGCTGGCGGCGTCGATACTGCTGGGCCGGCTCCCGTCGCTTCCGAGCCGGAGCCAGCACCGACCATTCAGATCCGCGGCGCGCGCGTCCATAACCTGCAAAATATCGACGTCGATCTGCCCCGCGATCGACTCATCGTCATCACTGGCCCCAGTGGCTCGGGCAAGAGCTCGCTGGCCTTCGACACATTGTTCGCCGAGGGACAGCGGCAATACATCGAGAGCCTGTCGGTCTACGCCCGGCAGTTCCTTCACCAGTTGGAGCGGCCCGACGTCGACCTGATCGACGGCCTGCAACCCACAATCTCGATCGATCAGCGCGCGGGCAGCCAGAACCCGCGCAGCACCGTCGCCACGGTCACCGAGATCTACGACTACCTGCGCCTGCTCTACGCACGACTGGGCGAGCCAGCCTGTCCCAGTTGCGGCGCGACCATCCGGCAGCAAACGCCCGAGCAGATCATCGCCGACCTGATGGCCCTGCCCGAGGGCACCAAGCTGATCATCATGGCGCCGCTGGTGCGCGGGCGCAAGGGGCAGCACAAGGACGTGCTGGCCGCGGTCCGCAAGGCGGGCTTCGTCCGCGTGCGCATCGACGGCGAAGTGTTCGACGTCGATCAGGTGGGCGAGTTGGCGCCGCGCAAAAATCACTCCATCGACGCCGTCGTCGATCGTATCGTCGTTCGTCCAGGCGTCGACGCGCGACTGGCCGAGAGCACGCGGCTGGCGCTTTCGCACGGCGAAGGCGCCGTCCTGGTGATTTACATCCAGCCGGGCGAAAACGGCGCGCCGGCCGACCCGCGCGATCAAAATGCCTGGCACGAAAAGCTGTACAGCACGCTCTATGCCTGTCCTCATTGCAAGACCAGCTTCGAGGAGTTGGAGCCGCGCACCTTCAGCTTCAACAGTCCCTACGGCGCCTGCCCTGCGTGCGAAGGATTGGGCTCACGCGTGCAGTTCGATCCGGATCTGATCGTCACCGACGAAAGCCTGTCGTTGGCCGACGGCGCAATCGCGCCCTGGAAGGGGAGCACGACCGGCGAAACGCGGCGCCGCAAGTCGGCGCTGGCCCCCTTTTTGAAAACGGCGTCGTTCGATTGGGATACGCCGCTGGCGCAACTCGCGCCGCGCTTTCGTCAGCGGCTATTGCACGGCGACGACAATGGCTTTATCGGCATCGTCAACCTGCTCGAACAGGAGTTCGTCACCTCGCTCAAGCCGGCCGTGCGCCAGCGGCTTGAAGCCTGGCGTGGCGTCGTGGTCTGCAAGGAGTGCGGCGGCGCGCGGTTGCGACCCGAGGCGAGGGCTTGCCGCTTTCACGACCGCGCGATCCACGAAGTCACCGCCATGCCGGCCAGCAAGGCCCGGGCCTGGTTCGCGCAACTCCAAGTGCCCAAAGGCGATCTGCCGATCTATCAGCCGATCTGGCAAGAGATCGAGCAGCGGCTCCAGTACATGGAAAACGTCGGCGTCGAGTACCTCACGCTGAATCGTCCGGCCGACACGCTCTCGGGCGGAGAGCTGCAGCGCGTGCGGCTGGCAACCGGCATCGGTTCCGGCCTGGTCGGCGTGTGCTACGTGCTCGACGAGCCGTCGATCGGATTGCACCAGCGCGACAATCAGCGGCTGATCGACGCCGTGCGCCGCTTGCAACTGCTGGGCAACACCGTGCTGGTCGTCGAGCACGACGAAGCCATCATGCGGGCCGCCGATTGGTTGATCGACATGGGCCCGGGCGCCGGCTTGCACGGCGGCCGCATCGTCGCGCAGGGCACGCCCGACCAAGTGGCGGCCAACGCCGAGTCGGTCACCGGGCGATACTTGTCCGGCCAGTTATCCATTCACGCGCCGCACGAACGACGGCGCGTCGCCAAAACCCGCTCGCTCACCCTCGAGGGCGCGACGACCAACAATCTCAAGGACGTCGACGCCCGCATTCCGCTGGGCGTGTTCGTGTGCGTTACCGGAGTCAGCGGATCTGGCAAGAGCTCGCTCGTCAACGAGACGCTGGCTCGCGCCCTGGCGCGGCGCTTGGGCGGCGTGGGGCCCAAGCCGGGCCCGCATCGCAGCCTGCGCGGCGCCAGCCAGATCGACAAGCTGGTGCAAGTGGATCAGTCCCCCATCGGTCGATCGCCGCGCAGCAATCCGGCCACCTACACCGGCATGTTCGACGAAATCCGCCACGTGTTCGCCGGCACGCGCGAAGCGCGCCAACGCGGCTACAAGACCGGCCGCTTCAGCTTCAACGTCAAAGCCGGCCGTTGCGAGGAGTGCCAAGGGCAGGGCGTGCGCCGCATCGAGATGAACTTTCTACCCGACCTGACCGTGCCATGCCCCGCCTGCGGCGGCGCGCGATTCAATCCGCAAACACTGGAAGTGCGCTACCGTGGATTGTCGATCGCCGACGTGCTCGATCTGCGCGTCGACGACGCGCTGGTGTTCTTCGAAAACTTTCCACAAATCGTTCGCTTGCTCGCCAGCTTGCAAGAAGTGGGTCTCGGCTATCTCACGCTGGGACAATCGTCCACCACGCTCTCCGGCGGCGAAGCCCAACGCATCAAGCTGGCGACCGAGCTGGCACGCGTCGAAACCGGCAGCACCCTGTACATTCTCGACGAGCCCACCACGGGACTTCACTTCGACGACATCCAAAAGCTCTTAAGCGTGCTCAATCGGCTGGTCGACCTGGGCAACTCCGTGCTGGTAATCGAGCACAATCTGGACGTGATCAAGACGGCCGATTGGGTCATCGACCTGGGGCCCGAGGGGGGCGAGGCTGGCGGATATGTCGTGGCCGCGGGCACGCCCGAGGAAGTCGCGGCGCTGGCCGACAATTGGACTGGCATGTTTCTCAAGCCGCTGTTGAATGCCCACAACGGCTCGCGCACCGCGGGCGCGTAACAATTCACCACAGTTTCGCCACACCTGGCGATGGGTCTTCATTCACGAAGACCGTTGCGCTCGCTCGTCGCGGGTGACGAACGGGTCACCATGCAGAGCTTCCGGTCGAATAAAATTTCGTTCTCGCGGAAAAAAGATGCTTGACAAGCGATTTTTCCACGCTACATTCGCAAAAGCCTGATGAACGAGGTGGCTTTTAAATCGTCCGCCGCCATGCATCCGGCAAGTTATTGATCCGTGCTGACAATCGAGAAACGCGTTTTTTAAAACCTCTTTCTTCATTCTGTGTTTCCACGAGAAACGCTAATGAGTCTCTAGCGACCGACGTGCGCCCCTGACGGGCGCCTTCTTTCGGTCGCGGCATCCACGATAGTACCGGCGTGCACGATTGCGCGCCGCGAGTCGTCGATATCTTCATCCTCGTCCAACGCCATGGAATGGTTGCGAGGATTTTCAACAGTTCACCGGAAACCTGGAGGTGCTACTGAACACGAGCACGGCGCGTCTCAAAAAGTACGGTTCAACAGGGCTGCAAAGTCCTCCGCCGTTCTCCCGCGCGTGCAAATGTTTGGTCCTGTTGGCCATCGCGGCGCATGCCGCGGGCCGATGCGATTTGACTTGCAGCCAAACCATCTTTTTGGAGACGTGATCATGAAGGCTTACCACTTTGCCGCCACCGTTGCGCTTGTTACCGCCCTGTTCGTCGTTTCGACTCCCGCCTCCGCCGACTGGAGCCCCACGAATCCGGCCGACGTGGCCAAGGCGAAATGGATTCAGCTTCCCGATCTCAGTCCCAACGGCCTGGACGTGCTGGACACGATCCAACCGAATACGACGCCGAACCCGCAATGGAAGACGCTGGCCGATGACTTCCTTTGCACGCAGTCGGGCCCCATTACGGACGCTCACATCTGGGGTTCGTGGCTCAGCGATGTGTTGCCCATCAACTCGGCGGGCCTGCCCGATCCCGGCGCCGTCGAGTTCAAGATCAGCTTCTGGTCCGACCAGCCGGCCGGCGGACCGATTGCTCCGTACAGCCATCCAAACCAATTGCTGTGGACCGGTCTCTTCCAGCCCGGGCAGTACAAGGTAAACCCCAACGTGATCACTGCCCTGGAAGGGTTCTACGATCCCAACGTTGGCCAGGTCATCGGCACCGACACGCAGGTCTATCAGTACAACTTCCCCAACCTGGTGGACGCGCTCGGTCAGAACTTCGTGCAAACGCAGGGCACCATCTACTGGTTCGAGGTGCAAGCCAACGTGCTCAATACCCTGGGCGCTGTGCCGGCCTCGTTCGGTTGGAAGACGCGCGATTTTCCGCAACACTTCAATGATGACGCCGTCTTCGCCGACACCAACGGCTTCAACGGCCCGAACACGACTTTCTGGCGCGAGCTAATTTATCCGGTGGGCCATCCCTTGGCCGGCGCGTCGATGGATCTCTCTTTCGTGCTCACCGTGCCCGAACCCAGCGCGGTGGCCATGGCCGGCATGGGACTCGTGGCTCTGGTCGGCATGGTGGTTCGCCGCCGTCGCAGCGCATCGCTCGACAGTTGACGTTCGCGCTTGCCGTGCAAGCCGGCAAGTCGATTCGCCGAAGCCAAGGGGCCGTCCACCACAGGGCGGTCCCTTGGCTGACAGGCGGCCGGCGCTATTGTTCGTTCCAGGGCCGCCCCGGAGGCATCGCGGGCGGCTCGCTCCAACGCCAGGTCGGCCGATACGTTACGTCGAGATAGGGTGTTTCAATCCGTCGTCCACCATCCACCAGCGACTGCAACAACGCGTCAAGCGCTCCGCTGGTCAACAACGTCCGCTCGACGTCCCACGAAGGCTTGCCCGAATGGACCATCCGCTCGATGCCGTCGAACAGCAACTGAAAGTGATAGGCCGGCCGCGCTTCCTGCGTGGCGAACTGCGTCGACACGACCCGCTCGCACTCCCGCCACGCCGCCGTCCAGGCATTGACCGCGCCATTGAGCTCCAGCAGATACAGCCGCAGCCCGTCGTTGTACTCCAGCATCATCAACTTGGGCTCGGCCACCAGCTCGCGCAGCGGGCGATCCTCCCGTTTGCCGGGCGAGCGCAGCCAGGCGGCGTCGAACAGCGCGCGATCGAACAAGCCATCGTCCAGAGCTTTCCAGACCGCCTCGCCGCTGGCACACTCCACGGCGCGCACGCCCGTCTCGCCGCCGGCCCGCTGCTCCGCCAGCGATTGCACGACCTCCAGCCCATGAAAGCCATAGGCGTCGGTCGAGCCGTAGGTGATGCCCACGATTTCTTTCAGCTTCACTCCGGGCGTAACTGCGGCCGGCGGGTTGCGCCACGTTCCCGGCACGCTCGAGCCGGCCATCAGCGGAATCTGTAGCTCCCGCGCCGTGTCGTAAATGTGCCTGGCGTCGGCCCAGTTGTCGGCCAGGTGCTTGTCGATGAACACCGGCATGACGCGGCCGCTGGCGCGAAACACGGCCACGGTCTCATCCCAGAACCGCCGCTTGGGATACTGCCGGTTGCCGGTGGGCGACATGGGATAGTCTCCGTGCTCGGCCACCAGCAGCACGCCATCGACGGCCAGCATGCCCGTGCCCAAGGTCAGCGCATCGGCGATCGACTCATAAACCGGAAACTGGTGCGACGCCGCCAACAGCCGGCTCATGTCATTGGCCGGCCGCTGATCGGTGTACAGCGAAGCGAGCTTCAGTTGCGGTTCCTTCCCCTTGCCGTCCAACGTATCCGTCAACAACATCCGGCTGACAATCACATCCGCATGCGAATTGTGGCGATACTCCGTGACAATGGCCGCAACGCGCTTGGGTGAGGCGGCAGGCGCTTGTGCGCACGCGCCGCCCAGAATGGCAACTAATATTGCAAATTGCAACCAACGATATCGCATGGAAGTCCTACAGCTCCCCATCCACCACCGATCGCTTCAGCAACTCGTTCGACGGCACGCTTCTTGGATCGAGCAGCTTTCTCGCGGCTTCGTCGCCGACGACCGGCAATCCCTTGGGATCGAGCAGGCCGGCTTGCACCAGGGCGGAGGCCTGGTCCCAGTGGATGTGCTCGTGGTGGATCTTGCCATTCTCGAAGGTGACGATCACGACGATCGCCAGCTCCAGGCGGCGACCGGTCGGAGGCACGCCGGGCAGCAGCCAGTCGAGCGGCGTGGTGTGAGTGCAGCGGAAGATCAGCTCGTCAACGATGCGATTCTGGCCCACCGTGCGCGAGACGACTTCCGTCTCGGTGTCGGGCGGCATGTGCGGAATGAAATACTTG
>JBBDYK010000231.1:7697-23691 GCA_040901665.1 Pirellulales bacterium | reverse complement strand
CCGCCAACTCACCAAGTACTACGCCGATTTGAAGCGCGGCAAGATCTTCGCGCTCTCGGGTGTGAGCTTCGACGCGCTGCCCGGCCAAATCTACGGATTGCTGGGCCCCAATGGCGCCGGCAAGACGACCTTGCTGCGCATCCTGAGCACCGTGCTCTCGCCCAGCGGGGGTTCGGCCAGCGTCAATGGCCACGATGTGGTCACGCAGCCCTCGCTCGTGCGGCATCAGATTGGTTTCGTCTCGGCCAATACGGCCGTCTACGATCGCATGACCGCTTGGGAAATGGTCGAATACTTCGGCCGGCTCTACGGCTTGCAGGCCGAGCCGCTGGCGCAGCGCATGGACGAGCTGTTCACGCGGTTGAAGATGAGCGAGTTTCGCGACGTGCTGGGAGCCAAGATGTCGACCGGCATGCGGCAGAAAGTCTCGATCGCACGCGCGATCGTCCACGATCCGCCGGTGCTGATCTTCGACGAAGCCACCGTCGGGCTCGACGTGCTGGTGGCGCGGGCACTACTCAAGACCGTGGCCGAGCTGCGCGAGCACGGCAAGTGCATCGTGTTTTCCACGCACATCATGCGCGAGGCCGAAAAGCTGTGCGATCGCATCGCCATCATGCACCGCGGCCACATCCTGGCCGAGGGCGTGCTCGACGAGTTGCGCCAGCGGCACGGCGAGCAGGATCTCGAAGAGTTGTTCTTTCAATTGATTTCCGATCACGACGCCCGCCACGAACCGGCGGATTCGCGGATCGGTTGACGCGACGAACGGAAGCCATGAACTGGGCCAACGTCAGATTGATCCTGCAGCGGGAAATCCGCGACCAATTGCGGGATCGCCGCACGCTTTTCATGATCGCCGTGCTGCCGTTGTTGCTCTATCCGCTCTTGGGAATGAGCTTCTTTCAGGTCGTGCAGTTCATGCGGGCCCACTCGATTCGAGTGCTGGTGATCGGCGCGCCCCAGGATCCCGGGCTGCCGCCGCTGGTGGTCGACGATCACTTTGCGCAAGATCTGTTTGCAGAGCCACAAGACGCGCGGTTGCTGGTGGTGACCCGGCAGGACGGCTCGTCGTCGGGGCAGCAGGGCGAACTGTCGCCGTTGGAGCGGGCTCGCCACGACACGCAAGCGGGCGACTACGACGTCGTGGTCTACTTTCCGCCGAACTTCGATCAGCAGTTCGTCCGTTTTGGGCAATCGTTGACCGAGTCTCGCGCCGGCGACGCAACGGCTCGATCCGCCACCATGCCGCAGGTCGAGGTCTACCCGAACCTGTCCAAGGATGCGTCGAAAGCCGCGCATCGCCGTGTGTCCGACGTGTTGGACGCGTGGCGCGAAACCATCGGTCAGCGAAATCTCGAGGCGAATCAGCTTCCCCGCACCGCCGCCAGGCCGTTCGAAATCACCACGGTCGATGTGGCCGAGGAAGGCCAGCGCAAAGCGGCGCTGTGGTCCAAGATCCTGCCGTTCGTGCTCTTGATCTGGGCGCTGACCGGTGCGTTCTATCCGGCCATCGATCTGTGTGCCGGCGAAAAGGAGCGCGGCACGCTGGAAACGCTGCTCAGCAGTCCCGCCGAACGCATCGAGATCGTGTGGGGCAAGTTGCTCACTGTGATGCTGTTCAGCATGGCCACGGCCATCTTGAACCTGGCCAGCATGGGCATCGCGGGATCGTTCATCCTGACGCAATTGCATCTGCCGGACTTCGGGCCGCCGCCCGGACTGGCCATCGTGTGGCTGCTGGTGGCCCTGGTACCGGTCTCGGCGCTGTTCAGCGCCTTGTGCCTGGCTTTGGCCGCGTTTGCCCGCAGCACCAAGGAAGGGCAGTACTACCTGATGCCGTTGGTGCTGGTGACCATGCCGCTGATGATTCTGCCGATGTCGCCCGGCGTCGAGCTGAACGTCGGCAATAGCCTGATCCCAATCACGGGCGTGGTGCTGTTGCTGCGGACCATGCTCGAAGGGGATTACGTGACGGCGCTGCCGTACGTGCCGCTCGTGACCGCGGTGACACTCGGTTGTTGTTGGATGTCGATTCGTTGGGCTACCGACCAGTTCAACAAAGAGAGCGTGTTGTTTCGCGAAAGCGAGCGGTGGGGCGTGGGCCTGTGGATTCGTCATCTGTTGCGCGACCGAGAGGCCACGCCCAGCTTCTCCGAAGCCATGTTCTGCGGCATCGTGATTCTCATGATCCGCTTCTTTCTCAGCTTCGCGATGAAGGCGCCGCAGACGTTTGCCGAGTTTGCCTCACTGGTGGCCGTCACGCAGTTGGTGGTCGTTGCCACACCGGCGCTGTTGATGACCATCATGCTCACGCGCAGCCCCAAGCAAACGCTGCAGTTGCGCTGGCCCAGGTGGGGCGCGATGGCGGCCGCCGTGCTGCTGGCCGTGGCGCTGCACCCCGCGATCAACCTATTGCAAACCGTCATCAGCCGGCTTTATCCGCTCAATGCCGAAGTGGTGCGGCAGCTCGACCAGTTATTCGAAGCGCCGGGCAGCCTGGCAATGATGGTCTTGGTGATCGCCATCGTGCCGGCCGTGTGCGAAGAGTTGGCCTTCCGTGGGTTCGTGCTGTCCGGTCTGCGCCACGTGGGCCACAAGTGGACCGCCATCGTCATCAGCAGCATTTTCTTCGCGGCCACGCACGCCATCTTCCAGCAATCGCTGGTGGCGTTTGCACTCGGCTTGGTGCTCGGGTTTCTGGCGATTCAGTCGGGCAGCATCCTGCCGGCGATTTTGTTTCACATTACGCACAACTCGCTGGGGATATTGCTTAAGAACGTTTCGGAAAGTCTGGCCGACAAGGGGCACTGGCTGCACTGGCTGGCCCGCGACGCCGCCGCCGACGAGCCCTTGTATCGCTGGCCCGTGGTGCTGGTGAGTCTGGCCGCCAGCACGGCGATTCTGTTTTGGTTCCATCGCCTCCCCTATGCGAAAACGCGCGAAGAGTCACTGCAAGAGGCAATCGACCATCAATCGGCGCATTGGCTGCCGGGCTAAGGGCGCTCCGGCGCTCGGCGAACGCAGCGTGGCGGGGTTCTAGTACTCGGCTACAATGACCGGCTTATGCCGCGTCCCATTGCGTTACGAGCCCGCCTGGTCTTTCCCGTCGCCGCACCGCCGATGGTCGACGGTTGTGTCACGATCGCGGGGCAACGCATCGTGGCGGTTGGTCGCGCGGCGCCTGACGCCGATATCCGCGATCTGGGCAACGTCGCCATCCTGCCCGGGCTGGTCAACGCTCACACGCATCTGGAATTCGCCGACCTGGCGGCTCCGTTGGGAGTGCCGGGTATGACGCTGCCTGCGTGGATCCGCCAGGTGATGAGCCATCGTCGTGTCGCCTCCCCATCCGCCGGCGAGAGCGTGCTGCCAGGGCTGAATGAATGCGTGCGCACCGGCACGACCACCGTGGGCGACATTGCCACGCAGGATTGGCGCGCGATTGCCGCCGCAACTGCCTGCCCGTTGCCGGACGTCGTGATGTTCCGTGAGGCGATCGGTCCCACACCAGATCGCATTGCCCCGGCGATCGCCGCCTCCGAGGCATTTCTCGCATCGCCCAATCCATTGCCCAACGTGCTGCCGGCGCTCAGTCCTCATGCGCCCTACACGGTCCATCCCGCGCTGCTCGATTCGCTCGTCGATTTGGCACTGCGACACCACGTGCCGCTGGCCATGCACCTGGCCGAATCGCGCGAAGAGCTGGAACTGCTGCGCGCCGGCACGGGACCAATCCGCGAATTGCTCGTGGAACTGAATGCCTGGAATGACGCCGCCGATGCGCGTTATGGTTCTATCCTCGCGTATTTGGAAGCGCTCGCCCGCGCGCCACGGGCATTGGTGATCCACGGCAACTATCTGAGCGAATCCGAGCAGGCGTTTCTGGCGGCGCATGCCGCGTCGATGAGCGTGGTCTACTGCCCGCGCACGCATGCGTACTTCGGCCACGATCCATATCCATTGGCCGCGATGCTCGCGCGCGGCGTGCCGGTGGCTCTGGGGACCGATAGCCGAGCGTCGAATCCGGATCTCGATCTGTGGACGGAGATGCGATTCGTGGCCGAGCGGCATCCGCAGGTTTCTCCCGCCACGGTTCTGGAACTAGGCACTTGGAACGGCGCTCGGGCCCTGGGCGTGGACCGTGAGGTCGGCACACTCGCAGCGGGCAAACTGGCCAACCTGGCGATCGTAGCGATCGATGATGCCGGTGGCGATCCGCACGAACGTCTATTCGACCGCGCGTCGCGGGTCGTCGAAACGTATCTGCGCGGCGAGCCGACAAGATCGCCTACAGTCGGCAGTTGGTAATCTCGGTTTCCAAGATGGCCGAGGCGCCCAAGGCTTCGAGCCGCTCCATGATCTCGATCACGTTGGCGCGGCGGACCATGACCTGCACCGCGCACCAATCAGGATCTTCCAAAGCGCTGATCGTCGGGGAGTTAAATCCGGGAGTGATGTCCTCGGCCTGCGGCAGCTTCGCACGAGGCACGTTGTATTCCAGCAGCGAGTAGCTGCGGGCGATGACCACGCCTTCGATGCGCCGCACCACGCGATCGGCCAGCTCGGCGTGACGATTGGCCAGGTTTTGCACCAGCACGGTTTGATAACGATCGATCTCACACAGGATTCGCAACCGGTTGGCCGCCAGCGTGCTGCCGGTTTCCACCAGATCGACGATCGCGTCGGCCACGCCCAAAGCAATCATCACCTCGACTGAGCCGGACAAATTGACCAGATGGGCCGTCGCCTTGTGCCCTGCAAGAAACGTGGCGGTGACGTGCGGGAAGCTGGTGGCGATGCGCTGGCCGTCAAGTTGGGCGGGCGTGGTGATCGGGCTGTCGTCGGGAACGCACACCGCCAGGCGGCAATCGCCCACGCCCAGGTCCAGCCGGTTGGCCAGCTTGGCGCCGCTTTCGGCCACCAGGTCGCCGCCGGTGATGCCCATGTCGATGGCGCCTTCTGCGCACAGCACCGGGATGTCCTCGGTGCGCAAGAAGGTGACGTCAACCGGGACTTCGCGGCACCGAGCAAACAGACTCCGTTCCTGGCGACGAAAGCTCAGGCCGGCCGCCTTCAGCAGGTCGCCGGCCACGTCGGCCAGGCGCCCTTTGCTGGGAACGCCAATGCGCAGGTTATTCATGGTTTACGCTCCTGCGGCCGGCTATGTAGGTGGCGGCGTGCCGCGAGCGGCTTTCTCGTCCAAACCGGAGATCCCAAACCGTTCGGCCAACTCGGCCTCGATCTCGGCCAGTCGAATATCGCGGTAACCCAGCAAGACGAACAGGTGGTAGACCAGATCGGCGGCTTCGGCGATGGTATGAGTCCGGCCGGCGTCGCCAGGTTCAGCGGCCGCTGCAACCACTTCGCCCGCTTCCTCCAGGATTTTTTCGCCGATCTTCTCAACCCCGGCGGCCAAGAGCTTCGTGGTGTACGATTTCTCCGGCGGATTTGCCTTGCGGTCCTCGATCACGGCCATCAGTTGGGCCAAAATGGAGCTCGAATCGCTCACGCAAGTGCTCTCGTGGCAAAAGGGGCGTGCGGGGCAGCAACTCCGGCAATTTAGGCTCTCAACCGCTGACTGACAAGGAAGTGCGTCCGCCACCGGTCCCCGAATTCATGAGCACGCAACCCTCGCTGGCCGCAGATTGTTGGTTTCTCAGCGGACCGACTGCCAGCGGCAAAACATCGGTCGCATTGGCTTTGGCGCCCAGGATTGGGGCCGAAATCGTGTCGCTCGATTCGATGGCCCTCTATCGCGGCATGGAAATCGGCACGGCCAAGCCCTCGCTCGCCGAACGAGCCGCTGTGCCGCACCACTTGTTGGACGTGATCGATCCGGACGAGGAGTACAGCCTGGCCCAATACGTTGCCGCCGCCCACCGCGCGGTCGACGACATCCGCTCGCGCGGTCAATCGCCGCTGTTCGTAGGCGGCACACCTCTGTATCTGAAATCACTGCTGCGGGGTATTTTCGAAGGCCCGCCCGCCGATTGGGAATTGCGCCGCGGCCTGCAAGAACTGGCACGCAACGAGGGCTCCCAGGTGCTGCACGCGCGGCTGGCGCAAGTCGATCCTATCTCGGCAAGCCGGCTGCATCCACGTGATACGCGACGGATTATACGGGCCTTGGAGGTGTGGGAAAAAACCGGCCAGTCGATTACCGCGCTCCAGCAGCAATTTGATCGGGCCAGACCGCCCGACGCATGTCGAGTGTTCGTGCTCCAGTGGCCCCGAGCCGAGCTTGCCGCCCGCATCGATGCGCGCGTGGACGCCATGTTCGAAGCGGGGCTGGTCGACGAGGTGCGCGGACTGCTAACTGGCGGTCGACGTTTCAGCCGAACCGCGTCCCAGGCAGTGGGATATCGCGAGGTGATCGAGCATCTGCAGGGCGTCCGTGACTTGGCTGACACCGTGGCCCTGACCAAGCTGCGCACCCGCCAACTGGCCAAACGGCAGATGACGTGGTTCCGCAGTCTTTGCGAATGCCGGCTCGTGGCGGTTGGCGGCTCGGTCGATGTGGCGTCCCTTGCCGCCCGGATCAAAGCCGACGCTGAGCCATGATGTCGTGTATATGCACGTGTTTTTTCGAGAAAATCGCGCGCCTCAAAAAAATGTCTTGAGTATGAGTATTTTTCAGTTACACTCTCCCTCTGATCGCTAACGGGGGGATCGCTCTCCCGTCCAGCGAGATCGCGCCAAACCATCATCGCAGACGATCCATTCATAAGACGCAACCGGGAGAACGCCCAATGACGAACCTTGCACACCGCTTGGCGGCCGGCACTCTAGCAGTCCTGCTGCTTGCATCGGCGGCCCAAGCGGCCACTGTCACTTACGGGCCCGCATCCTTTGGCCCCGCAACCACCAACTGGAGTGACTTCCTTTCGCTGCCCAAGTGGGATCCGGCATTATTTCCCGGTCAGGTATTGACGGGCATTTCATTCGAATTGGAAGGCGACGTCGAAGGCAACGCCGCCTTCGAGAGTCTGGATGGCGCTCCCGCTACGATCTTGATGAACCTCCAGGCGACCATCACGCTGACCGATCCAAGCTTGAACGTGCTGGCGACGGTCATCCCGGTTGCCAACACCGTCGACAATGTAACCGCATTCGATGGCGTGACGGATTTCGGCGGCACCTCGGGCAAGTCCTATCTGGGACTGACGGGCTCAGACAGCGACACCGGCAACAGCATCGACTTCCCCTCCTTTACCGGCGTTGGCAATATCCTGCTGCCCATCACCGGCACCGGAACCTCAAACGGCAGTGGCGCGGGCAACCTGGTGTTACAGTTTTCAACAATGGCCGCGGCCAGCGCGAGCATTACCTACACCTACCAGCCAGTGCCGGAGCCAGCCAGTTGCCTGCTGGCCGTCATCGGCGCACTGGTTCTGGGATTGGCCGCATACAAGCGGCGCCGCAGCAGCTAGGTGTTGAAGAATTCAACAGCCAGCTAGTCCTGCGTTTCGCCGACTGCGTCACAATATCAAACCATCCTGACAAAAACCCCACAAGGGCCGCCTGCATCGGGCGGCCCTTGTTTATTGCCGCAGTATCGGTAGCCCGTTGCACTTGCGACACGTCCCCCTGCCCCGCTCACCTTTCCGGCTGGGGCCTGTCCAGATTAAGATAGCAGCCCTTTGAAACACTCATCGGGCTACGACATCGCAGGGATGCGATGACAGCATTGCGACGTAAGTCGCAATGCTGCGCTGGCTTTTTCTACGGACAGGTAGGCGATTCATTTTCCGGCCGGCGCGCATCGGCCCTCTTGGGCAACAAGGAGACTGGCGTTTGTTACGTACTCACACGTGCGGCGAATTGCGGGCCGAGCATATTGGCCAGGAAGTCACCCTTTGTGGCTGGGTCGACAGCTACCGTGACCACGGCGGCGGGCTGTTTCTCGACCTGCGCGATCGTTATGGCAAGACCCAAATCGTCGTCGGGCCGGAAAGCGGCGCCGAGAACCAGGATCTGGCCCGCACGCTCCGCAGCGAGTTTGTCATCTCCGTTACCGGCGTGGTTGCCCATCGGCCCGAAGGCACCGTCAACGCCAAGCTGTCCACCGGCGAGATCGAAGTGCGCCCCAAGCGGCTGGCGCTGCTCAACAAGAGCGTGACGCCCCCGTTTCAACCGGGCTCGATCGAAACGCCCAACGAGGACCTGCGGCTGAAGTACCGCTATCTCGACCTGCGCCGCCCCGAGATGCAGGCTACGCTCGAGCTGCGGCACCGCATCACCATGGCCATGCGGCGCTATTTCGACGAGCATGACTTCATCGACGTCGAGACGCCCATGCTGGGCCGCAGCACGCCCGAGGGCGCCCGCGACTACCTCGTGCCAAGTCGCGTCCACCAGGGCGACTTCTACGCGCTGCCGCAATCGCCGCAGCTATACAAGCAAATCCTGATGATCGCCGGCTACGACCGCTACGTGCAGGTCGCCCGCTGCTTTCGCGACGAGGACCTGCGGGCTGATCGCCAGCCGGAATTCACCCAGCTCGATTTGGAGATGTCGTTTGTCGACGCCGACGACATCATGGGCCTGATCGACGGGCTCGTGGCGCGCCTGGCCAAGGAGATCCTGGGCCAGGACGTGAAGCTGCCGCTGCCGCGCATGACCTACGACGAAGCCATGGAGCGGTTCGGACACGACGCGCCCGACCTGCGGTTCGGCATGGAGCTGGTGGAACTCACGGATCTGGCTGCGGAAGCCGAGTTCCGCGTCTTTCGCGAAGTGGCCGCCGCCGGCGGACGCGTGCGCGGCATCAATGCGATTGGCGCGGCCGCCAGGTACTCGCGCAAGGGCATCGATGAATTGACGAACTTCGTCGTGCAGGATTTCGGCGCCAAGGGCCTGGCCTGGTTCAAGGTGGAAGAGAACGGCACGCTGGCCTCTCCCATCGCCAAGAACTTCAGCCCTGAGCTGCTCGCCAAGATTGGCCAGCGGATGCAGGCCGCCCCGGGCGACCTGCTGTTGTTCGTGGCGGACAAGTACGAGGTCACCTGCAAAGCGCTCTACGCGCTGCGCAAGCGATTCGGCGAGGAACTGAAGCTGTACGATCCGGCCGCCAAGAGCTTCTCGTGGATCGTCGAGTTCCCGATGTTTGCCTGGGATGACGAAGAGAACGTTTGGGCCGCGATGCACCACCCATTTACTGCGCCGCGACCGCAGGATCTGTCGCTGCTGACGACCGATCCGGGCAAGTGCCGCGCGCAGGCGTACGACCTGGTGATCAACGGCTTCGAAGCGGGCGGCGGCACGATCCGAATTCATGATCCGCAAGTTCAGCAGCAAGTGTTCTCGCTGCTGGGCATCGCCCCCGAGCAAGCGCGCGAGCGATTCGGGTTCCTGCTCGACGCGCTCGGTTTCGGCGCGCCTCCGCACGGCGGCATTGCGCTAGGCCTGGATCGCATGGTGATGCTGTTTGGCGGACGCGACAACATTCGCGATTGCATCGCCTTCCCAAAAACTCAGAAGGCCACGGACCTGATGACCGATGCGCCCAGTGCGGTGTCGCCCAAGCAATTGCGCGAGCTGGGGTTGCCAGCACGCCGAAAGGATTCGCCCCCCGGCCGTTGACCTCGACAAGCGCGGCGGTGACAATGGCTCGCACTTGGCGACGTTGAAAAATGTCATAACGGCATTTTCAACGGCTTGGTCGACCTGGAGGGTGGCCTCGCAAGCAATGCACACGATGGAAGGATCGAACCCATGCAAGCGTTTTCGTGGATGAAGCAAGTTGGCGCGTTGACCATTGCGCTGGCGCTATTCGGTGGATGCGCGAAACAGCCGGCGTCGAATTCGCAGGCTGCCGACGACGAGACAAAGCCCGCCGTCGCGTCGACGGAGCAGCCTGCTGCCGAACCCGCGCCCATCTCAGACGACCAGGTGCAACCAGCCACGGCGGTCGCCCCGGCTCCCGCGATAGCCAACAAGTCCACTGAACCGGCCGAGCTGACGGCGACTTCCGCCGCCCCCTTGCCACTGGAAGTGGCTGTGGACGCCGGGCAAAGCATGCCGCAAGTCCATTTCACCGAGCAACACGCCAAAACGTGTCGCGTGCTCGTGGGCGATCAATTCCCCAAGCTCGAATTGTCCGACCTGGACGGTCAGTCTCAGAACTTCGGCGACCAGTTGGGCGAAAAGCTCACGGTGGTGGTCTTTTGGAGCTCGAAGCTTCCCACGTCGCTCGAGGAGCTGGCCGACATGCAGTCGCGCTTCATGAGCGAATTTGGTGAGCAAGGCATGGCGGTGATCGGCGTCAACGTCGGCGACACGCCCCCACTCGCCAAGGAATTGTCCCAGCAGACGGGCGCGAATTTCTTGCAGTTGAGCGATCCCGAGCGACAGGCCTTCGCCAGCGTGGCCACGGAAAAGCTGCCGCGAACCTACCTGCTCGACGCGTCGGGCAAGATCCTTTGGTTCGACATCGAGTATTCGCGCACCACGCGCCAGCAATTGCTTTCGGCGTTGCGCTTCTCAATGGCAGACAAATAGTCGCGCCGTCGTTGCTGTCGCATTTGACTTGATTCATCTATGGTCAACGTGTGCGCCTGCAGCGACCAATTCACCCCTTGGCAGCCCGAATTCTCGGGGTTTTTCGGCCTCTCCGGATCCCAACACCCTGTGAGCTAAGCTTGCGATAAACCCTCGCGACGGTGCGGCCGCGTCCGCTCGTCGCGAGACGGCATCACTCGCCCGCTTTCAAAGGTGTACTCATGAAGAAATGCGTTTGGGTCGCGCTGGCCCTGGTCGCGATGTTGGGCTTTTCGGTGAATCGCGCGGACGCCCGCGGCGGCGGTGGATTTCGTGGCGGCGCGCGTCCCGGCGGCGGTATTCGGCCGAGTGGTAACTTCGGCGCCGGCCAGAATTTCGGCGGCCAAAAGTTCGGCGGCCAGAACTTTGGCACAGGCTCCAAGCTAGAGAACAGCCCGCTCCGAAACAACGCTGCCAACGGACAGTTCAACAAAACGCAGGGCATGTTCGGGCAGCAATTGCAATCGACCAAGGCCAACGCGGTCGGTGGAGCGCAGAACAAAGTCTCGCAGTTGCAAGCCAACTTCTCGTCGAAGAACGAACCGTTCTCGCCGGCCTGGTACGCCGATCATCCGGGAGCGTGGCAGTACACCCATCCGCATGCCGATGCATGGGCTGTGGCGGGCATTGGCGCGACGGCAGCCTGGTTGGGCATCGGCGCTGGCTATGCCGCTGCGGATGACGGCACGTACTACACCAGCGACGACAGCACGACCGACCAAGAGCCGGCTGCCGACGACGCGACGCAGCCCGAGCAGCCGCAGGATGCCGCCCAACTGGCGGCTGCAGGCGCCAAGGACGTGCCCAACGACACGCAATTCCTGCCCTTGGGCGTCTTTGCGTTAGCTCCCCAAGGCCACAACGACGCCACGGCCGTGGTGCAGCTCTCCGTGACGAAGGACGGCATCTTGCGCGGTTCTTATTGCGACCTGATCAGCGATCAGGGGCAGACCATTTTCGGCGCCATCGACAAACAGTCGCGCCGCGCTGCATGGACGATCGGACCGGGCGGCAAAGCAGTGTTCGATACGACGCTCGACAACCTTACGCAGGCCGACGGACAAGTCGCCCTCGAATTCGCCAGCGGCGACGTGAAGCAGTACACGCTGGCTCGATTTGAAAATGGCAACCCAACGCCGGACCAAAAGTAACGCGGCATCTTTGCAGTGAAACGATGGCGCCTGCACGCCCGGGTCTGACGGCCGGGCGTGCAGCGCCTGTTTTTTATTCGATTTCCAGACTCCAAGGATCTCTCACATGCGAAAGCTCTTGTTGTACACGGTGGCGCTAATGGCGGTAACGGGCTTGCTGGCCACGCAAGCATTCGGTTTCAACTACCGCGGCGGTCACGGCGGCGGTCACCATAGTGGCGGTCATCACGGCGGCGGACATCACGCCCACCACGGCTCGCACCACCATTCGGGTCATCATGTGCACCATCACGTGCATCACTCGGTCCACCACCACGGCGATCGGCCCTTCACGCACGGCTGGTATGGCCATCATCGCGGCGCCTGGGGTTGGAACAACGGCGCATACGGCTGGGGCAACCCCTGGGCCTTTGCCACCCTTGGCACTGCCGGAGCCTGGCTGGGTCTGTCAGCTTTGAACAATGCCGGCTGGGAGAATAACGAAACCGTCTACACGGCCGACAATGGCAACGTTGCCGAAGAGCAAAACGCGGACGACGACGCCACCGACGCGGACGCCGACAGCGACGGCCAGTATGCCGACGATGCCGAAGACAGCGCGGCCGATCAACCGGCCGTCGCGCCGTCTCTGACCGAAGCCGCCGCCTTGGCTCGCATCGGCGCCGACAATACCGAAAGCGGCGCGCAGTTTCTCACGCTCGGTGTTTACACCCTGGCGCCTGCCGGTCAGCAAGACGCCACGGCGATGGTCCACTTGGCCGTGACCAAGAGCGGCGTGTTGCGAGGAACCTTCTGCGATCTGAAAACCGACAAGGATTTCAACATCTCCGGCTCGGTCGACAAGAAAACGGGCCGCGTGGCTTGGACCGTCGGGGCTGACGGCAAGGAAGTGTTCGACACCTCGATCCAGGATTTGACGCAGCAGTCGGGCCCCTTGGCCATCCACGACAACGACGGCCACACCAGCGAATGGACCATCGCGCACTACAAGTCGCTCGAAAAGGAGAACGAGGCGCCGTACGACGCCAACCCGGCGAAAACAAAACAGGAAAAGACCAGCCGTCGCCCCAACAGCTTGTTCGAATAGCAATCGGCCTGGAAGCACCATGACAGCCGCGCCGGTCCTGGATTGGTCGGCGCGGCTGTTCGTTTGGTGGCGTGCGTCGCGGCCGCCGCTTGACACTTTGCGCGGCAGGCCCGAAGCTTACAGCAGGGATTCACCGCGGCCCGATTCCGCAAATTGAGAACGAGACTCCACCTTGCACGCCGCCACCAGGTCTCCTGCAAAATCTACGAATGCCCCCACGCAGCCCGCCGCCGAACCCGTCGCGGCCGAGCGCCGCGCGGAATTGCGCGTAGCACTGGCGCAAATCGCACCCGCGTTGGGCGACCGCCCGCGCAACATCGAGACACATCTGGCGCAGATCGAAGCGGCCAGGCAGCAGGCCGCCGACCTGGTGATCTTTCCCGAGTTGTCGCTGACGGGCTATTTCCTCCGCGACATGGTGCCCGAGGTGGCGCTGGCCCGCACCAGCCTGGAAATTGCGCAATTGATCGAGGCGGCCAGTCCCATGTCGGTGGTCGGAGGATTCGTCGAGGAGGCCGGTGGACATCAGTTCTACAATGCGGCCTTCTTTGGCGAGGCGGGTCGCCTGCTGCACGTGCATCGCAAAGTGTATCTGCCGACGTATGGCTTGTTCGAGGAGCAGCGATACTTCTCGCCCGGCAAGCGGTTTCAGGCCTTCCACTCGCCGCGGCTCGGTCGCGTGGGCATGCTGATCTGTGAGGATTTCTGGCACATTTCCGCGGCCACGGTGATGCAGGCTGAGGAAGTCGACGTGCTGATCGTGTCGATCAACTCCCCCGCGCGCGGCGTCACCGGGCCCAAAATCGCCACGGCCGAGACCTACGAACTCCTGGCTCGCACGTTCTCGCAGTTGCTCGGCGCGCTGGTGATCGTGGTGAATCGCGTGGGCTTCGAGGACGGCCTGTGCTTCTTTGGCAACAGCATGGTCGTGGGGCCGGACGGACGAATCATCGCCCAGGCGCCCGCGTTCGACGAATGCCTGACCGTGGTGCCGTGCGACTTGCACGAGCTGCGCCGCGAGCGGCTGATCACGCCGCTGGGGCGCGACGAGCAGTTGCTCCTGACGATCGAGGAACTCGAACGGATCAAACGGCGGCGCTATGAAAGCTGATCCCGCGAACGACGACCTGGCGATCAACCCGGCGCTGGTGGAAGAGATCCTGGTGCGCTTCATCCGCAACGAAGTGACGCGCACCGGCTTCCAGCGCGGCGTGTTCGGCCTTTCCGGCGGCATCGACTCGAGCACCGTGGCCTATCTGGCCGTCAAGGCTTTGGGGGCCGAGAACGTGCTGGCCGTGACGATGCCCTACAAGACGTCGAGCGAGGCCACCCGCCAGGATAGCCAGGCCGTAGTGGACGACCTGGGCCTGGCGGCCTTGGATGTGCCGATAACGGCCCAGGTGGATGCTTACTTCGCGATGTTTCCCCAGGCCGCGCGCATGCGGCTGGCCAACAAGTGTGCCCGCGAACGGATGACCGTGCTGTACGACCAGAGCGCGGCCTTCGCAGGGCTGGTCATCGGCACCAGCAACAAGACCGAGCTGCTGTTGGGCTACGGCACGCAGTTTGGCGACCTGGCATCGGCCATCAATCCGATCGGCGATTTGTACAAGTCGCAATTGCGCTCGCTGGCGGCACACCTGGGCGTGCCCCGGGCGATCTTGGACAAGGAACCCAGCGGCGATCTGTGGGTCGGACAGACCGACGAAGGCGAGTTGGGCTTCAGCTATGCCGACGTCGATCGCCTGTTGGTGCTACTGGTCGATCGGCGCTGGCAACCGGCGCAACTGATCGAAGCTGGCTTCGACACCGCCTTCGTCGAGCGCGTATTGAAAATGATCCGCCGCAATCAATACAAGCGCCGCCTGCCAGTTATCGCCAAGCTCACCCACCGCACCATGGACCGCGACTTCCGCTACCCACGCGACTGGGGAACTTAGTGGAGCGTCAACCCGATTCATTCGGGTGACGCGAAACGTCGCCAAAGGCGCAAGTGTTTTGCCGCAAGTGAATATCTAGTGCTTCGCGTGCGAGCTATCATCCGAAATCCAAGCGTTGACAGAGCACTATCCTATTCCGGTACTTCGCGCTCCCGGATTCCAGCGGCGTTGGTGCGCGTGAGCATGCCGTCCAACTCGTCGACGAAGTCCTGCACGTCCTTGAATTGGCGATAGACGCTGGCGAAGCGGACGTAGGCCACCTGGTCGAGATCCTTGAGGTGTTGCATCACCAACTCGCCCAGTTGGGCCGTGTCGATCTCGGGCTCGGCCTGCGAGTGAATCTCGGCTTCCACCGCCGCCACGACTTGCTCGATCTGCTCGTCGCTGATGGGCCGCTTCCAGCAGGCCTTCTCCAAACCCTGCCGAATCTTTTGCCGGTCGAAGGGGGCGCGGCTGCCGTCTTTCTTCACCACCTTGATCGAGCGCTCCTCGCTGCGCTCGAACGTCGTAAACGGTCGACGGCAAGTAAGGCACTCCCGATGCCGCCGCAAGCTGAACCCGCCCTCGCTGGCGTCGAGCTCGACCAGCCGGCTATTGTCCTCGTGACAGAAAGGACAGCGGATCGGATCGTCGACGCGCTCGTACGTGTTATAGCGCGCCTGGCAGCCCAGGCATTCGCGCCGCCGGCGGATGGCAAAGCCGTCGTGACTGGCACGCGAGTCGATGACCCGGTCGTTATCGATCCCGCAAGTGGGACACTTCATGGCAAGGCCGTCCGAGTGTTTTCCCGCGATGGACTCACGGAAGCCGTCGAGGGACGCTAAGGCAGGAAACTGCATCCATAATAGCAGCTTCCCACCGGCCGCACAGCGCTGCGAGCGTCAATCGGCGACCGTGGGGACCAAGCTCGACTCCGTGTTGGCGAATACCCTAGCGGCCTGTTGAAGAGTTCAACAGGCCGCTTGCGGCCAGTCGCGCCAGCGCAAACAGTCCGCGGCGCTAGTGACGTGCTGCGCGGCGGCTCTATAATGGCCGGCGCCAGCATTGCGATTCGGGCGACACGGTTTTGGCGATCTGGTTCCAGAGCGGAGCGACTCACGATGAAGTGTCCGGTTTGCGACGCGAAGACTCCCGACGCCGCGACGTTTTGCCAGCAGTGCGGCGCTAAGCTGCCTCAACTGGGCGGCGCGGCTGAAACCGCCGCCAGCCAATTGGCCACGGCCCCTGGTGGAGCCGGTGCACCGGACGAGGCCGCCGCCAGCAGCGGCGGCACG
>JBBDYK010000231.1:5107-7687 GCA_040901665.1 Pirellulales bacterium | reverse complement strand
CCCACGTCCACCGCGCGCCGCCGGGGCATCGTCGATACGCCCGAGGAAACCCTCTGGGAAGGCAGCTTCTCGCCCAAGGCCATGATCGGATCCGCGGTGCTGGCGGGCGTGATCTCGATCACATTGCTGGTGGCCGTGTTCCTCGTTGCCAACGGTTGGCTGCAACTGCTTCTCTTGGCGGTCATTGGGGTGTTGTGGATTCTGGTCGCGATTCGGCTGGCTGTGCGACGCTTGGGCATCTCGTATCGCCTGACCAACCACATGTTCTACCATCGCCACGGAGTGCTCACGCGCGTGACCGATCGCATCGAGCTGATCGAAGTCCACGACGTTACCTACGAGCAGGGGCTGTTCGACCGGCTGGTCAACGTGGGCCGCATCAAGATTGCTTCCAGCGATCGCACCGATCCCATTTTTTTCGTGCGCGGCGTGGAGCAAGTCGAAACCGTCGCCCAACTGATCGACAAAGCGCGCCGCAACGAGCAGGTGCGCCGCGGCCGGCGAATCGACTTCAGCAGCATCGACGGAGCGACCTAGCATGTCTGCCAGCGCCGCGGAAGCGCGCCGCCCGCATTGGCAATTCGGCCTGCGCGGGCTGCTGTTGCTGACGCTTGGCATCGCCATGGTGCTGGCCGTGGCGTCGCTCAAGCTGCGACAAGACGCGCGATTCGAAGCGGCATTGCAGTCGCTCGCCTCGCTGGGCATGCAACATGGCGTCGGGAGCGACGGGTTGCGGCTCGAGTGCCACCGACCGCAGCTTGCCGACGACGAAGTCGAGCAACTGATCGAACGGCTCCAGACGCTCGGGCAGCCGCACGACTTGGGTCTGTCACCGGGGCTGGTGGTCGAACGGATCGACTTGACGCGGACGAAGGTAACTCCAGCGGCGCTGGCTCGACTGCGCGAAGCGCTGCCCACGACCCAGATCGAGCAGTAAGACAGCGGCAGAGCACGGACGCCCGCCTGGCCTATTCGTCAGCGGCATCCTCGTCGGCGTGCCCGTTCTGGCCGGCCGCCGATGACTTGTCGCTGGGAGCCGCGGCGCTCCAATCGCGCCGCTGCCGCGAGCTGGCGATGTTCATCGCCTTGCGATACTTGGTGACGGTGCGGCGGGCCACGGTCAGGCCGTGCTTGGAAAGTTCCTTCACCAACTCGTCGTCCGAGAGCGGATTCTGCTTGTCTTCGTGGTCGATGATCTCTTGCAGCTTCAGCCGCACGGCGTCCCAGGCCACTTCCTCGCCGTCGGCGCTGACGGTGCCGCCGCAAAAGAACCGCTTGAGCGGGAAGATCCCGCGCGGCGTCTGGATCCATTTATCGTCTACGGCGCGGCTGACCGTGGTTACGTGCACGCCCACCTTGTCGGCGATTTGCTGCATCTTCAAGGGCTCGATGAACTCGGGTCCTTTGTTGAGAAACTCGGTCTGGTGCTCGACGATCGCCTGGGCCACGCGGGTCAGCGTGTTGCGGCGCTGTTCGATCGATTCGATGAGCCACTGCGCCGAGTTGATCTTGCGCTTGATGTACTCGCGCGTCTCGCTGTTGGCCTTTTCGCTCATCAGAATGTTGCGGTACGTCGGGCTGATATACAGCTTGGGAGTGCGCCCGTCCTCGAGCCGCACCTGGTAGTTGCCTTCGTCGTTGAGCTCGACGAACACGTCGGGAATGACGTTCGGCACGAAGGTCTCGCCGAAGTTAGCGCCTGGCTTCGGATTGAGCTTGCGCAACTCCGCCAACGTTTCTTGAATGACGGGGATCGTATAGCCGGTCTTGCGCTCGATGAGCGGCAGCCGGTTGTGCTCCAGGTCTTCCAGGTGGTTGGTGATCAGCGTTTTGAGGTGCTCGCAATGCGGCATGCCCGGCGTGAGTTGCAGCAGCAAACACTCTTTCAAGTCGCGGGCGGCCACGCCGCGCGGATCGAGCTTCTGCACGATAGCCAGCGCTTCGCGCGCCAGCGCCAAGGGGTCGCCCGGCGCCGTGGGATCGATGATGTCCTCGAGCCGCGATTGCAGGTAGCCGTTGGCGTCCAGGTTGTAAATGATGCGGTCGGCCATCGCCCTCAGCTCGGGCGACAGATTGAACCAGCCCAGTTGATCGTGCAGATAGTCTTGCAGCGACTGGGGCCGCGCCACCATGTTGGCCATGGCGTCGTGCTTGCGGGCGCCTTCCTCCTCGAGCCGGGTGCTGGACGGGCGCGAGCGCTCCTCGAAGTGGTCGGGCCACTCCTCGTCCATCTTCATCAGCCGCTCGAAATCGTCCTCGTTGTTCTTGCCCTCGTCGACCACCAACTCGCGCTCGTCTTCGGTCGGCGCGTTGGGATTCTCGATGTCGACCGGCTCGTCGGGCAGATCGCTGTCTTCCTCGACGATGTCCAGGACCGGGTTTTCCTGGATCTCCTGCTCGATGCGCTCCTGCAAAGCCATGATCGGCAATTGCAGGATCTCCATCGACTGGATCATCCGCGGTGCGAGCACCTGCTTCTGAACCAGCCGCAGTTCCTGACCGAAAGAAAGTCGCATAGCGATGTGGCAATCGAGAATCGCTGCCCCCGCGGTCGATTCGACCACCGGGGCGCATGGTGTA
>JBBDYK010000231.1:0-5097 GCA_040901665.1 Pirellulales bacterium | reverse complement strand
CCCTCCGCTAAGTTATTCACACAGGCCCCGCGAACAGCGTCCTGCTGCGATCTCGTGAATGTCCTCTGGCCATCTCGCGTCGCTCAGAACTTCTGGCGACCCGCCAAGGCGTCGGACAGAATCTCCTTATTAGCAAATTCTAGCACGCTGCCGGTCGTTATTCCCCGCGCGAGCCTGGTAATCTGCACGGGAAGCCCCGCCAGCATGTTGGACAGGTATAGCGCCGTGCCGTCGCCTTCCAGCGTCGGATTGGTTGCCATGATGATTTCCTTGAACGCTCCTTGGCGCACCCGATCCACCAGTGCTTCGATCGTCAATTGCTCCGGCCCGACGCCTTCCAAGGGAGCAATGCGACCCAACAAGACGTGATACAGCCCGTGATAAGTTCCGGCTTGTTCCAGCGCCATCAGATCGCGGGGTTGCTCGACGACGCACAACAGCGTCCGATCGCGCTTCGCATCACGACAGATGGCGCACTCCTCTTGCTCAGTCAGATTATAGCAGTTGCGGCAGTACCGCACGTTTTCTTTCACCGCGCGCAAGGCGTCCGCCAGCGCCAACGCCTCCGATTGGTGGACCCGCAAGATGTGATAAGCCAGCCGTTCGGCCGATTTCTTGCCGATGCCGGGCAGTTTGGCGAATTCTTCAACCAGCCTGGTGACCGAATCGCTTAGCAACGCTTGCGCATCCTGTTAGGTGACGGGGCCACCACTGGTCCCCCCCGAGAGTTGTGACAGCACGTCGTTCAAGGCCGGCATGTCCACCCCTTCGGCCAGCGATTTCATCTCCTCGGCGTACAGCTCCTTGGCCTTCTGCTGCGCCTGGTTGACGGCGGCAGGCACCAGGTCTTCGATCATCTCGCGGTCGCCGGCCAGCGACGGATCGATCGACAGCCGCAACATTTCGCCCAGACCATTGACTTCGACCGTCACCAGCCCGCCGCCGGCGGCGCCTTCGGCCCGACGGGCCTTGAGCGTTTCGGCGATCTGCTGCATCTTGCCGCCCATTTGCTGGGCCTGCTTGATGAGCGAAGCGATGTTGGCGAGATTTCCCAGACCCTTGAGCACGCGCTATTCCTTATTCGTTTTCCGGTCGGTCGACTCGCACCAGTTGAGCTCCGAACAATTCGCCGGCGCGAACCACCAACGGATGCTCCGACATGGCGGCCATCTGCTGGCGATGCGGCACGACCACCCGCGGCGCTGCGACGGCTGGTTCGTCGTCGACCACGCGAAACTCGACCTGGACGGGTTGTCCGGCCACGAGGGCCAGCGCGTTTTCGAGCGTCGCCCGCTGTGCGTCGCGCTCGCAAAACGTCTTGCAAGAAGTATACTTCGCCCGAAAAGTGGCGACCAGTCGATCGTCGTCTGCCAGCGACACCCTTTCGGCGCGCGCGGCGTTGTCGCTCAACAAATCGGTAAGGTTCGCCAACGCATCCCGCCAGATATCCTGCACGGACTCTGCGTTCAAAGGCCGCGCGACGCGGGGCTCACGCTCCGCCGGTTGCAAGCTCTCGTCGCTCGGATCGCCGTCGTTTGGCTCAGCTTTTTTTTTTGCCGCGGCGGCATGGGTTGTGGATTGCGATGTTCGCGTGGCGGGCGCTGCCGCGCGCGATTCGCCCGTCGCGGCGCCGCTCGCCGGCCCGGCGGCCCGCAGTTCGGCGATCGTTTCGCTCAACGCCGCCAGGTTTTCCAGCTCGGCAATTCGCACCAGCGCCATCTCGGCCAGCGTGCGACCCTGCGTGCTATAGCGCAATCGCGACAGCGTATGATCGAGAATCTGCAAGACAGCCAGGATCGTCTCCAGGCCTAGTTGCTTGCCCGCCGCGGCCAGGTGCTCGTGCTCGCTGGGCGAGGTGTGCAACAGCGTTTCGGGCGCACAACCGACGGCGGCCACCAGCGTGTCGCGAAAGTAGCCCAGCAGTTGCTCCAACAATTGCCCGACTTCCACGCCTTCAATCAGCGCGGCGTCCAGATCAGAAATGGCCGCAGCCGGATCGTGGGCGACCAGGTGATCGACCAGGGCGGCCATGCGTGCTTCGCTGGCGGTGCCCAACATGCCGTGTACGTCGGCCGCGGTGATCTTGGCTCCGCCAAAGGCCAGCAACTGCTCCAATAGCGACTGGCTGTCGCGCATCGAGCCGGCGGCCCGGCGGGCCAGGATGGCTAACGCCGCCGGTTCGACTGCGGTCCCCTCGGCATCGACGATCTGTTGCAACCGGGCAACGATTGCCTGCTGGCCGATGCCGGCAAAGTCGAACCGCTGGCAACGCGACAGAATGGTGATCGGAATCTTGGTGGGCTCGGTCGTGCAGAAAATGAACTTCACGTGCTCGGGCGGCTCTTCCAGCGTCTTGAGCAAGGCGTTAAACGCCTCCCGCGTGAGCATGTGTACTTCGTCGATGATGTAGATCTTGTGGCGAGCCCGACTGGGCCGAATGCTGACGTTTTGCCGAAGCTGGCGGATTTCGTCGATGCCGCGATTGCTGGCGCCGTCGATCTCCAGCACGTCCACGTCGCTGCCGGCGCTGATGCTTTCGCAAATGTCGCAGCGGTTGCACGGCGTGGCGGTAGGGCCGTGGATGCAATTGAGCGCCTTGGCCAGGATCCGCGCGGCCGAGGTCTTGCCCACGCCGCGAGCCCCGGTGAACAGGTACGCATGTCCGACCCGATTGGCGGCAATCGCTCCGGTCAGAGCACGGGCCACGTGCTCCTGGCCGATCAATTCATCGAACGTCTGGGGCCGATAGCGACGGGCGACCACCACGTACTGCGCGACCGACGCGTTGGTCGTCAGCGGCAAGGCAGGTTCGGGCTTATCCTGGTCCGATGCGGCCAAAGTGGCGCTCCATCATTGAGTTGCAACCCGAATCGACGGTCCCCCACGGGGGCGGCGACCCCTGTCCACGCTGGGTGCGCCACTCCATACGTTAGGCGCTGCTGCGAGCCCCCGAACGGACCGCGGCCTCGGATGAGAGACCCATCGCACAAAGAGATGACTGCTTATGGCTGCTGACTTTCGTCCCTGACCAGGTTCACAGGTCCCCATTGCGAGGGCCTCTCATCGGAGGCCGCCAGAGCGACAGGCAAACCACCATTATTACGGCATGGCCACCCGCACGTCAAAGGGCCTTCGCACCGTGACGGCGACAGAGGCGACTCGTGCTGCGCGAAGCTCTACTACCTGCGGACTATGGGGCGCACGTTGCGCATAAGCAATCGGCGGCCGCCGTACTACCTCGGAATTCCTCGGTTTATTTTGGGCCGATCGCCAGTTGCGTGCGTAGAATAGTCTAGCGACATCTTCGGTTGTTCGTAGCATAAAGGCGCGAACCATGAGACTGCGAAAGGGACGTTGGACTTCCGTGCTGGTGGCGATGCTGATGGCGGTGCTAGTGGCGGCGCCGGCCGGACCGGCATTTGCCCGCGGCGGTAAGGGCGGTGGCGGAGGCGGAGGCGGTAAGGGTGGCGGAGGCGGAGGGGGCGGCGCCAAAAGCTTCGGTGGCGGAGGTGGCGGCTCTAAGAGCTTTAGCGGTGGTAGTTCTCGCAGCTCTAGTGGTGGCGGCAAGAGCTTCAGCGGCGGAAGCATGTCGCGCAGCTTCAGTGGCGGCGGCGGATCCCAAGGACCTGGTGGTTCCAAGAGCTTCAGCGGAGGTGGCGGTAACGTCACCCGCAGCTTCAGCGGTGGCCAGGGATCGGGCCCTTCAAAGTCATTCGGCGGGAACAGCGGCAACGCGACCCGCAGTTTCAGCGGCGGCAGCGCCCGCAGCTTGTCAGGCGGCGATTTCAAGAACTTCAGCGGGAACGCTACCCGCAGCTTCAGTGGCGGCGGCGACGCGCCGCAGCGGAATTTCTCCAAAGGTGGCGACGGACCACAGCAGTCGAATTTCGTGCAGCGGAATTTCTCGGCTGGCGGTAAGTCGCCAGCGGTAAAATTCGGCGGTGCCTCGCAGGACGGCGGCTCCAAGGGCTCGAACTTCACCACGCGCAACTTTAGCGGCGGCGATAAGCCCAACTTCTCGCGCGGCGACAAGCCCAACTTCTCGCGGGGCGACAACCCAAGCTTTTCGCGGGGCGACAACCCAAACCCGATCGGATCGAACAACCTTTCTGGCCGCAACTTCTCAAACGGCGGCTTTTCCAGCGGCAAGTCTGGCTCCAAGGGTAATTTTGTCTCGCGCAATTTTCAAAACAGTGGCGCGGCGCAAATCCATGGCGGCGGCCCTGGTGTCAAGGGCGGACCTGACGGCAAATGGTCCGGTGGCAACTGGTCCAGCGGCAAATGGAGCGGCGGAGATAATTGGAAGGGCGGAGGTAACTGGACGGGCGGCGACAACTGGAAGGGCGGCCGCAACTGGAATGGCAATAACTGGAATGGCAATCAGCAGTGGTCCGGCAAGGGAGACTTCCATCACCATCACCACGGATACGCCTCCTACGGCAAGAACTGGGGCGGCTGGTATGGCGGCTACGGACGCAACTACGTTTCCTGGTGGCCGTTCTGGACCGGTTTCGGTCTTGGCTATGGCCTAGGTGGCTACGGCTGGGGAGGGGGCTATCCGTATTACGGCTACTACGGCTATGGGTATCCCAACTACGGCTATGGGTACGGCGCTTACAACTATCCGTACTACAGCAACGGCGTGACGTATTACGCCAACGCCACGCCGTCGACTACGGTTCCAGCGACCACGGTTCCGGCAACGGCTGCACCGGCACTGGCCACTGCAGCGGATGGCGACTACATCGCCGCCGGCGAAGCGGCCTTCCGTGCCGGTCAATACGACACCGCGGTCAAGAATTGGCAGCATGCCATGATAGACAGCCCGGACAACGGCGCCATCGTGTTGCTGATGGCGCAAGGCTTGTTCCAGTTGGGCCAGTGGGAGCCCGCCGCCGGCACGGTCCAGATGGCAATGCAGATGCTGCCCGAGGACGAGTGGTCCAAGGTGGTGCAAAACTACTCGCAGTTGTACGGAAACGTCGAGGACTACACCAACCAGCTCAAGGTGCTGGAAAAGGCTCGCACGGAAAAGCCGGACGAGCCGGCCTTGCGGTTCCTGCTCGGCTATCACTTCGGCTCGCTGGGCTATCCGAA
>JBBDYK010000230.1:0-23762 GCA_040901665.1 Pirellulales bacterium | reverse complement strand
CGACGTGCGGATGCAGGCCGATCAGAGCCTGCGGGGCGTGCTGCCCGACTATCAGAACGCGATGATCAACGTCTCCTCGTCGTATCGCCAGACGCCGCAATTCGACCGTATGACGCGCGAGGGGATCTTGAAGCGCGGCAGCAAGACGTCTGCCGATTATTTCAAGGGCATGGCAACGGCCTTCTCCGTCGGCGGCGGCGCGCTGAGCGAGTCACAGATTCACGACGCCGTCAACGTCGTCTCGGAAGTCGCCGGGCAACAGCAATGGACGTCCGACCAGGCCGACGACCAGATGCGGGCGCTGGTGGATGTGATGCAGATGCAAGCCCTGCGCGGCGGCTCGACGGACCCGCGCGAGCTGCTGGGCGGCATGATCAGCGGTTTTCGTGCCAGCCACTCGAGCACGATTCAGGAGTTTTCCGCGTACGACATGCGGTTCATCCAATACGCGATGAGCAAGCTGAACACGTCGTTCGCCGAAGCGACCGGCTACCAGGCGTCGATGAGCACCTCGCTGGCAGAAAAGTCGGGCCGCCGCAGCTCGACGGCGCTGATCAAGATGTTCGACGAGTTGAATGACGCCTACACGGCCACCAAGATTCAGGCCAAGGTGCGACCGCCGGCGGAAATCGCCTCGGCGGCCGACTGGGACAAGCTCACGGCCAAACAGCGGCTGGCGTACACGCACCAGCGCGACACGTTCGGGCTGACGATGCGCGGCTACTTCGAGGGGGTAGGCAGCGCCGATCCCGAAGTTGCCAAGCAAGCGCGGCGCTTCGGCCGGGATTACCTGGGTAAGGAAATCGGCGAATCCGGCGCGCAAGTGGTGGTGCCGAAGTTCCTGCGGCCTGACAGTCCGGAAACGATCAAGGCCGGCGCCGCTTCGGGCCTGGTCGAGGAAGGGCCGGGCGCCGTGAAGTTCTACGAAGAGACCGCCCGCGGGCCGTTGACGACGACCCAGGGGCGTTACGCCGCGGACGTGGCCCGCTCGCAAGGTACCCTGGCGCTCTTGGAATTCAACAACACCGTCAAGGCGCAACAGGGTCTCGTCGAGCAGTTGGTGAGCCAGCTTGGGACCATCGCCGGCACGGGGTCGTTGCAGCAGAAGTTTCGGGATCTGGCCGCTACCTGGAATGTCAGCGGCGCCAGCGAGGACCAACTGCGCGGCTTGCAAATCGAGGCCGCGCGGTCGTCAATTGGTGATGTGTTGGGACCCGCCGGGAAGCGTTGGGGCAGTGCAAATCTCGCCGGCCAAAGAACGGGTGACGCCGCGCTGCGCCAGCGAACCATCGGACCGGGCAAACCCGGCAATCGGTCCTGGCTACCCGGGGGACTGCAATGGTGGGCCGAGAAGCTCGTCGGACCACCGCTGCCGACATACTCCAACGAAGAGTGGGACCGGTATGAGACCAACGCAAAGCTGCGATTCGCCACGCCGGAAGAAAAGGTACAGGTAGAAACGCTCCAGCAGTTCATCGAGCAAATCCAGCAAGACGCGGGCACGCGGATGCGAGGCAGGTCGGGGCCGGCGGCCAAGAAATCGGTGCTGCCAGCGCTGCCGCCGCCCGGCGTGCAGCCGGACGGGCCGCTGGCGCCGTTTCTGCCCAGCAGCCCAGCGCAGCCTCCCAGCGATCAATCGGGACTCTACGATCGGCTCGATCGCGCCACCCAAGCCATGCAACAACTGGCGGCCAGCGAACGACGGGGGCACCTGGATGTCAGCGTCCACGACCCGAGCGGACGCCCGCTGTCGCGATCGACGCAGCGACCGCAAGCGATTGAACTGCTGAGCGATGCCGCCCTGGGATAGCCCGTACTGCTGATACGCACATGATTCAAATCGACGGCAAACCGATTTACGGCCTGCACTCCTCGCCCATGATGGGCGCGCCGGCGCTGATGGCGCAGCGCACCGCCTACTCCGGCGTGATTGGCGAAAGCGAAATCCTGCAAGGATCCAAAGGCCGCCTGATCACGTTCGAGATCAAGATCTTTCACCAGTTTCAAAGCTGGCCGGCGCTGGCCGGCTATCTGCACCTGCTCGATCAGATGGTGGGGCAAGTCCACGGCGAGTTGCATGTGGCACCCGGCCCACACGGCGGCTTAGACGACAGCTTTCATAATTGCACCTTCGAAGGGTTCGCCCGCAAGCAAGATGGCCTGTCTGGGCCGCTGGCGGACATGACCGGCCTGCTCGACGGCGTGACGCCGAGCTGGTGGGTGGATGGCTACGTGGCCTTCTATCAATTGTCCGTGGCCGATGACGCTGGCAGCGGCGCGTAAAGGTTTGCTGATGAACGTGCGCTACACACTGGCGATCGTAATCTTCCACCTGCTGGCCCTACTGGCGTGCGTGCCGGCGCTGTTTTCGTGGTCGGCCGTCGCCACCTGCCTGCTGGGCGTGTCGTGTTATGGCACGTTGGGACTGGACCTGGGCTATCACCGCCTGCTGGCGCACCGCAGCCTGTGCGTGCCCCGCTGGCTCGAGCGGCTGTTGGCCCTGGTGGGCGTGTGCTGTTTTCAAGATGGTCCGGCGGGTTGGGTCGCGGCGCACCGGCTGCATCACCAGCACTCGGATCACGCCGGCGACCCGCACACGCCGCGCGGCGGATTCTGGTGGAGCCACGTCGGCTGGCTGCTGGCGAGCAATCCACAACTGCGTGCGCTCGATGCACTGGCTCACTATGCGCCCGACGTCGTGGCCGAGCGGTTCTATCGCCGCTTGCAAAGCGCGCCTCGCTTGCTGGCGATCTACATCGCGCACGCCGCTTTGTATGTCGTGGCGGGATGGCTGTGGGGCGGGCTGAGCGGCGCGCTGGGACTGGTGGTGTGGGGCGTGTTCTTGCGGACCGTACTGGTCTGGCACATTAGCTGGAGCATCAACTCGCTCACGCACGTGTGGGGCTATCAAACCTACGGGACCGGCGACGACAGCCGCAACAATCCGCTGGTGGCGCTGCTGTCCAGCGGCGAGGGCTGGCACAACAACCACCACGCCGAGCCGGCCAGCGCTTCGAATTGGCATCGCTGGTGGGAATTCGATCCGTGCTACCTGCTGATCGCACTGCTGGAGCTCGTCGGATTGGCCTGGAACGTCAAGCGACCCCGCAGCGGCCTATGGCGCAAGTGGGCACTCGAGCGGGAACAGCAGTAAGACCCAAAAAAAATGCCGGCAAACCAATTATCGCGACAGGCCACCGAGTACGCGGCGCTCGTGGAAGGGCTCACTTCCACGATGCTGCAAGTGGAAGAGGTGCACCTGTCGATGGGGACGCAGTTTCTGGATTATGCCGTGGTGGCGGTCGACTTGGGGCATATTGGCGCCAAGGCCCGCTTACACGCCATGGACCTGGCCAGCCTGGAACTGGAAACGCCCGACGGCGGCACGATCCATCCGGCCGGCCGGGAAATGACGATCGTGGCGCTGGTCGACGGCCGCCGCGTGCCGATCCACTGGGGGCGGATCTCCGGCCGCGAAATCGACCTGGACCAAAACGAGACGCTGCACCTGGTGAGCCGCGTGGAGCCGGTGCATTTTGGCCAGCCCATCATATTTCAGCAGGTGTGGAGCCCGATCGCCCAAGCGCCGGCCAACGTCCACCATGAAATCGTGTTCAACCCGCAGTTCAAGGGCGCCATCATCGGCAACATGCGGCGGGCGACGATCGACGGCAAGCCGGACGAGCCGATCTTCATCGATCCGGGTTCGATCGAGACGTTCTTTGCCGCCGAGTATCAAGAGGCCCTGGTGACCAGCCTGGGGGAACTCGGCTGGGTGACCGAGAGCGGCGTGAACAACTGGACGCTGGCCGACGCGGTGCGCGTGCTGTGCCGCATTGGCAACCCTATTGAGCGGTTCATCCAAAATCCCCAGCCGGAAGAGCTGGCCAGCGTGCTGCCGAGCGACCCGCAGATCTTGAAAAATCACGGCCTACGGATGGGCCTTTATCTCAACCAGGCGCTGGAGGAGCTGCTGGCTCCGTACGGCTTCACGTTCAAGATCGAGTACTCGCTCAATAGCCGCAAGCTGGCGATCGTGCAGCGGGGCGTGGGGGAAAAGAAAACGGTCCGGTGGCAGCCGATCGGCAGCAAGCTGGAGCTGAGCGAGCAATTCGCCGACGAAGCGCACTTGCAGTTCGACGCGTCGATGGCCGTCAACGCCGTGGCGGCGTGGGGCGACTACACCTATCTGGAGGCGACGTTCGAGCTGATGCCCGGCTGGCCGGCGAACCTCGATAACTCGGACGTCATGGACCTGACCAACGACGGCGAGGACTGGCAGCAGCATCCCGAGCGGCACGACGTGTGGCGGAAGTGGGTGCTCAACGAGGCTGGCGATTACAACCGCGGCTGGACCAACGTGGCGGCCGCCGGCAAGGCGAACGAAGGCTTGACGGGCCTGTTCCGCGACGCGTTCGGCGGCGATCACGGCGAGCTCGTCGCCCGGCGGCGCCAGTTCGAGCCGATGCTGACCGTGGGCCCTGACGGCAAGCCGCTGGGGGACGTCGGCGGTACCAAGGTCGAATGGTGGGACCCGGAGCGCGAGGGCGGGCCCGGCTGGAGCGATCTGCCCAGCGACGATCCGACCTTTACCTGTCGCCTACTGACCGACGAGTGCGGCATCCTGTTCACCGGCGTGGAGCCGCCCTATTGGATCCTGGATCAAGGCGGCGCGGCCAGGCTGCGGATCACGGCCACGATCGCCAGCGACGATCGCATTCGCGGCCTCGAGTCGCGATTCGCCCAAAGCGTGAACGTGGATGAACACTACCACGTGCTGGACGTGAACCGCGGCTTTCACGCGCGGTTGCTGCACTCCGGCAGCCGTTACTACTCGCAAGTGCAAAACGAGACGCTCAAGGCCGCCCAAGTGGACGGTCGCGAGGCGCTCGTGGCGTTTGCTCAGCAGGCGGTAGTGGCCTGGGACCAGGCCCACCTGGCTGGCACGGTGCGGCTGGAAAGCCTGGAGAACTTTGGCGCGTACGAGCTGGGCGACCTGATCGAGAAGCTCGCCGGCCGCAACATCGAATTCACGCTGAACCGCGCCACCGAGGAAGGCAAGCGGTTTCCGCAGATCATCGGCATGACGCACTACGTGCAAGCGCAGAAGCTGGTGCTGGCGATTGCCGAATTCAAGCAAACCGACGCCTATGTGGCCAGCTTCACCCGCAAAACGCGCCGCCTGAGGTAACGATGGCCGACGATCGACTGACGCAACGAGACGGGCGCTCCGCCGGTCACTGGCTGGTGCGGTTTGAGCTATACACGGTGCTGATGCCCGGCGAGACGGCCGACGCCAAGATCCTCAAATGGACGATCAGCGGCGCGGAGCCGGACTACGCGGCGCTGGCGCAGGGCGGGCTGATCACAGTGTTCGCGGCCTTCGATCGCGCGTTCGGTGCCGTGGGGGAGCGCGGCTGGGCGCTGTACTCGGCGGAACATCGCCGCTTCGAAGTAATCAGCATGGAGGCGTGCCTGATGCGGCCGGCGACGGCCACCAGCGCCATTCCAGCCGGTGCCACCGGCACGATCACCGTGGCCGGGGTGACCGTGGCCGCGGAGAACTGGTCGGCGGATACGGCGATCGCCAACGGCGACAAGGTTGGCGCGTTCTATGATCCGCCGCAGCAAAAGTGGTGGGTCATCAAGACGGGCGGGGAATCGGTCGACAAGATCTGGCACTCCGAGAGCGTCGACGCGATCGCCCCCGGGGCAACTGGCACGGTCAAGCTGTCGACCGGCGCAGAAGTCGAAGCCACCAACTGGTCAGACGATGTGACGATCAACGCGGCGAGCGAGGGCACCGGCGAAAAAATCACGGTCTACGTCGATCCGTTCGATGGCCTGTATTACGCGATTAAGGCTGCTCCTGGCGACGTCACAGAGATTTACCACATCACCATACCATCGCCTGGTGTCGGGCCAGGTGCGGCGATCAATATCCTGCTGCCCAACGGCGACACGGAGAGTTGCACCAATTGGTCCGACGTCGACATGGATTTCGGCGACAAGGTGACCGCCTACAAAGACGCCGATGACGGCGAGTGGTATCTGATCAAGAGCGGCGAAAAGAGCTTTGACAACACGTATGCTGGCACGGTCATCACATCGCCCATCGCGCCGGGAGCTACCGGTTCCGTCGAACTGGACGATCTGTCGGTGCTGACTGGTGTCATCAACTGGTCCAACGACGTGACGCTGGGCACCGGTGACAAGGTGCTGGTATTTCAGGACCGGCTTACCCTCGACTTTTACGCGATCAAAAGTGGCGACAGCGACTCGCCTCTCGTCCGTTTCCAGTTGACCGAAGACCGCGCCCTATTCGGCGACAATATAACCACGGCAAAGATCGTCGAATGGGACGATGGCACGAGCACGTGGGTCTTAGGGTCGACCGAAATCCTGGTTGCGGATATGAGCCCCAACCGGCACTGGGAAGGCCGAATCGGTCATCGCGGCTGGGCAGTGCGTCCGCCGGATCACGACGACGACGACGAGGAAGGAATCCCGATCTATGAGATCGTGGAGATGGAACACTTGGCCGCCTTCGTGCGTTTTTCGCGCTCCACGCCGCCAATCCTTGACCTTGGACCGCCGATTGATTGGATTGGATTGGCCCAACCGCTGCACGCGTTCTGGGGAGTTGATCCGCTCGTCGGCGCGGAGACGGCTCTTGAAATCCGCGACTTCGATCGCTTCGTGCCGTGCTCGGAATCTGGCGACAAGGTTTTCTGTGTCTTGGCACCAGAATTGACGATCGTCGGACCACCTGACTACATGAGCGTGGTTGGCGAGAGCACGGCGGGTGCCGTTCGCTTTCTGACAGATGATGTGCTGCCCGAGAGCGGATATGTGACGGCGACTCAGGATCTCTTTTGGGGCACGCAGCTTGACCGGCAGGATCCAGATCGCAACTCTGGGACAGTCTATGCGCTGGCGGACGGTCTGTTCGTACACGTGATCTCACCCGCCTATGGATTTGGCATACTCGACTCGACTGAAACTGACTCCGACAACTTTGATGGCGTCACGTTCAACCGCTACTACCATCCGGTGTGCATCGATCAGCGGTCGTTTTTAGTTACCGGCTTTGCTGCCGCAACTTTCGATGACACGGATACTGCGGTCAATCTGAATACGCCGGCGAGTTTAATGTTTTTCCCGTTTAGTTTGCCGCCGACGGACGACCCTTTGTCGGTTCTGAATGTGTTCAAATTGAGCGCAGATGCTGGCGACGAGTGCTACGCGGTGTGGGATGACACGCGTTCCGCATACATTTTGCTGCAAACCATTCAGCAACCTTCGGAAGATAAAACCGAGATCGTGAGCGTCTACGGCGCAGACGCCGACGGGTCGACGTGTCTTTGGCCAGGCAAGGTCATGGCTGTGGATGGAGCACCGATTTCGGCTTGCTCAACGCCGTTCGAAGTCTCAGATGATTGCTGGCTGTTAGTTCTCAACAGCGACGGCGGCAGTTGGCAGAGCGACAAACTCACGCTCAAAGTCGGTGATCACTACATCGGTCGCAAGGTGTTTTCGATCGGCACTGAACCGTCGTTGCCGGTCTATGCCATCCGCCACTCGCCCAAGCCGGCCACGGTGCTCTATAAGGGGCAGCTAGCCGGCACGCTTCTACACGCGTCGGCAACGATCAGTGTTGACAACCTGGAGAGCATGAGCGAACTTCCAGCGCCAAGCGGCAGCGTCACCGCCAACAACTCTTTGAAATGGGCAGGCACGGACGGCGAGACGTGCTTTGTGGTCGAAAACAATAGTGTCTCGCCGCCGACCTATGAGCTGATGTCGGTCGAGTGGGATGAGTTAGAGCGGGTGACCGATGTGGAATTCGACACGCCAGCGCTCACGGAACACAAGCGCAAGTACCTAGGAAAAGACACCGCCGCGGCGACCGAGGACGCGATCCTCACGGCGGTTGTGCAGAGCACCGTCACCAACGTCACGTACGATACGGGCACGCACGCGCTCGTCAAGACGGTGGCGGATCTCACGGTGCTGGCCGACGGCGGCGACACTCCGTCCAACATTCTTGCCGCGACTGCCACCACCTGGCTATCCGATCTCGACTTCGACTCTGAGACGGGGTTGGACTCGACCGTCAAAACGGGCTACATCCTTGGCGAGATCACGGCGACCAATGTCGTCGATGTGGCATCCGTGCAAACGGCGTCGGTTGTGTATGACGTGGATTGGTCGGGAACAGCACTTACGAAGCAAAACGCCACGATTAAATACCTTGGCGCGGCCCCGGTTATCGGCTCGCCAACAACCGTTTTCTCGACGATGGTCACTGAGGCAATTTTGCAAATCGAAATTGTCGGCACCACGATCCAAGCCGACTACGTGGCCATGCAGGTATTCGTCGCCACGGCCGGCACGCAGAATGTGGAAATTCACGAAGGCACCGAATGCACACCCCCATAGGGAGTTGTTAAATGGCTGGATCACTCGCTCTTACTTCGGTCTTACCGGCGCTCGAAAAGGGCTCGCGCAAGTATAGTTTTGCATGGTTGAGCGATGCCGCTGGCGACGTGTCTGGCAACTATACGAATGGGGTTGGCTCCGTTACGGCGGCGCCCGACGTTTGGGGTTTCCCTGGCGCGATCATCGGAACGCTGCACCGCGTCGCATTCATTCCTGACGGCGGCGGCACGCAACCGACTACGCTTTACGATGTGACGCTGCTCGATGAAAACGCGATCGATGTGCTGGGCGGGCAAGGTGCGAATTTGTCGAACTCGGTCGCGAGCCACGTTTGCCCCGGTGTGCCGCTCAAGGATGGCACGACAACCGGCACGACGCCGATCAAGCTGCGCGACGTGCTGCAACTGGTGGTGGCAAATGCCGGCAACGCCAAGGGCGGAACGGTGGTTCTCTACGTCGATTAAAAACGATGTCGCAAATTCAATTTCTCGATGGCCAGATCCTATTCGTCGATGGTCAAATCGCAATGGACCCGGCGTGCTGCTGCGTCGTAATCGAGTGCTGCCCGACCGTGCCGCTGTGCATGATCTTTCGTGTGCCTAGCTTTTACTTGGATGAGAGTATCGCTGGCGGGTTCGAGTCGCTGAACGGAACTGGGCATATCTGCGAAACGATTTCGGGCGATATCGAAGTGACGGGCGGGGCCGTCGGTTCAGAAACTGTCTACCCGGATACCGGCTGCGCAGACATCGACGATTGGCACGACACGTTGCCCGGCGCGGCGCTCGGCTACTGGAAATTAGAAGTCCTCGACTGGGCTGAATTTTACTGCAACCACGTTGGCGGCGTCGGCGATTTTGGCTGCTGCGACAACGAAGGTTTTAGCGTACACCTGTGTTATCAATTGGCGCTGCGGACGATTCTTGTCGAGGATGTACCAAAGTGCTATTTCTTTGGGCAAGTGGCGTTCTATACTTCCGATGCCCCGGTCCCGCTCTGCCATTTCTATAACTACGTGGGCGAATTGGACATTTCGGTGAACGGTGGCGGCACCTGCGACGATCTGCTGGGCACGTATTCGATGGTATTCGATATGGCCAGTTCGAGCGTAACGGACGCCGACGGCAATGTGGATTGCTGGGGTTGCACGGTCACGCAAAACCCGCCCCATACCGGCGGGCTAGTTCTCAATTGCCCATAATGAACCACCCAAGTCTCTGCGCGTGGGTCGAGTGCGAGGGCGGCGTCAAGTGCGACCGCTGCGGCGTCTTTCGTCCGCGCCCAACAACGCGCAAATGCGGCGCGCCTGCTGCGGCTGCGGCGCCCAAGCGCACGCCCCGCGAATCGCTTACCTGCCGGCATATCGGCGCACTCGCGCGCGTCGCAACGGCCGCCTGCTGCGGCGGCAAGAAAACCCGCCATAAAATCTACACTTGCGGCCTGTTCGGCGAATGCCAATTGGGCGGCAAGGTAACGGGCGTGGCCGAATGCCGGCGGTGCGAGCAGTTTGCGTCACGCGCGGTCGAGCCGCCGCACTGACGGGGGCCGCACCACCTGCGGCGGCCTGGCAAACACCGCGTCGGTTTGCACGGGCGGCGGCACCGGCGCGTGCTGATGGATGGGGTGCCCCACCGATTCTGCCACGTCCTCTGGGTCGGACAGCCAAGAATGGCCGCGCTCGATCCCGCGCAGCACCCAATAGCGCAGGTTCCACCAGCGTCGTCGTTGGCGCCGCAGGCGGCCGCTAAGTAGCTCGCCAGTATTGAGCGCGACCGCGTCGAACACCGTGCCGCCGATGTCTTTCGCATGCACGACGAACTTGCCTTCGCACATCGTTCCTTCCAGCACCAGCCGCTGTGCGATGCGAACGATAAAGTCGCAATCAAACGCGGTGATGGACGTGCCAAGCATGTGGTGCTCGTCCGACCAGCGCACGATACCGTTTTGCACGATTTCGTATTTCATGGCGAGGCTTCCGTCAAACGGTCTGCTGGCACGACGTCGAACGCTTCGCGCTGCGCACTCGGATCGCCGTAGGGAATCATCAGCCGGCAGAGCAGCACGTGTGCCGCCATTTCGGCCAGCAGCTCGTCGTCGAACATCGCGGGCCGATCGGGCGATTGCAGCACGCCCAACTCGCGGCGCGCGACTGGCATCTGCGTGGAACGCTTGAGAATGGCAAACATGATTGGTTTCTCCGCAGTCACCCTACCTGTGGCTGCTCGCGGTGTCAAATAAATGGGGGGCGGCTTCACGTCTTTCGCTTTCGGCCCAGTTGAGGAGGCACGAACGGAGCTGCCGCGACTTGGGTTGGGTCGATGTAGCTGGCCTTGGCCACGCGATCGGACGTGTGCCCAAGAAACCGCCAGCCGGCACCCGGCGTTTCCTTTTCCACGTGTGTGGCGCCCGAGCGGCGCAGCCATTTCATCGTCCCCTCGGGCATGCCAGCGGCCTGGAAGATGGCCGTGAACATCCGGCACAGCCGGCGGTTTGACACCACGCCCCCAAAGACGTTTTCCCGGCCGGCCGTGCCCATGGTGTCGATGGCAACGATCGTCTCGGGCCGGATGCGTGCCAGATGCACATTGCCCGTCTTGCTTTGCACGAGCACGATCAAACCGCTCGGGGGAATCTGCGGCCGGCGGATGCGCAACAAGTCGCTGCGGCGGAATCCCGATTCGTAGGCCGCCAGTACGTAGGCCCGCGCGAATGCCCGCCGCTCGATCGCTGGATGGCGGCGGAAGCGGCCGCGCAGCGTGTCGCACTGCGCCAGAATCGCATCGACCTGCCCCTCCGTCCAGGCCCGCGGCAGCACGCGCCGAGGCTTGACGCGCCGCACCTTTCGCGGTGGCGGCAGCAAGTCATCCTCTGCGTCGGCCCGCCACAGTGTGAGTAATGCCCGCCGCCGGCTGCGCACCGTCTCGTGCGCGAAGCCCTCGGACACCAGCCACAGAATGAATCGATTGATCGTGTCGTCGCGGAAATCGTCAGCAACGGGCTGTCGCGTGAGAAACTTGCCGAAGCTGCGAATGGCGAAGTCGAGTTGTTCTACTGATCCAGTCGTGATGTCTCTGCTCAGTGCGTAGCGTTCTACCATTTCGTGCATGACCGCGTTCCCCCTGAGGTAGGTTTTCCGGTCTGAAAAAACCTGCCTCCCAGCAAGCATACGTCATGCGTCCTGCCTGTTCCGGCCGTCGTGCCTCATCCCTTTCCGAACAATCGTCACAGCCGGAATTCTGGTTCGCTACTTCGACAAGCTAGGGGTCACAGGTTCGAGTCCTGTATCGCCCACTCCATTCAAATCCAGCCGAAGTCACGTCTTAGACTACCTGCCCCGGGGCGGCGGTGTGGCCAGTCTTGAGGATCGGAAATTGTGCTCTGCGCGAAGCCATGCAATTTCGGCATGAACGCGAGGCAGTGCGCAAGATTCGCGCCACGATTCCAGATCGTGCGAGGCGCCTAGAAGCCGAACCCAAAGTATGCCCGTGGCGGCGGCGGCGCATAGTAATAAGGTGGCGGTGAATAGTAAGCCGGTGCCGGATAGTAATACGCAGGCGGCGGCGGTGGCGGAGTGTAGTAGACCGGCGGGGGAGGAGCATAGTAGACCGGCGGCGGCAAGGCCGGGCCACCGCTATAAAACCCGAAACTAAAACGCGTGCCACCGTGCCCGTGTCCATGTCCGTGTCCATGTCCGTGGCCATTGCCGGCTGTGGCCGCGGTGGGACTCAGCAACAGCAAGCCCGCTGTCACGATGGCCCATCGGCAACGTTTCATGATAATGTTCCCCAGCGTTTGACGGCCACCGTGGGCCCTGTGGAAACCGACAGCCGGTCACTGCGCGCACAAGTCGCCGAGGCTGTCTCGATAACGCGACCTTTACCAATTCATCGGCCGGACGTGAAGGCCGGAATCTGACATCTGTCGGGCAACGGCAAAATTCTCCACCTGGGCTCCCCCCAAGAGAGCCGGCGATCAGCCGACTTTGCCAGCTGCACCGGCAGTTCGCCCAGGGGCGCGGCTGGATTTTGAAATGCGGGCCGAAGACGGCGGTCGATCTCGGGATGCCCGCGAAAGCGGTGTTCGCAGCGAATCCAGTGGTCGCTGGTCCAGTTCAATCAGCAGTTAAGGTTGGCACAGTTTGGCGGGGTTCACCTGGGACGCCGCTTGCTTTGCTCAACGTCGGAAACGACGCGATCGACCCCGTCTTTGATTTCATTTACTTGTGGGTGGGACGCGAAAGTGCCTGTCACTAGAATGACCATTGCGAGGGGATCGGTTCCGGGCCTACCCCATGGAAATAGCAGGTTGGAACACGTGTCATCATTCCTTAGTGCCATCGTCGTGACCGCCGCCGCGGTGCTGTTCCCACTGCAAGCGTTCTGTCAACAGGTTGACGACCGAATCGCCGTGGATGCCGCCGACTGGCCATGGTGGCGCGGGACCGAGCGCAATGGGGTCGCGAATCCCAACCAAGATCCACCGACCGAGTGGAGCGCGTCGCAAAATGTCGCTTGGAAGAGCGCCGTTGGGGGACGCGGGCACAGCTCGCCGACCGTCGCCGGAGCGCACGTTTATCTCGCCACCGCGGACGAGCAGCAGAATACCCAGTCGGTAGTTTGTTACGACCGAGCGACGGGCAAGCAATTGTGGCAGACAGAAGTCCATCGCGGCGGCCTGATGCGAAAGAACGAGAAGTCGACGGGGGCGTCTGGCACGGTCGCCTGCGATGGCGAAAGCGTCTTCATCAATTTTGCAAATGACGGGGCCGTGCATGTCACGGCCCTCAGCCTGGAAGGCAAGCAGCGATGGCAAACGAGGATTGGCGACTACATCATTCACCAGGGCTATGGTGCATCGCCGGCAGTGTATCAATCGCTTGTCATTGCAGCGGCCGACAGTCACGCCGGCGGCGTCATTGCAGCGCTCGATCGCAGGACGGGAGCATTCGTGTGGAAACGCGATCGGCCGAAGGAACCAAATTACACTTCGCCGATTATCTTGAACGTGGCGGGGCGCGACCAGTTATTCCTGACCGGCTGCAACCTGTTTTCGAGCTTTGATCCGCTCGACGGAAAAACGATCTGGGAAAGCAAAGGTCCAACCACCGAGTGCGTTACCTCGACAGTCACCGACGGCGAGCGTGTCTTTTGCAGCGGGGGCTATCCAAAAAAACACCTGGCGGCCGTGCTCGCCGACGGATCGGGCAAAATGGTCTGGGAAACAAACGACCGTGTGTATGTTCCCTCGCTCTTGGCGCGTGACGGGTATTTGTTTGGCGTTCTCGATGCGGGAGTGGCTGTCTGTTGGAAATGCGATACGGGACAGGAGCAGTGGAAGAGGCGGCTCGGCGGCGAGTTCAGCGCCTCGCCCGTGTTAGTGGGCGACACGATCTTCGCGACGAACGAGAGCGGTGAAACATTCGTCTATCGAGCCGACCCCGGCAAGTTCGAGCAGATCGCCATGAACCAACTGGGCGATCAGGCAATGGGGAGTACTACGATCTGCGGCAGCCGCATCTATATGCGCGTCGTCGAGCAAGTCGCCGGACGGCGGCAAGAAATGCTGTATTGCCTGGCGAGGCAAGAATAATCCCAGCCCCGCAACAGCGCTTGCGCCAACCCAACAGCAGCAGGGCGATTGGCGGGCGCACGGTGTCCAACATGGCAGTCTCTCCACGAACCAAGTAGGGATCTGGGCTCCGGTTTACTCGCCCAGATAGTCGAGCAAACGGCGATAGGATTCGTGGCGACTCTTCCAGATTGCGGCCCGAGCGCCACGCGGGCTGGGCGCGTCGATGGGCAACGCGTGGGCAACTCCGAGCTGCGCGCCGGCGTCAACTCCCCCTTGGTGCACCAGCGAGAAGATCGTTTGCACGCCGATTTGGCCGGCGCCCGTGTGGCAGCGGCGGCAGTCTTGAGCCAGGGTCAACGATCGGCCGACGTCGCCCCAATCGGGCGCTTTGTCCCCCATGAAGATCACCCGGTAAAGCGGCTGGTCGTCCGCTTCGCGCACTAATCCTCCCTGGCTCAGTCCGTCGAAGAGCAGCCGTCGCTTGAGCGTGTATTCAGAGACATTCATGCCGACGCCCGTGTTGGTCGACGGCTGGGCCGTGCCATCGACATTGCGGAACACGCGCAGCCGAACCGATTCAACGATGGGGGTGGGCGTGGGCCGCAACTGGTCGTCGAGCGTGATCAGCGACTGCACGAGCGCTACTTCCGTGCCGACGGGTACCTGCCGTGTGCCACTAAGAACGCTGGCGAACCCTCGCTGAGCGTCGCGCTTCCAATCGATCCCCTCGGCGTCGACATAAGCGAGATACTCGTCGAGCGCCTCCCTGCCGCCGGGAAAGCGGTAAAACACGCGGAAGTAAGAGCGGCCTTTGTAGTTGCGAGTGTGCAACGTCACAAAGCGTTCCTGGATGTCTTCGTGAATGTCGCTGGGCTGAAAGAAATCGATTTCCTGCCACTCGGTCCGATCGGTCAGCAGGCCCGCGGGCAGGTAATCGCGCTCGGCGTCGAATGCATGTTCGGAGGCAAACCGTCCGGATTCGATCGCTAAAGCGTACGTGTCGGGCAGTGTTGCGATTTCGGTCTGCGAAAGCGTCAGCACGCGAATGAGGACCGCGAGCTTGCGACAAATGGCATCGCGGCGCTGGCGCGTCTCCTTGTCTCCCAGCCGCGCGATGTTGGCACTGACAAAGAAATCGAAGGGGGCCCATAGGTCGCGTTGCAACATCGCTCTGCGCAGCGGATCGGCCGGACGAAATTTCGCAGGGTCGGCGAGGCATTCGTCCAGCAGCGAGCCGAGGCGTTGGCACGTTTCGGGCGCCGACCAATAATCGCTGCCCGTCCAGGCCAGAAAGTCGATCACGTCTCCGCCTTCGATCCTGCGAACCGGCATGCCGCCGCGCTTGGTCGGAATGTTGCTGGCACGGACGTAGAAGGCAGCGAACAGCCGATTCACGAGGCTCTGCGGATCGGCGTCGTACAATGGCAGCGGCGCATCGCTCTTCAGTGATCCTGCCAGTTCACCCTGTTGATAGTAGTTCGCTTCAACGGCGCCCGGCTCTGCCGCCCGGCTCCATGCTGCGACCGCGCAGATTGCAGCGCCCAATATCGCGATCCAGCGAAACTTCATTGCTGCATTCCTCTCGCGGCTTAATTGGCTTGGCGACTAGTGCACACAGTATGAAACAAGCTTTGCCGCATCGCCAATCCCCGAGCGAGCGATTTCGCCATCGAGGGCGCTCGGCAGTCGTTTTTGGGCCAGATCGGCGATAAACTGCAGTGGGGTTTCGGTTCGTTCCAGCATCCGAGATAAAAGGCGCATCCGATGTCCAGCATTTCCAAGCAGCAAGCTTCCGCCGCGCTCGGTTCGCGCCGTGCGTTCCTGACCGCCACCAGTTCTTTGGCGTTGGGCTTCACGATCGTGCCGCGGCACGTGCTGGGGGGCGCTGGTTTTCTGGCGCCCAGCGACCGCATTAACCTGGCCGGTATCGGCGCGGGGGGCATGGGGGGCGGCGACATCGCCACGCATGCCAAAAACGGCGCCAATGTCGTCGCCCTGTGCGACGTCGACGATCAGCGCGCCGCCGGCTCGTTTCAGGCTTTTCCCAACGCGCGGCGTTACAAGGATTTTCGCGTCATGATGGACAAGGAGGCCAAACACATCGACGCCGTGACCGTCGGCACGCCCGACCACATCCACGCCGTGGCCGCGATAGCCGCGATTCGCGCGGGAAAGCATGTGTATTGCCAGAAGCCGCTCACACACACGCTGCACGAGTGCCGCGAGCTGACCAGGGCCGCCCACGAGGCCGGCGTCGCGACTCAAATGGGCAATCAGGGACACGCCACGGAAGGCGCCCGGCTCACCAACGAGTGGATCCAAGCGGGCATCATTGGCGAGGTGCGCGAAGTCCATGCCTGGTCCGATCGGGCCGGATTGTTGTGGAAGCAAGGCATCGGCCGGCCCAAGGAGACTCCGCCGGTGCCTTCGACGTTGGACTGGAATTTATGGCTGGGCCCGATGCAAGAGCGGCCTTACCATCCGGCCTATGCGCCGCATTTTTGGCGCGGCTGGCGCGACTTCGGCACCGGCGCCATGGGAGACATGGGTTGCCACATCATCGACCATCCGATTTGGGCGCTGGCGTTGGGCGCGCCGACGGCCATCGAAGCCACGTCGACGCTCGACGGCTCACTCATCGACGACAAGCCGAATTTCGAGACGTACCCCATTGCTTCGACTATCACCTACGAATTTCCCGCACGGGGCGAACTGCCGCCGGTGACGATGACCTGGTACGAAGGCGGACTGATGCCGCCGACGCCCGAAGAAATGCCCTCGGGCGGTCGCTTGCCCGGCAACGGTGTGTTGTACGTTGGCAGCCAGGGAAAGATGTTTCACTCATCGCATGGCGGCATGCCCGAGCTGCTGCCCAACGGGCTGATGGAGGAAGCGATGAGAGTACCCAAGGCGATGCCGCGCTCGCCGGGCCACTACGAGGAATGGATCGCCGCCTGCAAGGGTGGGCCACGCCCGATGTCTAATTTCGATTATGCCGGTCCCCTCACCGAGATTGCGCTGGCCGGCGTGCTGGCCCTGCGGGCGCCTGGCAAAAGGCTCGCATGGGACAGCGCGAACCTGAAAGTGAAGAATGCCCCCGAGCTCGATCAATACGTCCACGTGGAGTACCGCAAAGGGTGGACGCTGTGACTTGAGCGACTAAACGAATACCATGCGCACAAGGTGGGGGAGTCGATGCCGATCAAGGAGGCAATGCGCGGTGTCGACACGCGACGCTGAGCCGGGGGGTTCTCAGATTTCAACTCGCGCTGATGTCAGGGCGCGATCGCGAACTTTTGGATTCGATGATTGAACGCGTCCACAACATACAAGCAACCGTGGCTGTCGATCGCCAGTCCGTGGGGCGCGTAGAACTTGCCGGGATCAGTTCCTTCTTCGCCAAACCCGGTCAAATACTCTCCTGCCGCGGTAAACTGTTGAATCCGCCCTCCAATCGCATTGACCCACAGACGGCCTTGGGCATCAAAGCAGATGCCGGTGGGCCCGCGCATGTTCTGTCGCTGAAAGGCCGTGAAGTAGTGGCCGAAACCGCCGGGCTTGGCCTCACTGCTGCCCCAGGCGGCCAGATGCTTTCCTGCCGAATCAAACTTTTGCACGCGGCACAGCGGCGCTTCGGTGGTGTAGAGATTGCCCTCGCCATCGCTGGCCAAAAACGTCGGGCCGGCGAAGAATGCTTTGGGATGTGGGTTTCCGCCGAACTCGCCGGGCTGAAAACCCTGCTGGCCCCACTTGCCTAAAAACTTCCCCTGGGTATCGAAGACTTGAATGCGGCGATTACACTGATCGGCTACGTACACGCGGCCGTCTCGACTAATCGCGATCCCGCCCGGCATATCGAACTCGCCATCGCCTTTGCCAAACTTCCCCCATTCGCGCAACGGTTTCCCCGCGGGCAAGAAGACGGCGATCTTGTCGCGCTGGCGTGGTTCGTCATAGCGCGAAGGCGGGATGCCAGCGTGAGCGACGTAGATGTTTTCATCGCGATCCAAGGCGATCCCGCCCGGAAACGCTGAGACGGGGAAGGCGGCGAGAAACTTGCCGTCTGAGGAAAACTTCTGCACCCGTGCGTTGGTGAAGTCAGTGACAAACACCTCGTCGGCGCGGTTGATTGCGATGCCGATGGGGAAGTCGAATTGACCCGGCTCCGAGCCTCGACTGCCCCATGCGAGCACGAAGCGGGGAACTGTCGCAACAGCCTCGGCGCCCGGCGCTCGCGCGGGCGCCGTTGCAATGATCGCGATACACAGCGCCAAAGTTGCGGAATTCCAGGCGACGGCGACCGGTCTCAGGCGCATTGCAAAGACTTGATGAAATTGAGTTCTTGAGCGCTCCATCCAATCACCGTTGTGTTGACGTCGTCAGGATCCACTGGTGCCGAGTACTTGCTGATCAAAGTCGATGATTGCACCGGTCATCAAGCCGGAGCGTTCGGACAGCAAGAACGCCACGGTTTGCGCGACTTCCGTCGGCTTGACCAGGCGACCCAAGGGCTGAGCGCTTTCCGCCTCTGCGAGCCAGTGCGCGCTCGCGTTGTGGAATCGCTGTTGAACGGCGGCTTCGCCCGGCGTATCCATCCAGCCAAGGTTCAGGCCGTTGACACGGATGCGATCTTTGAGAACGGAATTGGCGACATTCCTTGTCAGCGTGGCCAATGCGCCCTTGGACATCGAATAGGGACACAGAAACGGTTGCCCGCCATGACTGGACATGCTGAGAATGTTGACGATCGAGCCCTGAATCCCACGATCGAGCATCAGTCTCAGCGCGCCCTGCATGAGAAAGAAGGGAGCCCGCACATTGAGTCCGACAATCCGCTCGAACAACTCGGGTGTCGAATCCAGAATGCTGCCGCGTTCGGACGTCGCAGCACTGTTTACCAGGTAGTCGATGCGATCGAAGCTGCCGCGAACGGTCTCAACAACGCGCTCACAATCGTCCAACTTCGTCAGATCGGCCAGCACGAACTCGGTGCGACACCCCAGAGCGGCAAACTCGTCCGCGAGGCGGCGTCCCTGCTTGTCATTCCGTCCGCAGATCACCGGGCCATCGATCATCTGTTGGGCAATCAACTCACGGGCAATGGCCTCGCCAAGTCCCTGCGTGCTGCCGGTGACCAACGCGACCATGCCGGCGGCAGGCGATCTAGCCGTTGGCATCATTGAGTAACCTTTTGATCCGGCTCAGTCGGCGATTCCGCGTCCACACCGCGGCAGTCCAACGCTCAATACAGCACGATTGCTCGTCCGGGTCCGCCGTGGCAATCGCGAATCTTCAGCGGTGCGAACAAAAAATAACCATCCGCGGGCACCTGGCCAACGTGATGCAGGAACTCGACGCCGACCATCTCGCGACTGCCGAGAGCCCAGTATGTCATCAATGCGCGCTTCTGATCGACGCCGCCGAGATCCGGAGCGTCGCTGGCCACGCAGCGAATTCCCTTGGATTTCAAGTACACGATCGCGTCCGGCCCGGGAGCAGGCCAGCCCTCACTTTTGCCGAGCAAGGGGCCGGACCACACGTTAGCGTCGTGCGGCCGGGGCTGGAAGGTTCGATCGAGATGGCCGGTCTGAAATAGCACGACGTCGCCAGGCTGGAGGTCGCCGTGCTGTTTTTCATTGGCCTGAACAAGGGCAGGAGTGATCTCTGGCGAGAGCGGCCAGTCCTTGGCCGACGTGCTGCCCACCAGCGAGCGCACGTCGATCACGCGCACCGGACCGCACGTCCAATCGAGCGGCACTTGCTCGGTCGTCATTGAGCTTTCGCCGCGCGGGCCATAGCGCTCTTCGTACTCGGCCAGCCAGCCGCGCACTTCGGGCGCATATTGCGGCTTGACTCCGAGCGGAGGCAACGCATACGACGGCGGCACTAGGTGCGTTCCGGCCATCGAGTCCATCAGGTGCGCATGGTGCCACATGTCGAGGTATTCGGAGTAAAGAAAATCGACCTTGAGGTAGGCTTGTCGATGTTGGCCCGCGCCGACGCCGGGCGTGGTGACCGGCAGATTGGCAGCCAGCGTGGGCGAAAGATCGATCGCGCGCTTGTTCTTTGTCGACTCGATCAGCCGCCGCGGCAGCTCCGAGCCCACGATCGAAAAGGCACGCGTAGCGCCGTACGGACCGCCTTGATGCTTGGGTCCGAGCATGCAATAGAAGGCGCCGGTGGCGGGCAAAGCGCCCAGGTTCGTGGCGCTTTCGGTCCAAATCATGCCGTGCTTGAGCCCGGCGTAATGCGTCGGCTCACCCAAATCGGGCAGCGGTCCCATGCTCGCGCTGTCGGTGCCGAGCGTCATCACGCCACGCTTCGCCAACAGCTCCATGCACGCTGGATTAGGATCAGGAAACGCCGGCGCCTTGCGATCCAAAGCATCGGCAAGGAAACGGTTGCCCTCGGGAAACGGGCGATAGTACCGGTCGGTATAGTCGCTGCGGAAAAGCACCACGTCGCCAAAGCGCAGGCCGCGGTGATGCTGCTCGAATCGTTCCACGCGATCGGGCGTGATGAGGGGACTGGCGCCGTTGGGAGCCATGTCGAGCAGATCGCGCACGTCAACCACGCACGCTTCGCCGCCGAATTGCCACGCTTCAATCTTGTCGGTATACGCCAGGCCGAATTGTCCGGACTTTTCGCGCTTGAGCTCAGGTCGAGCGACCGAGTGCGGCGGCACGTCCATTTGCGTGCCGGTGTTGCCGTCGATCAACAGCACGTCGATGTTATAGGCAGAGTCGGGACCGATCGTTCGTTGCCGCGTCAGTTGGAAGCGCGGAAACGGATAGGTCGGCCACGTGCAGGGATAATCCGGTGCGACCAGCAGCGAATGATCGACGAATCTCGTCTGCTGGGCCGTTTCGCCCGCAAGTGCCGCTAGCGGCGCGGCGACGAGCAACAACGTCAGTAGCCCGCCGATCGTCCCGCGACCCGTTTGGAATCGTCGACGTTGCATGTTGCCCCACCCGTTGGAATCGCAGTTGGATTGCGTGATGCGCTTCATGCCAAGACTTCGTGGATTGGCTGCCCGCCCTGCGCTACGGCGATCGGCGCGATCGTACACGGGCATTTCAGGATCGATGCCCAGCAAATGATAGATCGTCGCGCAGATATCGCGAATGTGAACGGGCTTGTCCATGATGAACGCAGCCTGATCATCCGAGGCGCCATAGGTCATGCCACCCACTGGGTGAGATCCAGCCAGTCCGCGGACCATCCTAAGTCGACCGCCGGCGGATCGCAAGCATTGGACGCGTCCTCGGAATGCCAGTGCGCAGATTCAGCAGCTAAGCCCGTCGACACGTCTGCGGCCAGGGGCGTCGCGCGGCAAATGCAAGAAGATGGATCGCCCGCTGCTGAATGATTGACATTGGGTGTTGGGTCCAGTAGCTTTCGTCGTGGGTCGGCCGTCGACCGGTGTGAGTGCCAACCTCGTCGTTTTGATTTGCGAGAGGACGCGTATGAGCCCCGACGCGCAGCCGATCCGATACGGCATGTTCATCATGCCGTTTCATCCACCCGATAAATCCGTCGCGCAGTGCTACGACGAAGATCTCGAATTGATCGTGCGGGCCGAGGAGCTTGACTTCAGCGAGTTCTGGATCGGCGAGCATCACACGATGAAGTACGAGAACATCGTGATGCCCGAGATCTTCATCGCGCGGGCGCTTGGTGAAACGCAGCGCATTCGGCTGGGGCCCGCGCCGGTCTGCCTGCAACAACACCATCCGGCGCACGTTGCCTGTCGCCTGGCGATGTTGGACCATCTTTCCAAAGGCCGATTGAATCTTTGCTTTGGCGCCGGCAGCGTCACGTCCGATCAGGAGCTCTACGGCTGCGAACCGCCGCAAGCGGCCCAGATGGTTGATGAAGCGATCGAGGCCATTCTGTATTTGTGGTCGCACGAGCCCCCCTACGAATTCAACGGCAAATACTGGCAAATCAAGCTGCAGAAAACGGTCGACGTCGAGACGGGCATCGGTTTCATTCCCAAGCCGCTGCAAAAACCGCTTCCGCCGATCTGTGTGCCCGGCATGAGTCGCAACTCGCCCAGCATGAAAACGGCCGCGCGGCGTGGGCACCAGCCGTTTTCGCATTGCCTGATCCCCGGCAACGTCGTGGCCGACACCTGGGCCACGTACGAAGCGGCCGCGCTGGAGGCCGGTCGGCAACCGAATCGAGCAAACTGGCGCGTGGCCCGCTCCATTTTTCTGGCAGACACGACCAGGGAAGCGCGCGATCTGGCTCGGAAGAATTCGCTGGGTACCAACTACCAGTACATCGGCCGACTGTTCGACAAAGGTCTGGGGCGCAGGATCTACAAGCGCGACCTCACCATGAGCGATGCCAATTGCGATCTCGACTACCTGATGCAAGAACAGATCATCGCCGGCGATGTCGACGAGGTCTTGCAACGGCTGTTGCGATTGATCGACGAAACCGGCTCCTTCGGCACGCTGGTGCTCATGAGTTACGATTGGGACGACAAACAGAGTTGGTTGCACAGCATGCAGCTTTTCGCTCGCGAACTGATGCCTGCGCTTAATAGGGCGGTCGGCCTCGTGGCGGCATAGCGGCCCGTTGAAGAATTCGGCGGACAGGTTGACGCTTGGTTGCTCGCCGCCGATTTCCGCGGCGAGCACTTGAGGTCGATTCCAGGCGGGTCGACAATGGCGAGCGAGTCACACAATACTTCCACCGCTTCGTCGCGCGACGCACGTGTCAAGGCCGGGCTGTTGCCGGATTGGACCGTCGGCGATCTTCCGAATCCGCCGCCGCGCGGCTGGCACAGTTGGATTCGGCTGGTGGGCCCTGGCGTGCTGTTGGCCGGGGCCTCGGTCGGTTCGGGTGAGTGGCTGTTCGGTCCGGCCGTCAGCGCGCAATACGGTGGCACGCTGCTGTGGCTGGCCGCTTTGAGCATCATCGCCCAGGTGTTTTGCAACCTGGAAATGATGCGCTACGCCGTGTATTGCGGCGAGTCGATCATCGTCGGCTATCTGCGCACCTGGCCCGGTCCGCGTTTCTGGATGGTGTGGTACGCCCTGCTGGATCTGGCGGCCATCTGGCCATTCAATGCCTCGAATGCCGCGGTGCCGCTGGCGGCCGCCGTATTGGGGCACTTGCCCGGTCCCGGTTCCGTGTACGTGCTCGGCTTTGCCATGCCCGAGTGGCAGTTGGTCAAAATGCTGGGGTATGTGATCTTCCTGCTGGCGTTCGTGCCGCTGGTGTTCGGTGGGACGATCTACCGCATGCTCGAGCGCGTGATGGCCACCAAGCTTGTGCTGGTGCTCGGCTTTCTGGTGCTGTTCACGGTGTTCACCGTATCGGCCGCCAACGCCTGGGAAGTGATCAGCGGTTTCTTTCGCATCGGCACCGTGCCGCTGCGGGCCGAGACGATCATCGTCGGGCGCCACTTCACCCTGACTCGACACGATGGACCGCTGCGTCTGACGATCAAGGGAACGATCGAAGACGAAGCGCCGCTGGTGACCGCTTACCTGGTTTCTCGCGGCGAAGCAGCCCCAGCGCAAGTCGACAAGTTCGATCGCAGCGACGACTTGCCCGCTACACTGCAAGGACCATTTCAGAACCTCACCGCCGAGGCCGTTTCGCTCGCGCAGCCCAACCGCTTCACCATCGCGGACACGCAAGAGGGAAAGCGAATCTCGGTGGTTGGCCGGATCGATGCGTCGCACGCCTGGCATCCCGAGCGATTTTCGATCGCTTCCCACGACGGTCAAACG
>JBBDYK010000229.1:0-24189 GCA_040901665.1 Pirellulales bacterium | reverse complement strand
ACACTCACGTCAGCACCGCGGGACTGCGGGCGGCCTACGAGCGAGCCCACCCACGAGCGCGCTAGGAGAACCGGTCCCTCGCGTTCTGCCACGACGGCCCCGACTGACCGAAACGAGAGCGCTGTCAGACCAACCCTTTGCGCACCGCCCAAACGGCGGCTTGCGTGCGATCGGTCAGCGCGATCTTGCGCAGAATATTCTGCACGTGCTCCTTCACCGTTTCGATGCTGATCGAAAGCGATTTGCCGATCTCGCGATTGCTCAGCCCCAGCGCCACGTGGCGCAAGACCTGCGTTTCGCGCGTCGTCAGCGGAATCTCTTCGGTCGGCTTGGTGATGCCGTTCTTGCTCATCGCACCGGCCACGCGCCGCAACTCGCCGTTTGCCGAGGGAGAGTTGCCCTGGGCGGTCGCCACGATGGTGGAAATCAATTCCTTGCGAGAACTGCCCTTGAGCACGTAGTCGCTGGCGCCCAATGCCACGGCCCTCGCCACGTAAGTCGGATTGTCGTACGTCGACAACACCACCACGTGCGTCTTGGGCGAATCGCGATGGATCGTATCCAACGCTTCCAGGCCGTCGCTGTCGCCCATGCGAATGTCCAAAAGGACGACATCGGGCTTCAGCTTCGAAGCCAGCTTCACGGCCTCGTCCCCGGTCGACGCTTCGCCGACGACCTTGATATCCGAACCTTCGAACATGCTCACCAAACCGGAGCGCACGACTTCGTGGTCATCCACAACTAAGACTTTGACACTCATGATATCTCCGCGGTCTCGATCACCTCATACCCGTTCCTGCGAAATAGCCAAGGGCCCTACCCCCAAGCGATCGCGTCCCCTTGGGCCTACCAAAGGGCGGGTCATGCCTACCCACCCAATTATCTTAACCCGACCGAATTCCAAGGAAAGGGGTGGCAGATAGGATCGCACAAAAGCGCAATTCGGATCCCCCTCGACAGAGAGGTAAAGTTGGCCAAAAGAGTGCCGCCGTCGATTAGCGTACCACCGCGAAGTAGTTCTGGACAGCTTGCGCGAATCGCGGCGCGGACATTTCCAGCGGCAAGCCTTTGAATTCGCAATAGTGCTTGATCTGCAGCAGCAAATCGCGAGCGTGGCAACAGCGCAGCGATCGACCTGCCGCCACGTAGTGCGTTTGGATCAGATCGGTGATGGCTTCGTCATCGTAGCGGATGCCCTGTCGCTCGGCTTCGCGGCGAAACAACTCGCGGAACTCTTCCTCGGTCGGATCGAGCGCGCGAATCTTGTAGGGAATGCGTCGCAGAAAGGCTTCGTCCGCCAGTTCGTGCGGCTCCATGTTGGTCGAAAAGATCAGCAATTGATCGAACGGCACCTGGATTGCCTTGCCGTTGGGCAAGTTGAGAAAGTCGTAGCGGCGGTCCAGTGGCACGATCCAACGGTTGAGCAACTCTTCGGCCTTCATCCGTTGGCGGCCAAAATCGTCGATCACCAGCGTGCCGCAATTGCTCTTCAGTTGCAGCGGAGCTTCGTTGACGCCTGGGGCCAGGCCGCTACGAACTTCCAGCCGATCCATCGTGAGTTCGCCGCCCACGAGAATGGTCGGCCGCTTGATGCGCACCCAGCGGCGATCGATTTTTAGTTGGTCGTACAGCCCGTTCTTGTTCTCCGGCGGCACTTCCACGTGATTGCACGGATCGAACAGGCGGATAATCAGCCCGTCAATCGACAGGCTGCGCGGAATCCAAATCGTTTGGCCGAAAGCCCGCGACACGCGTTCCGCGACGCTGGTCTTGCCATTGCCGCTGTCACCATAGAGGAAGAAACCATGACCTGCGCGGATCGCCTGGCCCACTTGCTCCAGGATTGTCTCGCTGAGCACCAGGTCGCTGAACACGCGGGCGATGTCTTCGAACGTCGGCGGGTGGCGGTGGATGGACTGTGCCTTGACGCTCTCCGCGTAGTCGGACAACGTGATAGGCGCGGGACCGTCGTAGGCGCACTGGGCCCGGTAGCGGGCTGCGGCTTCCATCCCGCTTTCCGTCAACTGATACAGATAGTCGCCCAATTGCGCAACGCCACGATGGGTGACCAGCCGATCGGCTTTCAGTTGTTCCAGCAGCTCACTGAGGATGCCAAACGGCACCGCAATATGGTCGGCAATCTCTCGGCCGCTGAGCGTGCCATGGCTGACCAGGCACTTCAGAACAAGCTCTTCGGCAGCTTCGGGGGTCGTCTTCATCGCCGCCCAATCAGCCGGGGCCAACGGCCAGAATTCTCCCGGCGCCGGTGAAGAGGAGATAGACTCCGGCGATTCACCGGGCTGGTCGGCGCCCGATTTGGACACCGGCACGGCAACTTGGGACGCACCGGTCGAGGCCCGAGGAGCGGCGTGTCCGGATTGCTCAACGATCACGTTGTTAAGTCGCGTCAACAAATCGTCGAGATAGAGCTCGTTTGTGGCCACTGCACGGGTCCTTAAACAGTCCAGCCTGGTTGTCCGGCTGCCACATGACGGCAGCCGTGTCTGCTTGGGTTGTTAAAACCTAGTTCAGATTCGCGCCCGGCAGTGTCATTGGCTATATCCGATTTCCACGATGGTGGGGATTTGGTCGCGTTGACTTGTGGCAACTCGTGACGTAGATAATTGACGACACTTCTCCCCAAGCTTGTCCAAAGTTTGACCGCCAGACTCCCCCTGTCGGTACGCACGCTCCATCAATAACGGCGTTGGCGATCGTGCCGAATCTTCGGACGGCGCCGCTTGCGCCCATAGTCACACATGACCCGCGGACGGCTGCCAGGCCGGTCCGGTGAGGTCGCTGGGGGAGGCGGAAATGAAGAAGGGCTCGCTCCTGCTGGTCGACGACGATCGGCACGTGCTCCAATCGATGGCCGATTGGCTGCGCGATCAAAATTACGAGGTTGACACTGCCGGCAGTCGCGCCGCGGCCTTGGCGGCGCTGGAAAAGAGCAGCTTCGACGTGCTGTTGCTCGATATCCGCCTGGCCGATGGCGACGGCTTCGAGTTGCTGGCCCTGTGTCGCGAGCGATTCCCGAATCTGACCGTGATTCTGATTACCGGCTACGGCACGGTCGAGACGGCCATCGAGGCCATTCGCGCCGGCGCATTTGACTTTCTCACCAAGCCGTTGATCGACGAGGAGCTCGAGCTGGCGCTCGATCGAGCCCTGCGCACGCGCGTGGTGTTAGAGGAAAACCGCAATCTCAAGGCCCAATTGGATCTGCGGTTCGGCATGGAGAACATCATCGGTCACGATCACCGCATGCTGCGCGTGTTCGATATGATCGACAGCGTGGCCGACACGCGGGCCACCGTGCTCATCTCCGGCGAGAGCGGCACCGGAAAATCGCTGTTGGCGCGGGCCATCCATCGCCGCAGCTCGCGGCGAGACAAGCCGTTCGTCGAGGTCGCTTGCGGTGCGCTGCCGGAGACGCTGCTTGAGAGCGAGTTGTTTGGCCACGTGGCCGGTTCCTTCACCGGCGCCGTCGGCGATAAGGCTGGCAAGTTCCTGGCTGCCGACGGCGGCACGATTTTTCTCGACGAAATCGGCACCGCCAGTCCTGCCATGCAAGTCAAGCTGTTGCGCGTGCTGCAAGAGTTCGAGTTCGAGCCAGTAGGCGGCAACAAGACCGTGCGCGTGGACGCGCGGGTCATTCTGGCCACGAACGAAGACCTGTCGCGGGCCGTGGCCGAAGGGCGGTTCCGGCAAGATCTCTTCTACCGCGTCAACGTGATCAACGTCGAACTGCCCGCACTGCGCGAGCGGATCAGTGACATTCCCATGCTGGCCGGCCACTTCCTGGAGGAAGTGTGTGCCGATGCCGGCAAGTCGCTCCGCCCAATTGGCGACGAAGCCATGGCAGCCTTGCAAGGCTATTCCTGGCCCGGCAACGTGCGCGAGCTGCAAAACGCCGTCGAGCGGGCTGTACTATTGGGAAAATCCGACAAAATCGAGCTGGCCGACCTGCCGCGGGCGATCTGCGAGACGTGCCCCGAGCCCGTCGGTCCAGTGGGCATGCGGACTCTCAAGCAGGCGTTGGAAGGCCCCGAGCGAAGGATCATTCGCGAGATGCTGGAGCACAACCAGTGGAACCGCTTTGCCACGGCCGACGCGCTGGGGATCAATCGCACTACCTTGTACAAGAAGATGAAGCGGTTGGGGCTGGAAGAGGAGCGTCACCCGGCAAAAGTGGAATAAGCCGCTTGCCAGTCACGCCAACTCGAAACGTTGGCGCGTTTTGTGAACACTCGACGCGGGGTGGACTTGTCCGCCGGCCGAAAAAGAATGGTGGCCCGGTCCGCGGGCCCGCAACGTCGCGCCGGCACAATGGCCAGCGGGCCTGCGAGACGCCAATCCCCGGGGAGCACGCCATGAAGCGCTGGACGCTGGCCTTGCTGTTGATCTTGTCCGCGACCTATGCGTCGGCAGCCGAGTCGCGGCCTTCCTCGCGCCGCACTCACCCGCAGCGCACGCGCGGCAGCTACGCCGAATACGTCGTCATTCGCAAGCAAGGTCAGCCGACGCGGGTGCGACAGGTTTACTCCGGTTACTCGGCCTGGTTCCCGCCACCGGCCTATTTGTACTACGGCTATCCGCACAGCGGCGACGACACCGGCATCGGCCCGTTGGGTCGGCAATAGACTCGCGCTAGCGCCGGCACGACATCAATAACTCACGCGGTGAAGGCGGCACGCAGCTCGTCGATGGTGCGCGGGCAAGCGACGCGCGGGTCCTCGTCCTCCTCGAATTCGAGCACGACGTAGCCTCGATAGCCGCTGTCCGTCAGGATCTGGGCCAGCCGCCGGAAATCGGCGTGCTGCCGAGCGCCCTCGGCCGGCGCGATCGATACCTTCACCTGCACGTTCAATGCGTATGGCGCCAATCGCGCGATGTCGCCATAGGGATCGGCGGTGTGGAAGTTGCCGGTGTCGAGATTGACGCCGAACCACGGGCTCTTCACGTCCCGCACCAGGGCCAGCAGACCGTCGGACTCGGTGGTCAGTCCGCCGTGATTCTCCAACGCCAGAAAGACGCCGTGCTCGCCGGCGTATTCGCAGCATACCTCCGTCGCGGCGACGCACAAGCGGTGCGCTTCCGCGGGGCTCGTGCCGTGCGGATGACCGGAGAAGATGCGAATCACCGGCGCTCCGAGTACCGCGGCTCGATCGATCCATCGCTTCACGTCGGCGATCTGCCGGTCGCGCTCCTCGCCGGGCGGAAAGCAGAAGTCATTTCCCACCGCGGTGCCAGAAACGTCGAGCCCCAAGCGAAAGCAGAGCTGCTTCAAGCTGCACAGATACTCGTCGGTGGGGTTCTCCGGAAAGTAATACGAGGTGAGCTCCGTACCCTGCAGATTCATCTTCGCGCAGTCGGCGATGAAATCTTCCAGCGTCAATCGCGACTCAGGCGACTTGGCGTTCAACAGATCGCGATAGCTATAGGCCGCCAGGCTGAACTTGAAAAAGCTGTGGCCATTGCGCTGGATCGGTTCAATGGCGTGGGCCGTGGCGCCGCCCCCGCCTGCGTACCATCCGGTCAGCGCGGCGGCCGAAGTCAGGGCGGATCGCTTCAGAAACGTGCGTCGGCACAATTCGAATGGCATGCGTTGATTTCCGGGTACTGGGACCAATGGATCGGCTTCGCGCCCCATTGTGGCATGCGGTCCGACAGCGCCGCAAGCAAATGCGCCCTGATGGATTTGCCAACTCGAGCGCGGTAGACGCCCGTTTATGCCGCGGCCGCCGTGGCCGGGCGACAGCACCCTTGCAGCGCCGCCGGCGACACGAACGCCAGGCTGGCAACGCACATCATCAGGGCGAAAGGAACGTCGCCGGTCACCAGCGCGATCGACGCCCACGTGAACAGCCCCCATGCCAACAGCAGGGGACGAGCCAGTGGAGCCCAGATGAGGACCGGGAACGTCAACTCGAACAACACGACCAGGTGCGTCCAGGCTTCGACTAACTTGGGCGTTGCGTGCAGCCCCGTCAGGTCGACCAGCCGGGATTCGGGTCTTGCCATCAGCCACCACATGCCCGTGCCGATCCACCACACGTCGCCGCTGAGCTTCGAAAAGCCCATCATGGCCACGAACAGCGCCAGGTGAATCTGAATCAATCGCGTGGCGATCGTCGCCATGGTTGACAGCTCCTGGCCAGTCACTTCGGCATGTCGCGGATCGGCCCGTTTGCGCCGCGCGAGCAGAGCATCGACCGAAAACCGACGCCCGCATGGCGCCAAGCACAGATACAGCATCACCATCGCGGCCAGCGGCTCGGTCAGCGAAGTGATCATCGGCGCCCGGTTGACGTCCGAAAGGAACACGATCAACGCCAGCACGGATGTGACGCGCGTGGCGAATCCCAAGGTGAACAGCACCAGCACGGCCAGACCGATCAGATGCACCGTCCACAACTCGGCGGGCGTCGACAAATAGTTCAGGTATGAGAACGCATTGCCCTCCAGGGGCGCGATGTCCTCGACCGGCAGCAGTCCATCCGGACCAAAAAACGCCATCAGGTCGAACGACAAGGTGGCGTGCAAATAAACCACGACCGCCCCGGTCAGCAGTCGAATGGCCGACAGCGTCGCCGGATCGCTGGGTGTGAACCAAAAGCGGGTCCAGCCCTGACCGAACGCATCCGCAAGTCGCTCGAAATAGTCGCCGATACGACGGATCATGGCGAATCCTGTCTTGAACCAGGCGGAGCGACGGGAGGTTGTGGACCACGGGACCTGGCCGAGGACGGCGCCACTTCGAGCGTTTCCGACTTCTTCAAGATGTCCACCTGGCCGTTGCTCACCAGCACGTCGGCCTCGTAAACCGTCGCGTAGTTTTCCAGCGGCGCCGTCCGCCCGGCGTCGACTGCGGGCATGTCGTCGAGCTCGGGCACATAGTGGGCCCTCAGTTTCAGAGAACCCTGCGCCGCGGCATGCCGCTCGAGGATCGAGCCGCCGATCGCCTTGAGCAGGACCGCGGCGGAATCGTCCCCCACCTCGGAACTGGCCAACGCCCCGGCAGCGTTCGCCAACAATTGATATCGACGAGTGCGTACCGGCGGCAGCAGCCCGGGCGGTGGGATCACGAACTCCGCTGGACCGTCGGTGCTCTCGAACTGGACCTGGCACGTAAAGTCGACGTCCGACGGCAGAGCATGCGTCAGGTGGTAGCGGGCGAAGGGATAGCTGATCGGATAGGCCGTCAGGTGCAGATTGCGCAAGTAAGGATCGAACAGCTCGTGCAGCCGCTGCTGCAGAACGCTGGGCTGCGTGTATGCCGTCACCGCGACCACCACGGCAAACAAATGAGCGAACAACAGCAGAGACGCGATCGTCCTGGCTTCGTTGCTCCAGGTTACCTGCGAGGGCGTCGGGTCAGGCGGTGTTTCCATGGATTCGATCGCCGTGGGAGGGTCCGAAATCATTCCGCCGCGAGTAAATCGCGCGGTGGGAGACGTACGGAAGCTGCCCATGATGCAACAAAAAAAGCCGGACCTCAAGTTCGAGGTCCGGCTTTGGCAGCCATTTTTGGTTCACGAGGTGTACGTCGGCAACGCGTGCGCGACGTATCTTGCGAGTCGGACCATCGCAATCGCGATGCGCCGACTTATGGCTCATGTCGATTCGATCAGGCGCTGGGGGCCGGGGCTTCCGGAGCAGCCGGGGCCGGCGGAGCGGCTTCCGGAGCAGCTTCAGCCGGAGCCGAACCCGAGCAACCACCGTTGCAACCGCCGTTGCAACCATGGCAACGACCGTGGCAACGCTTGCGACCATGGCAACGACCGTGGCAGGCCTTGCGGCCCTCGCAACGACCATGGCAACGCTTGCGAGCATGACAACCACCGCAGTCGCCGGCGCAGTCGCCGCCACCACAGTCGTCGGCGCCCGCACAGTCACAACCATTGCATCCGTGGTGACGGAAAAGACCGGCGTTGGCCGACTTTTCAGCGCCCACCAGTGCGATGCCGACAACAGCGACAAACGTCGCGATGCCCAAAACTAACGTGCGATTCATCTAAGAATCCTCCCTCAAGGTACCGGAACGTAAGGTCCCTAAACAACAAAAACTGCCGTCTTACGTTCTCCTGGTCCCAACTGTGACGGCGATCAGTTGGGCGAGACCTCTGTTGCTTAAGACCGAACTTTCGGAACGACGCACCTCGCCCAGCTAGCTCGATCGCGAGGCTTTGCGGGTTGCAAAAGTTATTCCGAATACGCAGTCTAGGTCGTTAAGTTAGCATGGTAGGTCGCATTGTCAAGCGGCAATGAGACAATATGTGCGCGTTGGGATGGCGTGGTGTTTTAGGGGCTATTTGCAGGTTCATTGACTAACCATAGGTCACGAGCGGGCCGTGTCCATGCAAATGCCGTGCAGAAAGAAAGAGGGCCTTGAGCGGGGGTCAAGGCTCTCGCGGCACGGATGCTTTAAGACGTGTGGGCGTTGGGCCTTAGGAGCGGGAGAAGGCCGCTCGCGCGCCACGAAAAAACGGCCCTTCAATCGCCGAAAACTCCGTTGTGCCCGGACGGATCACAAACGAAGCGGCCCCTTGGTGATCGCGCGACAACCGTAACGGTCAGCGAACTTCCGTTGCGGTGTTGCTCGATGCAGCCGGAGCGCCGACCTTTTCGCGGCGTGCCATCTCCTGACTCACCCACTCTTGCTGCTTCATCATGTCTTCGGGATCTTCGAAGTTCAGCACGACGGGCGGACGATCGGAAAAGACTTTCGTCGCCATGCCGGCGATCCGCCAGCCAGTCGGCACTTGGCGCAATAGCCACACGATGCGGTCGGTGTGCATCTGGCCATCGGCGCCCAAATCGGTCCAATCGCATGAAACGCGTGCGCCGTTGTCCTCGACCAACATGCATTCGCGAATTGCAAAGGTGGCGGTTTCGCTACCGGGTGGCGCCACGACCAATTCCTGGTCGGCCGTTTTTGCGCGGGCCGAGGGAGTCAACAGGTTGGCCGTTTTCTTGTCGTCGCCGGTGCGGACGGCTTCCAGAAACTCAGTGGTGACGGCTTCAGGTGGGCGAGTGTCGACGACCTCGGATGTGCCGGCCTGCGGAGCCGGACCGGAACCGCTGCAACCGAGCGCGAACAACGTCGTGCAAATCACGAGCGATAAAAATCGATACCTGGGATCCATGCGAGCCTCCTTGCCGGAACGGATACGGTGCCCCGAGTCGTGAATGCTAGCTGTGCCACCATTGACAGCAGTCGCGCCAGTCTCGGGCGGCAGAGTGTTGCAGGAACGCGGTGCATGGTCAAGACGAACCGTGGCGATCGCGCCGCAACGGGTCATCCCGCGCGCAGGCCCTTGTCGAACGCGTCTTGATCGCGCCCGTAGAGCGCCAGCACCGATTCGAATCGCTCGCTGGAAATCTTCCAGCAAGGCGCGTCATCGGTGTAGGCGTTGCAATGCGCCACGAACAGGCGGTACATGAACTTGAACAAGTGCCGCGGCACGCGCAACCCGCGAAATGCGCTGGTCAGCCTCCGGTCGTCGATCGAATCGTCGAACAGGTCGCGCAAGGCGGGCGCACGCCCCGGCAGCGCACAGGCCTTGATGCGGGCCGAGGCCACGTCGAACAGCGCTTCGCCGGTCCATTCCAGCGACGGGATCAGGTTCTGTTTGTCGAGCCGCGCCCGTTGGTAAAAGTCGCGATCCTCGCGCTCGATGAACTGCGACAACTCGATCGGCAACAGCAGCTTGAAGCCGATGCCCGGATGCTTGAGAAACTTGTTGTCGAGCATGGGCCACAACAGGGCGCGCATCTGCTCCACGGAGCCGTTGATCATATGGGGCTCGTCGACCCGGTCGACCAGCACCACGATTCCGCGAAAGCCCAACGTGTCCAGAATTCCCTGGAACTTGGCCAACAGCTCGTAGCGATCGTCGGTGCGCTGCTTGCTGGGCAGCGGCTGACCGACGATGTCCGAACTGCGAAAGTTCATCAAGATCTGCCGCAACTGATTGGCCGAATGCTTGCCGATCCGCAGATTGCGGGCAACAGTCGCGGCCCGCCAAAATCGCGACGCGAACTTTGCCAGCCACGGTAGCCACGCGGCGCCGGCCGCCACATAGGGCCAGGGCGTCTCCAGCCAGTGCCAGGCCTGTAAGTAAACCAACAGCGCGGCGACCGCGACGGTGCCCACGATGCCTAACGCCAACTGCCATAAGGCCGGCCAACTGTGAAAGTGCAACTTGCGCCGCAAGCGGCGCCATCGTCCCTTGCTCGTCTCCGCAGTTGACTGATCGTAGCATGCCGCCAGCACCAGCAGATCGCGGGCCTGATGTCGATCGAGGGCGCCAAGCGGAGCGCCGTCCAGCGCGTTGGTCGGCGGGTCATTGGTGTGTCTCGACTCCAGGATTCGATCCACCAGGCCAGTGACGCCCAGCGTCAGAATCGCGTCCATGTGGTCCCACAGCTTCCAGTCGCCCAGCAGCTTGCCGGCACTGCGGTGCCGCGCCCCGAAGCGGTCGCGAAAGCGGTCGAGAAACGGATTGAAGTCGTCGTACTCGATGACGAACACCCGCGCCGTGGGGTGTTCCTGGTTGTGCAGCACCAGGTGCCGCGTGATCTGCAACCGCAGGGCCGTCTTACCGGCTCCCTTTTCACCGAAGACAATCGAGGTGGCAGGTTCCGCAGGGTTGCCGTAGACCTTGTCCCACGTCGGATGATGCGTGCTGGAGATGCAAAAGTCCTTGAACACCGGATCCGTCTGCGCGTCTTCCTCGGCAAAGGGATTCGCGCCAATGCCGTGTTGTTCCAAGAACTGCTGCGTTTTCATGCACTCATTTCCCTGCCGCGGAGCTCTCCGCCACCCAATCGCTGTCGCCGAAAATGCTGTCGCCGAAATCCCCGTCGATCCGCAGGACCAGGGCCCGCACCTCAATTACTTTCGCTCGAGCCCCTCGATCATTGACACGAAGGCCTTTTCCTGTGCGGTGACCGTGCGCTCGGGTCCGTAGAACTTGAGATAGTACGTGCCCGCGCCCTTGGACGGAATGATGGCAGCCAGCATGCGATACTTGGGGCGTTCGGTGGCAGGCGCCAACGGACCGGCCTGATCCTTGTACGTGCCGGACAAGTCGACCAGGTGCACGTCCTCGCCGCCCACGTTCAGTTTCTTGATCTTGGCACGCTCGCGCGTGCTGCCGCCGTCGGGTTGGGTGAACTGGCCGTACCAGCGATCGATATTGGCGTCGATTCCGCCGCCCGCGGACATCACCGTCAACCGTCCGTCGGTCGTGTCGCCTTGCGCGGCGGGCACGGTAAACTCATATTCCACGATGGACGTGCGCGGCTGCTTCCGCTGCCAGTCTTCCGGCGCCAAGAGGCGCAGCTTGCCGCCGGCCAACTCCATCCGACCGGGATTCTCCTGCGCAACGGCCGATCCGCCGAGCGACATCACCATGGACAGCAAGGCGATGACTGAAATTCGAGTGCTTCGCATGAAAAACTCCCATCGGGCTAATAGCGTGAGAACAAAACGGCGGGGACTGTCCCAATTTTTCGGTGCCTTGGGGGAAAAATGGGACTGTCCCCCTCTCTGCGGCTGTTTTGTCGCCAGGCTCTAAATCTAAAACGTCGAGGCGGCGACGGCGGTCCGAAGGGCTTCAAAAAACCGGACCGCACCGGCGTCAGCAACTACTCTATTGAGGAACCGCCAATCGGAGCGGATTCGGTCGTGGCCGGTTTGGTCGGCGGATCTCCCCGCCGAAACACGACGAACAAGACGATCATCAGTATCACCGATATGACGGCCAGCACGGCGCTCGTGTATAAGCGAACGTCTCGCTGACGGCGCCGGCGGCGCACCGTGTGCGACAGAGCAGACACTCCCGCATCGTGAGGCGCTGTCGCCGGCTCCACAGTCGGGATTGTTTGTACCACGTAGCCTTGCGGCAGACTACCACTGTTCCCGGCGGGCCCACCGCGGCTGGCATGGACGCTGGGCAGCACCATCGTCCCGGCCGGAGAAGTTGCCAAGGGAGTGCCTGCGACAACCGAGTCGTTGGCAAGTTGCGGAAACACGCTAGCGGCCGTTTGCCAATCGGACCAGCCGGCCCGCCACACCAGCGAACTGGCGCTGACGCGGCCGTCGTTGAGCCAGGAGCGCATGACGTCGCCCGAAGCCGGGCCAAATTGTCCGCCCGAGGCGGGACGCACGTACCAGACTGCTTCCGGCGCGGAGGAGATCGCATCCTGCGTCGCCGGCGCTCGGTTGCCGCGGGACTGCTCGACTCGCGGAGGCGGCGCCGCGGAACCCTGTTCGCTGGCCTCGTCGATTACGATCTCGATCGTCGTCGATGCGGTGCCTGCTGCGGCGCTCGCGGCCATCTCATCCGGCGCGCCGGCGGCGCGCTCCGCTTCCTCAATGGTTGGGACGACCACGCGCGCCCCACATTTGGGGCAGATGGCGCGCTTGCCGCTCAAGAAGTTCTTGACATTGAGCTTATGCCCATTGGGACACGAAAACTTGATGCCCATCGCGCGCTTGGTTCCAGACTTGAGAAGGGCGAATTCCGGGCGATCACCTGCGCGCACGTGGCGCGCCGGCAGCGCGGCTTCGGTGTGGCACGGCCCCCGGGGAGATTCGTTCATTATACTTGACCCCGGCAGGTTGAAAAGTTGGCACGCCGGCCCCGGATACGCGCGACACGGTACGCCTGGGTTGGGCGTTTCGGACGAGGAAACAGGCCGTTTGACAGACCCCTTCGGAATATCCGGGCCGGCCCGCCGCGAATGCTAAAGCGGCCGAAAGCATCGCAACCGGGCGTTTCGGTTACAACCGCTCCACGCCGGGCAACGCAAATCCGGCGCGCGGTCGACGCTGACAAAATAATGCGGTATTCTTGCCCAGCGTCTTGATTGTTGGCGCGCCCCGGTCAAAGCTAATAGGAGCGGTGCGGAGGGTTTGCGGCTGCCAGTGGGGCGCTGTAGATTGACCCGGGACCGCGAGCGATCGAGCCTGAGATGCAGCTTTCCGCGGTCCGATACTTTTTGACTGCCCATTCCTTCGAGCGGACGCCGCTAGTGAACTGCTAGAAACGCTTCGCTACCTCCGCGACTCTCACGCGGAGTTCTCAGAGCCTCTCCGCGCCGATCTTGTCGACCGGCACACGAACTGCAAACGCGACATCACGCGCGCTTTACCTAGACTAGGAATGCAACAGCGATGCATCACCACGAACCAACGAGTCCCCTTGAAATCTCCCTCGTGGGCGACTTGACCGATAACGAAGCTGAACTCACGGACAAACTGCTGGGCGTCGAGCCGGGCGGTGAGTGCACGATGTATATCGACTCCCCCGGCGGCAGCCCTTATTGCGCCGTTTCGCTCATGACGCTCATCTTGCTGCGGGGATTGCGGGTCACGGGCGTAGTCACGGGCGAATGCTCATCGGCGGCGCTCTGGCCTTATGCGGCTTGCACGCGGCGTCTGGTCACGCCGTACAGCGTGTTGCTATTTCATCCCATGAAGTGGCAAAGCGAGGAGCACGTCGGCCTGGCCGAAGCGGCCGAATGGGCCCGACATTTTGGTCACCTCGAAAAGGAAATGGATCAACTGCTGGCCGAGCTGTTCGGAATCCCCGCGGTCGAAATGCAAAAATGGATCAGTCCGGGCCGATACGTCTCGGGCCGCGAACTGGCCGACGCCGGCATGGCCGAGTTGATCGATTTGCACAAGCTCAAGATCTTCGAATCCAACGGCGTCTCGCGACGGCGAAAACAAGTGGCAACCTGAGCAGATTTCGCTTCGTTGAGCCGAACGATGTTGTTGGCCGTCGACTCGCGCTAATTGCGAAAAGCCTCGTGGCAACTCGCGCACGATTTGCTGATTTCGCCGACAGATTGTCGCGCTAGCTCATAATTCTTCTCGGCAATTGCGTTGCGCGCGGCCAGAGCGTGTCTGCCCATCCCTGCCGCCAGTTCGCGATACGATTCATCGTCCGCAAACTCGTACCCCTCGCGCGCGATCACGGCGGCCAATGCCGCGATCATTTGCGCCTCGTGCGCCATTTCGACCTCACTGTTGGCAAACGCATTGGGGTTCGACACGCCCGGCGAAAGGCGCTCTTCGAGCGCCACTTCGAGCCGCTTCATCAGGGGCGCCCGGTCGGCGATGCGAGGCCAAATAACTTCGGTCGCCGCCGTGGGAGCGTCCATCGTGCCTCCCCGGACAAGCATTTGCAATTCATCCGCGCGGGCCTTGGCATCTTGATACGACGCGTCGCTGCCGACCTTGCAGTTGAAACCGGCCTGTGCCAGCAGATCTCGCACCGCGGCAGCTTCGCGCTGCCAGCGCACCGCTTGTCCGTATTCGGCATCGATGGCGAACATCGCGGCCAGCACGCTCAAATGCAGCCGGGCGTTTTGATACCCTCCGGCCTTGAACTTGAGTGGATTCTCGACCGTTAAGCCAAGCGCTCGTTGCTGAGCCTTGATCTCGTCCTCCAACGCTTCCGCCGCAATCAGGGTGGGCCAACTCGTGTCGCTGGCAGTCGTCCGAGGCATGTCGGGCCGTCGGTCGGCCGCGGCGGTTGGCAAGTCATCGGCACCCGGTCGTTGCGGTCGCGGTCCTACCAGCTTCTCGAGCGCATCCGGCAGAAATGCGTCGGTGACTTCCTTGGAGAACTGCGGCGGTCGAGCCCGTTTGACGGGCCCCGCGCCCTTGGCCTGACTCGCAGTGATGAACAGCGCAGCCATCAGCGCAACCGCCGAATAACGGCCAGCTCCCCATCCGATTCGCATGCTGCGATTGGCATTGCGCATGGATTGATTATCCGCACGGACGCAGCCGATGACAACGCCGCGCGACGCGTAGAGCGGCTGCTTGGTGCCCTGAAATCGACCTGCCATCGACGATAGAAGGTATAATTTCACTATGGCCGCTGCCCCTCGATCCACGCGCCGCGACTTCCTGCAAGGCAAGGCCGCCGCCGATGCCCTGGTTGATCTTGCCGCCGAGGTGGGCGAGTCGCTGCCCGCAGCGGACAATGCGCCGGATGCCTATCTGCTCAAGCTCGCGCGGCGGGCCATGGCTTGTCAATTCGAGTTCTTCTTCAACGCTGGACAATACCCGGACGCCGGCGAGTTAGGACTGCTGGCGCTGGACCTGGTAGATCGCCTGGAGGATCAATTGACTGTCTTTCGCGAGCATAGCGAGCTCAGCCGCCTGAACCGGCACGCGGCCGAAGAGCCCATCGAGGCCGAGCCGCGGCTGTTCCAGCTTCTGCAGCAAGTTGTCGTAAGCAACCGCGAAACCGGCGGAGCCTACGACGTGACGGCCGGACCGCTGTCGCGAGTGTGGGGATTCACCGATCGCGCGGGCGCCGTGCCGAACGAATCCGAGCTGCTCGCGGCGCGGCAACGCGTCGGCAGCCAGTGGCTCGCGCTCGATGAAGCGCGCCGCACGGTGCGGTTCACGCGGCCCGGCATGGAGATCAACTTGGGAAGCATCGGCAAGGGTTACGCGCTGGACCGCTGCGCCGAGCTGTTGGAGACGGCCGGGATTCATGCTTTTTTGTTGCACGGCGGCGCCAGCAGCGTGTTGGCCCGCGGAAATCATGCCGCGACTGGACCGGAGGGAGGTTGGCTCGTCGGCGTTCCCGATCCATTGCGGCCGCGCCGCCGCCTGGGTCAACTCCGCGTGGTCAATCGCGCGTTGGCCACGTCGGGGGCTGGAGTTCAGTTTTTCGTCGACGAGGAGAAGCGCTATGGCCACATTCTCGACCCCCGTAGCGGCCTGCCGGCCGAGGGCGTCGTGGCCGCGACGGTGCTGGCCCCCACAGCCGCAGAGGCCGACGCGCTATCCACCGCGTTTTATGTAATGGGGCCCGCAGGCGCTGGCGAGTATTGCGCCGGCCATCCCCAGATTGCGGCCATTCTTCTGTGCCCCGGAACACGCCACGGGAGTCTGAACCGGCACGCATTTGGCCTGCAGGATGGCGATTGGATCGAGGGCGACTCGAGCGGGCTCGTGTGATTTCCATGGCAGGATCGATCATCCCCTGCACCATTTGCGGTTGGGGCGCAGGCGGGGCCGCCGGTACAATTCGACGTGCTCGTCCCGGCGGGCCGGCCGCTAAGATATGCCGGCCGCCATGGTTTCTCCGTGTCCCCCTTGCCCCGCAGCACCAATCGGCGGATTCATGCTGCCAAACTTGCAAATCGACCACATCTCGTACCTGGGGATCATTATCATTTTGATCCTGACCGGGTCGGGGCTGCCGTTGCCGGAAGAGGTGCCGATCATTGCCGCGGGCGTGGCCAGCTCGGTGGGCACGCTGCACGTCGGCTGGGCCTACTTGTCCTGTATCGTCGGCGCCCTATTGGGCGATTCGGTGCTCTACGCGATCGGCTATCACTTCGGCCGATCGTTGGTGACGCGGCATCCGCGCATTGCTCACCTGTTGCACGCAGAGCACGAGGCCAAGATCGAGGCGATGATCCGCCGCCACGGACTGAAGGTGTTTTTCGTGGCGCGCTTCATGGTGGGTATTCGAGCGCCGGTCTATCTGACAGCCGGCGTGCTGCGGATGTCCTATCGGCGATTTGTCGTCATCGACGCGTTTTGCGCCACTTGTGTCGTCTCGTTGTTCTTTGGATTAAGCTATGCCTATGGCGATCGAGTCGCCGGCTGGATCCGCGATTCCGAAATCGGCCTGACGGTGCTGGTGGTGTTGGCCGTGACTGCCGTCCTTGTCATCCTGGGCTGGCGACAGTTTCGGCGCAAACGCAACGAAGCGCTATTGGCCAATGCCTGCGAGCCAACCGCTGTGGATAAAGACGACCGTGCCATCGACCAGGTAGGTGAAACGTCGGGCATGCGAACCGGTCATTGAATGCCGCGGCCGAATCGCTGCGCCGAATCGAGGGGAACGACGACGATGCGAGCGACCTTCGTCTCAGCTCTGCTCGCCGGCCTCATCCTGGTCACTGTGCCCGCACGCGGCGAAGACAAACAGCTTACCCCGCCGGGTATCAGTCCGGCGATCGCTGCCCGCATCCATTGGATCCAATTCGCAATGGTGTCCGGTCGCGTCGTGGCATCGAGCAATTTGTCGGTGCCCAAGATGCTGGTTCAATCGCCGGGCCGTCGCACCCAACGCCGAGAATCGCTGGGCATCGAGATCAATGGCGGCTCGTGCAGCATGGAGTACCTGCTCGTCGCGCCGCTGGAGGCACTGCGCATCGACGTGCTGGACGGCAGCACGCTGTCGATTCGCCGCACGCGGTCCATGGACGGCTACACGCTCGACTTCCAGCAGCGACCGGATCGGCCCCTGCTGCTGGCGCTGGAAGAGGGCGCCGTGAAACGTCAATGGCAGGCCCAGGGTCTGTGGCACCTCTATTTGTTGGAGCCCGAGTTGGTCCGCGATCACTTGTTGCCACTGTTGGAGCAACTGCACCCATCCTGGCAATTGGCGGACACGGCCGCTCAGATCGAAGAAGCGCTGGTGCGCACGCAGCACGTGCACGGGCACCAGCGGCCCGAGCGGCAGCGTTGGGCCCAATGGGTTCAGCAATTGGGTAGCACGAAGTTTTCCGAGCGTGAAAGCGCCGAGCGTGAACTGCGTCAGGCAGGCCAGGCGGCGGTACCCTACTTGCAGAGCCTGAGCCCCGAGCAGCTCGACGCGGAACAATCGACGCGCATCCGCGCGATCGTCGCGTCGCTGAGCGTCGCTTACGAGGATCGCGTCGATCGCGTGGCTGCCTGGTTGGCCGGCGATGAAAGCATCTGGCTGGCGCTGTTGGGGCGCGACGATCCAGCCCGCCGCCGCATCGCCGCGGAGCAACTCGGCCAGCTATTGGGCGAAGCGGTCGACTTCGACCCCGACGGTCCCGCCGAAGTGCGACACGAACAGCTCGAACGGCTGCGCGGACGGCTGCTGGAACCGACAGCCACGCTACCGATGACGCGCTGAGCGAGCCACAGGCCGCTCAGTCCCACCACCAGGCTTCGAGGGGGAGCTTGTCGGCTTGGGCTTGGGCTTGGGCTCGGTGAGCTCGCAGCGCACCGTAGTCGTCGGGCTTGATGCTTTCGGCGCTGGTGAATTGCCAGGGCGAGACGCTTACTCCGCCGCTCACGCCCGCCACGATGTGCCGGCCATTGATGACGCGGTGGTTGATCACGGTCTCGACGCTTTGCGGCGCCTGGCCCAGCGCCACGCCGTATTGCTCGGGATCGCTAAAGCACAGCATGTGCCAGTTGACACGTTCAGCCAACTGCTGCGATTGGATGAGCGAAGCAACCAGCGCCAGATCGAAAACGTTCTGCAAATCGGCATAGACCGGATATTTTTGCGCCAGGGCCGCAAAGTGCGTCGTAAAGCGGTGCGCGAACTCGGAGTTCAACGCCTCGGAGGCGCCGGTGTGAACGCGGCGCCCCAAGGCCGTGAGCAACTCGTTCTCGCTCAGAACTTGGACGCCGGGCCCGCGGATCTCGAAGGCATCGCGCGGTTCGGTGGCGACAACCGCGTCGTATTTCAGTGCAAACCACCAGCGGAGCACATCTAAGGGGGGCGGCGCCTGGCCCGCGGCAACATGGATCAAGTCCAAATAACTGGGCACGTCGACGGTGCCTTCCTCGATCCCCATGCCAATCAGCTTCATGCGATAATCGGCCTCGACCAGCACCCTGGCCACGCGCGTGCGCGGGTCGATGCCGTTGACGGTGATTGCCTGTCGGCCCATCTGATGCCGCAATTTCTTCAGCCATGCGCCGCGAGCCGCCGGCTTGAGCGGCGTGGCGGCCGACTGTTCGGCAAATCGCTTGGTGCGGGCCAATCCTTCCGGGGTGGGATCGATCGAACAACCAAACGTGGCGTCCGGCGTGGACGTCAGGTGCCGCAACACCACCACCAGGTCGTCAAGCTGCAGCACCGGGCGTCCCGTGGCGCGGCTGACCGCCCTGCCCTCTTGATCGATTCGCCAATCGCAGGCCGGTCCGGCCAACACCAGATCGCCCGTGTCCGGATACACGAACACATAGTCGATTTTTTCGAGTCCCGCCAGGTGCAGCATTTCTTCGGTCGGTCGGCGACCGGCGGCCAGCCGCAGTTGCACGTACTTTTCCAAGCGATTGAGTGAAATCTTGCGAAGCGGTGAGGCCCTGTTGCTGTCGGTGTTCTTGTCGGCCGTGAGTGCTTCGAGCCGGGCAATAGCCAATTGCTTGGACTCGCGCGGCTGGAGCACGCGATGCAGTTCGCCGGACGCATCGACATAGACACCGTTCGGAAACTCTGAGACGCTGCCCGGCCCGCCCACATCATCCCACGTGTCGGGCTTGACCGTGGTCGTGATCAACTCGATGAGCGTATCGAAGTCGGCTTGGGCTCCACCTGCATCGCCGGAAGTTGGCGGGCGTTGACGGGCCGACTTGACGGCTTCGTTGCGGACTCGATCGTCCTCGACGTGCAGCAACGTGGAATACGCGGCCCGACGATCTCCGGCCGCGGATTGCGCCTCGGCCAGTTCCGCTAGCCGGGCATCGCGTGCGCCGGTGTCTTGCAACTGCTGCGCGGCGAGCAATGCCGGCGCGAACTCGCCGGCGGCAAGCTGTTGGCGAAACGTCGCGAGCGAGGTTTCGGCCGCGGCGTCCGGCTCTGCGCCGACAACCGGACGCACGAAGGCAACCGCAATGAATCCGCCCAAGAACAGGGCGACAATGCCTCTGCCCACGATGCGATCAGTGCGGCGGACTCTCGAGAAATAGAGCGCCATGGCCGGTCTCTCTCCTGGGCAAGGCGTCGGGGCGATATCCACAGGCACGCGGTGTTCCGCACCTGAGCGTCGCATAGCCGCCGTGCAAAGTCAAGAAACTGCAAGACTCACTCGCATCCGAAGCAGGCGCAAAAAAAAACCAACGGCCCGCTCGCTGGTATGCGAGGGACCGTTGGCCTGACTGTCAAGGAGACCGCTTCAGACTCGCGGGTACTCCGCGGGACTTAACTAGGCGCCGCAACCGCAGCTCGGCTCAGCCACGCAGCACGCGGGCGCACAGCACACCGGCTTGCAGCAACGGTGCTTGTGGCAACGGGTCTTGCAGCAGCGGGGCTTGCAGCAGCGGTGCTTGTGGCAACGGTGACGGCAGCACTTGGGAGCGCAGCAATCGGCCGGCGCACAGCACGACGGCTCGGCAGCACAAGTGGGCTCGGCAGCGCAAGTCGGCTCAGCGGCACAGCTCGCTTCGGCGACGCAGCAGCTCGGCTCACAGCACGCCGGCTTGCAGCAACGATGCTTACGGCAGCAGCGGTGCTTGTGGCAACGGTGACGGCAGCACTTGGGAGCGCAGCAGTCGGCCGGAGCACAACACGACGGTTCCGGAGCACAACACGACGGTTCGGGGGCACAACACGACGGCTCGCAACAGTCACCACCAAAGAAGCGGGCTTCCGCTTTCTGGGCGCTGACCGCAACAAACAGACCGGCCACGAGCAATGCCGGCAGCACAATGCGGGATTTCATCTGACGGAACTCCTAAACAGAAAACAGGGGTAATCCACTCCTCAGGGTCACGTTCCCGGCCAGGTGCCTCTGGCGCATCCAAGTGCGCATCAGGCAGACCGATACACGCGAACAGCAAGGAAACTTCCGATGCGAAAGCCTCGCTGTTGCTTATCGACGACCCAATCCGGGTGCCTTAACGAGACAGCGGAGTTTCTCCAGCCTTCCCCGTTTGCAGGGTAGAAATAGCGCGAATCTGCCGATTGTGCGTCGCCAGAACCTCTGGCCACCAGACGACTTGCGGGCTTGGCCCCCCGCGTAACCCGCATCCACGGTCGTGTGTGGAATCCACGAAAATCCGCGCACAATCGTTGCAGAGCGATTGCCCGGGTCCAATTGCGCACGACGAAAGGGCGCATTTTATCCGACGGGGCCAAATCGGTCGGCCAGGCCTATGGTTTGGCGCGATCGGCTGCCATCGCCAAGGCCACTAGATAGGGGACCGGTTCATTCCCCAACGCGTTGAGCACGGTGCCGCCGGCCGTAAAGCAATGGGTCACATCGTCCAGCGCGCCAAATTGCTCAAGCGCCGTGCCGCCTTCGCCGCCACCGACGTAGACCTCGAAGCCTGCGGTCTTCAGACGCTGCAGTTGGGGAATAAACCGCCTGGTGCCCTCGGCGAACTGCGGGTCCTCGAACTTGCCAAACACGCCGTTATGAAACGCAACGGCCTGGCGTCCCTGACTTGCGGCAATGAATTCGCCGATCTTTTGCTCGAACAGGGCGCTCGTGGCCGGGCCGACATCGAGCTGTTGGTCGCCGGAACTAATTGTGGTGCAGACACGCCCGTCTTGCAGCACGAAATCGATCGGCAAGATGAATTCGATCCCCTTTTGCCGTCCGGTCGCGATCATCCGCTTGGCCTGCTCGATCCGGGCAGGCGGAATGTAGTAGGGCTTGTCGGCATGCGCCGGATCTTCGGCAATGCCAAGTGAAAACCGGCTGCCATCGAGCACTGCTGCCGCCTTCTTGAGCGCCATCGCCAGCGAACCGGCGGCGAACACCGTCTTCACCGTCCCGCGCCCGATCATTGCTTCCAAGTCGTCGAGCTTGTCGGCCTTCAGTCCGCTAAAGACGACCAACTGCGTGGCCAGGCAGCGCATCATCGGTCCGGCGAATTCGGCGGCCTCATAGGCGCCCAACGCCACGCGCCGCATGGCGGCCGGCACCACCGTGCTCGACGCGTCAAGGCTGCCGGCCGACAGCGCCTCGTGAACGTACACCGTGGCAACCTTGGCTGCGAACTCGTCGGCCAGCCGCGCCAAGGGCTCGGCAAGCTTGGGCAAGTCAGCCGCCTTCGCCTTCCACAATGAGCGTTCGATCTCATAGCGGCGCGCGTTTTCCAGCATCAATATCGCGCCGGCAGAGCTACCAACGATCTGGTCGCGCACGGCATCGCGAATCGTCATCGTCGATTCATCGAGCCAGTCTGTCACCAGTGTCACGTCGCACTGCAGGATCTCGCCCAGCCGCGCGGCCACCTTGGCCAGCGACTCCTCGGGCTTGCGCCCTTTATGGCCGAAGACGATCTGCTTCCAGCCGCGGTCGCGCCCGAACTGCAATGTCTCGCGCATCGAGCGCAGCCGAATATCGCCCTCGCCCACGGTCGCGCCAGGCTTGGCGTCGACGTCGCCGCGGACTAGCACGCACGTGCCTGATGGCAGATCGGCCAACGATTCGAGCCGTGGAATCTCGGCCAGGTATTCGGCAAGCGAGCGATCGGGTCGGGCGCCATCGACATTCAAAAGAACCTGACACCAACGGAGCATCTCTTGAGCAGCCACGGACATTTCGGCTTTCTACCTTGCGAGTTAATCGATGTTGCTGCCAGCGTCCGCCACCACTGCCTCGGCCTCCATCTTCTGATACTCTGCCAACTTTTGCTGATACTTTTCCAGTTCTTCCTTCGCCAGGCTTTCGCCCGCCAGCAGTCGCTCGATCTTGCCGGGCAGCGTCGCGGCCAGATTGGCGTCGTAGCCGATGTGATAGTCTTGCACGGTGCCATCGGGCCCGAGAATGACCATCGTCGGCAGTCCCTGCACTTGGAAGACGTCGCCGGCCGCTTGCTTCGTGTCGCGTACGATGGGAATGGTGAGCTTCGCCTTGGCGAACGAAGCCTGCACCTGCTCGTCGGTCATGGTCACTTCGTCGGTATTGACGGCGAGGATGACAACTTTGTCGTTGCCCTGGAATTGATCGTTGACCTTTTGCAGATTCGGAAAGCCCTCGAAGCACCAGCCGCACCAGGTGGCCCACATGTCGAGCACTACCACCTTGCCGGCGAGCGAGTCTTGGGTCGCGTCGCCACCGCGATAATCGACGAAGGAGAACTCCGGCGTCTTTTGCCCCAGCAAGGGCGACGGCGCGTCGGGCGGCGGAGGCAGGAAGCGGTTGAGCAGCTTGGCCCCGGCCGGCAGATCAAACTTGAACGCCGTGGCGTCGATCGGCGCGTCGATTTCCGCTCCCTTGAAGTCGGCCGAGATCTTTGCTTCGGATAGCGAATACTCTTTGGCAAAGGCAACCGTGGGAAAATCGAACTTCACCAATAGCTTCGTGTCGGGATGGATCCAAAACACGCTCGTGCCTTCCGCACCCTCGATGGCCACGCGATGGCACCGCTGGCCGAGAAACTCTTCGTCGGGTAATAGTTGCGGCGTGCCGTCGCCGGCCAGGGAGCGAATCGGATCATCAACCAACAGCAAATCCAATTGGGGCAGTTTGACGCCGATCTGCCCCCGCATCGCTTGGACCAACATCTCGTCGGACTGCAGCTCCCCCAGCGTCAGTTTTTCAGGATCGGGCCGCACCAGCACCTGGCCCTCCAGCGAATTCACGCTCGCATACAGTCGCGTGCCGTCTCCTAGCACGCTGGCCTCGAGTGCGTGGACACGAACCTTGTTGGGCCGTTCGAACGCGACGGAGAAAGGAAACGCCGGCGACGTTTGCTTTTGACCATCGGCCGTGGCGAACTCCAGGTGCAGATCGCCCGCGTCCTCGTAGCTTTTTGCCTGCTGATACTTGGCCACCACCTCGGCCAACAGCGACTGCGCGTCAACGCCGCTGGGGGGCGACTTTTCGGCGGCCTTATCGGCCGAATCTGCAGCGCCGGGCACGCTCGCCGCGGGCAGTTTGGCGCCGCCCTTGCCGCAGCCAGTCGTGAACATCACCAAAGCGGCGCTGGCCAGCGCCAGTGCAATCGCAGGACACGTGACGGTTCTGGCTCGATTCCTTGCCATGTGACGAATTCCTTGCTGGTTAGGTATGTTGCAGGCGGCGGCGTGCACGTGCCCGATGCGCGGTGGGAAACAGCTGCTGATTATTCGAAACCGGGGCTTCCAGGTAAAGCGCGACTTCTTGACCCCGCGCGCGGTCGACTCCTATGATGGCACACCGGGGCAAAAGTGCCCCCCACGTCCCACGCCGGCGCCGTCTCACTTCGTTGAACCAACCTGCTTCACTCGCCCGGCAGGGCAAAGGCCCCAGTTTACCGATGATTACTGTTCTAAGATATGGCGTTGACGCGTCGCTGCCGCTGGAGGTATCCAGCGAGCAGTTGCTGTCGCATTGCTCGGCGCCGCGCGGCGAGCCGCTAGCCGACGTGTCGGCGGCAGCCGCTCGAGCGCTGGCCGAGCCGATCGAGTTCCCGACGTTGGCACGCTCGGTCCTGCC
>JBBDYK010000228.1:0-24402 GCA_040901665.1 Pirellulales bacterium | reverse complement strand
AACTGCTTTTTTTCAACCCCTGCTAGCAACTGAATAAGCTTCGGAGCCGGGGGCTGGACCGCGGTGCGGATGTTCTGCGTGCAGCACTCGGCTTTGCCGGGGGATTGAGCCAAGTTGGTCAGTCCAAGGGCTGACCTACTTGGCTATCGGCAAAGCGCATGAAACACCTTTCAACTAGAGGCCTTTCGCATTAGGCGATAGACAATGGTTGTCCTGCCGTTAGCTTCAGCGACACCGATGACTAGCCGCGCATCGCCTCGTTCGAGCGTAATTGCGCCGACTCCTGTCTCCCGTAGCTGCCACCCGACGTGATTTTGTTTGTCGGCGTGAAATCTAAGTACCGCTGCGGAAGACGAATCGGTGGTGAACATCCACACTCGCTCCCCACTGCGTTGGTTCATCGTTGGAACCATAGTCTCACTGTCAATTCGCGGAAAGCACCGAATGTAAGCCTCAAGCTCCGATTGCGAGGTCAATTCCTGATGTGCAATGAACGCCACGATTAAAAGACCAGTTACGCCGCCTACGGCGCCAACTAGTGTGTTTCCGGGCAAGAGCAACCGCTGACGGCTGCAGAGCCGCCAAATGCTAATAGCTGCGATCGCGCCAAACGCGATTGCACAAAAGTACGTGCTGATGCTAATCATGCGTCGGTCGCTTCGAGGTGCTGCTCGTACGATCGCAGTGACAGATCAATTGCAGTGCCAATTGCGTAGAATAGCTCTTCGCTTATGTCTCGCAACAAGTCAACTGTCAGCACGATAGTCTGTCGGACTACGATTGTCGTGATCTGGCTGAAATAAAGCGGGCGCGCGCCAGATTTGGGGGGCTATGGCTTGTTTCTTTCGAGGACGACCGCGAGGGCGGAGCTTGTGGGTGAGCTTTAGCTGCTGGGGCACTTTCTCGCGCCACGCGTCGTGGCCGTATGGTTGCCCGCGGACCGCGAACTGACACAGCGCGTTTAGTTCGGTTTCGGATTGCGGTTGGTTGACGTGCTTCAGCCAATCGGACGGTAGTCGCACGGGCGGCTCTGCGGGTGCAAAATCGACTCGCGTCTGCTCGTTAGTTTCTCCTTTACCTTCGCTTGATGGCAAGGAATCCCCGGCGGAGCCGGGGGCTGGACGGCGGCGTGGATGTTCTCCGTGCAGCTCTCGGCTTTGCCGGGGGATTGAGTATCCGCGCGGGCTCGTTCGCCGGTTCTCACAACATCTCGCACAATCGTTCCAGAAACGGTCGCTGCTCGGGGTGGATCTTTTCGCGGGCTTCGTTGAGTGGCAGGAACTCGACGCAGTCGACTTCCCAGGAGGCGCAGCTTGGTTCGTCGCCGGTCCAGGGGGTGGCCCAGACGTGGATGCGTTTCTTGCTCTTGGTGTAGTCGATCGTGCCCAGCGGCGTGAGGTCGCCGCAGGTGACGCCGGCTTCTTCCTGGGTCTCACGGCGGGCGGCGTCTTCGAGCGATTCGCCTTCGTCGGGCAGGCCCTTGGGAATGCTCCACGGCTTGTGGCGGTTGTAGTTGCCCGAGGGGTGCACGAGCAGCACTTCGAGCTGTTCGCCCACGCGTCGATAGACGAAAAGTCCGGCCGAGTGTTTCATGGCGTGCATCGTAAGCGCGAATGGCGCGGTGGACAAACGGCGGCGAACGCAAGAAAGCTGCTAGCCAATCATACAACCGTTGCTCCACCTTGGCTGACCTTGGCGACGACGATCCGCTCGCTTGCGGTCAGTTGCTCGCGCAACCGTGCGGCGAGGTGTTCGGCGGCGGTTGGGCTCTCCACCGCGGCGAACACGGCCGGTCCCCAGGAGCTTTGCCCGACGCCGGATACACCGAGCGAGCGAATGTGGTCGACCCACTCGGCGACGCGCGGCGTGGCGAAAGGGCCGCCTTGCTGCGCGGCGAAACACATGCCGGAGGTGTAGCCGTAGCGGTAGAGGCTGTCGCTGAACGTCGCAAAGTCGCCTTGCTCGGCCGCGGGAAAGAGCCGCTCGGTCAACTCCCCGCGTAGTGCCGCGGTTGTTTCAGGTGGCACCGGCGGAAGCTGCTCGAAAGCGCGGCGCCCTTCGTCGCCGGAGACTCCCTGTTGGTCGTGCGTAAGGACCACGACGAATCGCCATTCGTCGGGCGGCAGCGTGCGGCGCTCCAAGGGCGAGAGCGTCTCGCCGGGGAGCTTGCCCGATTCCATGAGCAGTCCACCGCGGAGGAAGCCGTAGGTGCCGATGGCCGACCGTGCAGCGCGGCCCGTGAGCGCGGCCAGCGCCGGCGCGTCGAGCGGCGCGTTGCCGGCCAGCGCGTTGATGCCTGCGACAACCGACAGCGCCAGTTGCGTGCCCGTGCCGAGGCCCACGTGCTCGGGCGGCGCGTCGAGCACTTCGATGCGGCAGGCGGGTAGGTTAATTGGTTCCTGGCAAAAAAATGGGCTCGCCGCTGCAGGCCAACTGACCGGGTTTTCCGGGGCTTCCGTTGGTCGCCCCTGGCCCATTGTCGACCTTGGACTCGATAGCAGCCCTAGCGATTCGGCATAATGTCGCGCGACGCGCTCGACGCGATTGGCCAATGGACCTTGGACCTGGAATACGTCGTGCGAGGCAACGCGCAGCCGCAAGCCGGGACGATCGATCAAGACGCCCGCGCCGCCGAACTGCCTGCCGGTGGGCTGTCCGAACGACAATAGCCCGAAGTGCAGCCGGCCGGGAGCGATAATTTCGAGGGAAGGCATGAGGGAGAGGGACGAGGGGATATGGGTCAGGGGGCAGACGATTTTGGATTTTGGATTTTGGATTTTGGTATCTCGCCGACGGAGGCCGTTATCCACTGCTTGAGGAATTCGAAGGCGCGGTGCTCGGCGGGGCTGCCGGTTTTATCGATGGGGACTTGCAGGCGTTCGAATTCGGTGCGGAGAAAATCAGCATCGAGCAAGTGCTTGCGGGTGGCCAGGATGGCGGCTTCGACCACGGCGTGCTTGGCGCGGTTGAAGCCGAAGAAGTCGCGCAAATGGCCCTGGTCCACGACGTCGCAGACGATCTCGGTGCGCTGCTGCCGGTCGTCGAGCGAGCGGACACCGAGCGCGTACCAGCGGCAAGCGCCGGTGAGAATCCAGCCTGCGACGGCCGTTGCGGGCTCGAGTGGCGGCAGTGGGTCGGGTGTGCCCACGGCAGCGTGCGCCAACAGTTCCACATCGTCGGTGACGTGAAACACGGCCTGGCCGGTGCGCTTCAGATTGCGATAGGTGGTCGAGGTTTGATAGGGGCGCAGCACCAACACGCGCATCGCATCGTCGACGAGCGGGCCCATCGGCGAGATGTTGACCGAGCCGTCGTCGTTGGTGGTGGTGATGATGCCTTCGAGGATCAAGGGATGCGACTCCGAGTTAGCGATTGGCAATACACACTAGCCCGAAGCGCCAGCGAGGGAGATTCACCGAACGCTCTTTTTCTTGCTCTCCCTCGCTGGCGCTTCGGGCTAGTGTATCCAATTCCCTTGTCGATACTGGCGTCAAAATGTCACGGGCCGGTCGGGCCAGGCGATGATCGGGGCGACCGGATCGATGCGTTCGCTGGTCATGGGAGGCAAATCCGAGGGCTCTGCAACTCCGCTACCGCGCAGGAAATTGGCCAACAGCGGATAGCCCTCGTCGGTGAGGATCGACTCGGGATGGAATTGCACGCCGACCAAAGGCCATTGGCGATGCGCGACGGCCATGATGGTTTGATCGAGAGTCCAGGCGGCGACTTCCAGGCAGTCTGGCAAGGTGGCGCGATCGACCACCAACGAATGATAGCGGCAGGCGGTCAGCGGGTTCGGCAAACCGGCGAAGACGCTGCGTCCGGCGTGCCAGACTTGCGACGTCCGCCCGTGCATCGGTTCGCGCGCCCGCACGATCGCCGCGCCCAGCGCCGCTGCGATGGCCTGGTGCCCTAGGCAGACGCCCAGTATCGGCACCTTGCCGGCGAATTGCCGCACGACGTCGAGCGAGCAGCCGGCTTCGGCGGGCGTGCAAGGGCCCGGCGAGAGGACAATGGCGGATGGCGCAAGCGCTTCGATGCCGGCAACGTCGATGGCGTCGTTGCGCACGACGTGCGTTGGCTGGTCCAGTCGCTCGAAGTAGCGGGCCAGGTTGTGCACGAAGCTGTCGTAGTTGTCGATGAGCAGAATCATTACAGTTCGGCTGAATTCTTGCGAATTCAGCTACAAGATTTCACTCCAAAGCCCTCAAGAGGCCGGTGGCTTTGTGCCAGGTTTCTTCATACTCTCGGGCGGGAACGCTTTGGGCCACGATACCACCGCCCACGGGCGCCTGCCACCAACCGTGGCTGGCGGTGATGGTGCGAATGAGGATGCTGGTGTCCATGGCGCCGTCGAAGCCGAGGTAGCCCAGCGAGCCGCAATAGGCGCCGCGGGCAGTGGGCTCCAGTTCGGCGATGATCTGCATGGCGCGCACCTTGGGAGCGCCAGTGATCGATCCGCCGGGAAAAGCGGCGCGCAGCAGGTCGATCGCCGCGCGTCCCTCGGCCAGCGTGCCGCACACGGCCGACACCAGATGCTGCACGAACGCATAGGATTCGAGGCGGCAGAGCTGCGTCACCTGCACGCTATCGGGCCGGCACACGCGCGACAAATCGTTGCGCAACAGGTCGACGATCATCACATTCTCGGCGCGATCCTTCTCGCTGGAGAGCATTTCGTCGCCCGCGTACAGATCGGCCTCGGGCCGGGCGGTGCGCTGGCGGGTGCCCTTGATCGGTCGAGCTTCCACCTGGCTGGCCCGCACGCTGACGAAGCGCTCGGGCGAGGCGCTGACGAGTTGCGCATCGCCGAGATCGAAATAGCCGGCGAAGGTGGCTGCGTTGCGCCGCCGCATGCGCAGATAGAGCGACAGCGCATCGTCACGCGCGGGGGCGAGCAACCGCTGCGCCAGGTTGACTTGAAAGATGTCGCCGGCGCGAATGTATTCGATGGCGCGGCCGAGGGCGTGCAGATAGTCGTCGGCCGAGAAGTTGCTGGTCAAACCGGCAGGGCCGGGAACGGGGAATTGCGGCGCGAGGTGTTCAAGCGGCAAGCGGTCTTGTGTTGTGGCGTGTTTTTGGCTCGCGGACGCCGGCTCTTCCAACCAAGCGCGAAACTGCTCCAGTCGCTCGGCGGCGCGGCGACGCCTGGCCTGTCGCTCGGTTTCGGGAAAGCCCTGCGAAATGAGCCAGGCACGGCGCTCGACATGATCGACGGCCAGCACCATGTCGTAGAGGCCGATGGCCATGGCCGGCGTGGCGAACTCGTCATAGCGCGGTCGCGGCAACGTTTCCAGCGAGCGTCCCAGATCGTAGGAGAACAGGCCAGCGGCGCCGCCCTGAAACGGCGGCAACTCGGCAATGCTGGGCGTCGCATACTCCGATAGTCGCCGATCGAGCTCGGCCAGGCCGTCGGAACCATCGGCGGGCAGCGTGAGATAGTCGAACGGATTGGCCGTGAGAAAAGAGTAACGCCCCAGCGTTGCGTCGCGCCGCGCGCTATCCAGAAACAACACGTGTGGGCGGCGGGCGAGCCGCACCAGCGCCTGTTCGAGATCGACGTGGGGATCCCAGGGCGCGACCAGTGCGCCGGCGGCGGTTTCAAACGGTTCTCGCACGTCGGCTTTCACGGAGTGCACACCTTGCTCACGATCCTTGAGGAGCATCGCCCGAGCTGGCCGGCGGCGCTGCGTCGATCCGCGTGGGTCGATGACTGGTTTCGGGCGTCGTGAGGAAGCCCCAGTCGAGCGCCTCGTCCTGCCGGTATTCTTTGCCGAGAGTCAAGGCTGTGACGGCTTTCGCCATTTCATAGCCCAGGTAAAAGGCGTGGCTCGGTTCGATGCCCCGGGTGGCCAGCGGCAGCATCTTGTCGAAGAGCACAAACGGATCGGCATCCGCCAGGTGCAAGCCGGCGCTGACGACGTGGATTTGCTCGTCCTCGGCAAAGATGCGGTAGTTGGGATCTTTGATGTCGCGGGCCAATCGGTCGAGCGTTTCGGCGCCCTGGCCCAGCACCTCGACGTCGCGCAGCATGACCAGGCGAGGCTCCAGCCGCTTGGGCAAGGTGCGGTGGTGATCGGCGTAATAGACGAGCCGGCGGGCCAAATCGCATTCGCGCACGCTGGTGCGGGCCCAATTGATCACTTCGGTCGTCAACACGCTGCGAATGCCCAACTCCTGGCAGAAGCCCAGCAACAGGACGTTGGCAGCGGCGCTGTCGCAGTCGGTCAGTTCGGTGAGGTTGCCGATGCCCATCATCATTTCGGCGTCGGGATAGCGTTTGCGCACCTCGAGATAGCGCCCCAGACTGGCAGCGAAGCCGAAACCAATGGGCTCAAGGATCGGGTCGATCCGCAACGGCACGCGTTTGCCGGCCAGGAATTCGATGGTCTCGTCGAGTCCGGCGAGGGTGGCGGGATCGTCCGGTACGACAACGACTTCGCACCCCCAGTCGGGCGCGGCGGTGCGGTTGGTGCTGTTGACGCTGAGCACGAGTTGCGCTCCACCGCCGACGGCCAGCTCGATTTCGCGCACGTTCATGCTGTCGATCGAGACGCGGTGTCCGGCGTCGACCAGGGCTTTGACGGTCTCGCCCACCTGCCACCAGGGCTCGCCCGGATCGCAGCCGAGGTCGATCACGTCGGCGCCGCTGGCGCGCAATCGCGCGGCGTCGGCTAACGTGTCGTGCAGCGAAAGCTGCGGGGCGTGGTTGATCTCGGCCAGGATCTCGATGTCGTATTGGCCATAATCGGCGCCGGCGGCAGCGTGGCCGAAGAATTCCGGCAGACGCCTTAAATCCCGCGGGCCGCGCTCGACCGGCAAGCCGGCCGCCTTTTCCACGGGAGTTAGCTCGCCGCGGCAATAGCCGGGCAGCAGCAGGCGGGTGGCGCCGGGCGGAACCGAAATGCGTTGGGCCACCCAATCGGTCGTCATCAGCGCGGCCACGGTGATGCCCAGCACGTCGATCGAATAGTCAAAACCGACCTTGGGCGCCAGCTCGGCCAGGATTTGCCGGAGCGAAAACTCGGCCAGGCGACCGGTCACGAAATGAATGTGTTGCTGCATGCGCTTGCTACGTTTGTCGCAATCCGCCGTTGACCGGCAGCACGCAACCGGTGATGAAGCTGGCGGCGGGGGAGGCCAGGAAGCGGACGGCGCCGGCTACGTCTGCGGCCGTTCCCCAGCGAGCCAACAGGGACTGGTTGAGCGCCGATTGCTGCCATTTTTCCGAGGCGCCGTCGCCCCACTTGGTTTTGATCCAACCAGGCGCGACGCAATTCACACGAACCGACGGCGCCAGCGATCGCGCCAGGCTCTTGGTGAACGCCATGATGGCGCCCTTGGTGGCGGCAAACAGCTCTCCGCTGTCGCCGGCCATCCCATGGTCGGCCTGATCCCAGCCGATATTGATGATGACGCCGGAAGCGCGGGCTTTCATGCGCGCGCCGGCAGCGCGCGACAAGGCGAGCGTGGCTTGCTCGTCGACGCGCCACAGTTCGTCGAGCTTGCGCGCGAAGGTCCACTGGGCGGCCTCGCCGGTGAGCACGTCGGCGCCAGCGTTGTTCACCCAAATGTCCACGTTGCCGCGCCATTTCCAGGCGGCATCGATCAATGGGTCGTGCGTGCTCGCATCGCCGAGGTCGCACAGCAGGACGTGCGATTCGACACCTAGTTCATGGGCCAGGCGGGCAACCTGCTCGGCCTCGGCCCGGCTGGTGCGGCCGTGGATGACGACGTTCGCGCCGGCTGCAGCCAGCGCCAGCGCAATGGCCCGGCCGATGCCTTGCGAGGATCCGGTTATAACGGCGGTCTGGCCGGCGAGCTCGGTGCTGGCAGGGCTATTTTCAGCCGGTGGCGTCATCCGATCGTTTGACCGTTACGTAGATACTGAGAGAATCGATGGGCATCATTGTTTGTAGCAACGCACGGGGGTGCCGGGCAAGGCTGCGATCGTCGCCTTGGACGGCCAAATTGCCGGCCGTTTCACGAGAATTCTGAACTATGATGGAGTAATAGGGCGCGCCGTCTCACTTCCCCTCTCACGCGTCAAGGTCCGGTCTCGTCAATGACCAACCACCTCATGGATCGACTGGGCGTCACTGCGTACGCCTTTCGCGGCTACAACGTGACCAACCTGGGTCGCAGCTCGGAGTTGCTTGCGCATCCGGCGTTTGGGCCGATCGTCGAGGGCTATCTGCGGACGGCCAGCGAGATTTGCGCCACGGTCGTGCGGCGCAAGGTCGACCTGGTCGACCGGGTCCGCCGCAACGAGGAGACCGATCTTAACAGCTACGACGAAGCGCTGTCGCTGATCGTGGCCATGGAGTTGGCCCAAGTGCGGCTGCTGGAAGAGTTCTTCGACGTGCGGCTGGAACGGGCCCGCATGATGTTCGGCTATAGCCTGGGCGAGCTGACCGCGGTGTGCGCGGGCGGGGTGTTCGACATGGAAAGCGCTTTGCGCGTGCCCTTGGAAGTCGCCAAGGACTGCGTGGCGCTGGCCGCAGGCGTGACGATGGGGGTGTTGTTCTCGCGCGGGCCGCTGTTGGACTTCGAGGAAGTGAAACGCCTTTGCGCGCAGATCAACGCCGAAGGGCAGGGGATGATCGGCATCTCGTCGTTCCTGGCGCCCAATACGGTGTTGCTGTTGGGACAGAACGGGACGGTCGACACGTTTGCCAAGCGGATGCACGACGTATTTCCCGCCCGGGTCTATTTGCGCAAGAACGACCATCAATGGCCGCCGGTTCACACGCCGCTGGTCTGGCAGCGCAACATTCCCAATCGCGTGGGGGTGATGATCCAGACGCTGCCCGGCGGCTTCACCAAGCCCAATCCGCCCGTGTTCTCGCTGGTGACCGGCAAGTATAGCTACAACGACTACAACGCCCGCGACATCCTGTTGCAATGGATCGATCAGCCGCAGCGGCTGTGGGACGCGGTGTACGAAACACTTTCGGGGCGGGTGGAGACGGTGATCCACGTGGGGCCGGGACCGAACCTGGTGCCGGCCACGTTTCATCGCTTGAGCGACAACGTGCAGGCGCAATTGACGGGCAATTCGCTCAACAAGCTGGGTCTGCGGGCGATGGCGCGCGCTGCGCGCCGGCCGTGGTTGACGGCGCTGTTGCCTTCGCGCACGGCATTGCTGCGGGCGCCGACCGTGCGGCACATCGTGCTGGAAGACTGGCTGCTCGAGCAGCCGCTGGCGCAGCCGCAAGTGCCGCTGGCCGTTCAAAGCGAAGCGGCGGGCAACTCGTAACAGGCGGCTTCTGCGTTGCTGCGCACCAGCAGCTTGCGTCCGGAGAGCGCGGGCGGATTCCAGCCAGTGCCGCTGACGGCCGGGAAGCGCGCGAGCTCGACGAAGCGCTCGGGATCGGCTTTGACCAGCGCGACGTCGCCGTTTTCGGCCTGCACCAGCAGCAGATCGTCGACCAGCAACAGCTGGCCGTGGCCGTACTTGCCGCGTTTCCATTGCTTGTCGCCGGTGGCGACGTCGACGCATTCGAGCACGCCCTCGTCGAGCGCGTAAGCATAGTCGTCCAGAATGACCGGGCTGGTGAACTTGGTTTTCAGGTTCAGCTTTTTGCGCCACACCGGTTGGACGCTCCAGGTGTCGCCTTCGCGCGTGATTTTCCACAGGGCGCTGCCAGTGCCGTAGCCCTTGCTCAACAGGATCTGGTCGTCGCCGATGGGGATCGGCTGCGCCACGCTGGGCTCGGCTTGCACTTGCTCGATGGCCCCCTCGGGCCACGATTCGCGCCACAGCACGCGGCCGTCGCCCGGATCGTGGGCCACCACACTCTTGGCGTTGACGATCACGATCTGCGGCACGCCCGCGAGCGTCATCAAAACGGGCGAGCTGTAGCTGCTGGCATCGTCGCCGCCGCTCCAGACGAGCTCGCCGGAATTGCGATCGAGCGCCACCAGCGACTTGCCGTCGGGACCGCCGGCGCTGACGATCACTTTGTCTTCGTGGACCAGCGGCGAGCAGCTTTTGCCCCAGATGGGCTTGGTCTCCTCGGCGCCGAAGTCCGTGACGACGTTGCGCTGCCATAGCTGCTTGCCGGTGGCGCCGTCGAGGCACGTCAGATGCCCGAGCGCTCCCAGGGCATAAACCTTGCCATCGTGGATGGTGGGGGTGGCGCGGGGACCGATGCCGGCCAGGGTTTCCGCGAAGCGCACGGGCGTGGCATGTGCCCAGCGGGGCTTGCCGGTGTCGACCTCGTAGCAGGTGATGAGCTCCTGGGCGCCGCGCTGCTCCTGCGTGACGGCGAAGTTGCCCACCACGGCAAACGACGACCAGCCGGCGCCGATCGGTTGCCGCCATAGTTCTTTCGGCTTGTGTGCGGACCAGTCCGCCGATAGTCCGGCGCCCGTGAGCGTGGCCAGCCGGTTGGCGCCCATGAATTGCGGATAGTCGTGATCGGTGGTGGCGGACAGATCGACGGATTCGCCTTCCGCGACCTCGAACTTGCCCAAGGTTTCGTCGGCGTGGGGCGACCAACGGAAACGAACCCTCGGATAGATGTCGCCGGTGACGCCTTCGATGCGCAGCGTCGCCATGCCGAGGACGACCACTGCCACGCCGAGCCCGGCTGCCAGCACTCGTGTGTTGCGCGCGACCGGCGCAAAGAATACGAACCAGAGGAACAGCAGGATCACACCCACACCCGCGGTGGAGAACTTGGCCAGAAAGGCGTTGGCCGGCGAGAGCCACTCGGCGCGCTCGGCATAGGCTAGCGCGGCCAGGGCGACCGTCTCGGCCAGCGCGATCGCAATCGGCACCAGCGGCGGGCGATTGGGCCGGGTTGGCGCCGGCGATGCGGGCGATTGCGGGGACGGTTCGTTCGACATGGCTGATCCCTCCGGTGGCAAACGAACATCGAACCGCGGCTGGCCTGACGGCGAACTTGGTGGACGGCGAGTTGATTGATGCACGGCGCCGTGCTCACGCCGTCGTGAGCATGGTCAGTGCACCGCTGACGCCCTCGTGAGCATGTTCACCCTGCTCGTAAGCATGCTCACCCACCGCTACCGCGGCGTGTGAGCATGGCACCCTGCGCCTTCATGGCACCCTGCGCCTTCATGGCATCCTGCAACTTCATGGCATCCTGCAACTTCATGGCATCCTGCAACTTCATGGCAACCTGCAACTAGTATGTGACCGTCCACTAATTCGTTGTTAGCGTCCGCAAATACGCGTACAGGTCGCTCAGGTCTTGGTCGGATAGCGGATCGAGCAAGCCGGTCGGCATCAACGACTGGGTGCCGCGACGCACCGACGACTGGTCGGTATTGGTGAGCCGCAGCGTCGTATCCGGAGCGGTTTGCAACAGCGTGGTCTCGGGCGACTCGTACACGATCAGCCCATGATACACTTGTCCGGAGTTGGTGACGATAAGGGTTGTCTGATAGGCGGGCGAGACTTCCAGATTCGGGTCGACGATTGCCCGGAACAGGTCGTTACGCGACAGGCGAGCGGCGGCTCCCTTCAGGTCGGGGCCCAAGTGGCCGCTTTGCTCGTGGCAGCGGTGACAGGTGCGGCCTTGAAACACGCTTCGTCCGCGCAATGCGTCGCCGGCGTCCCAGTCGATCGCATCCAAACGCAGTTGCCAGGCGGCGGAATCCGCGGAGGAATGCTGCTGCAGCAGCGGCGCCGAGCCGGGGTAGTAGTCGGCGAACATCTGGTACCAGGCGGCCCACAGCTTCGCCGGATCGGTCTCGGGCTCGACGCCGGAATTCTCCTCTGTCCAGAAGTTGAGCAACCGGACCAGGGACTCGCTGGGCTCTGGGTTCTTCGCATCGCCACAGGCTTGCTTCAGCGATCGCAGGGCGGCGGCCAGTTCTTCGCCGGCGCCGTTGATGCCCAAGGCGATCAGTGCGTCGGCGGCGCGCTGGACCGTGCCGGGATCTGCCGAGGAAAGCGCAGCCACGAATTTCGCGCGGTCGGCGGCAAGCGGCTGTTTTGCCAGTGCTCGGACGATGGGGTCGCGCAAGCCGGGATAGTCCCACGCCGAGAGCAACCGCGGATACGCCTCGTCGTGTGGCAACCGGCCGACGAGCGTCACCAGTTCGCTGGAGGGCTCATCGTCGCGCGTGAGACAGGCGCTCCACAGCTTCTTGGCGGCATGATGTTGCAAGGCGTCGGGCAAGCGCTCGGCGAACAACGTGTGTTCCACGCTGGCGAAATCGCCGCTCGCCACGAGCGCGCCGGCTAACTCCTGATCGCGGTGGCAAAGCTCGTCGAACGTCTCGCCCACGCGCAGCGGCCAGTTGCGGCTGGCAAACTGCTCGTGCGACGCCAGCTTCGGTTGCAAGCGCAGGAGAGCCTGGGCTGTGGCCGCGGTGACGTTCGCGTCGCGGCGGCCCGGCAAGAGCGAGGCGACGATCAAGTAGTGAATGTCGTCCTCGACGGTGGAGGTGTTCGACCACTGTGCGGCGATCGCCGGCAACAAGCCGGGCGTATCGGCGCCGAGCATGCCCAGCAACCGGGCCAACTCGCGATTCAGCTCGGCGTCGCTGGCGGGAAACACCGGCGCCAAGTCGGCGGCAAGCGCGTTTCGCGTGCCCGCGTCGATCTTGTCGGTCAATTTGCCGACATAGCCGGAGTACACTTCCGCTTGTCCCGGCTGGATGCGCAAGTCTCCCAAGCCGATTTGCAAGAGACGCACGGCTTCGAGAGCGAGTTGCGGATGCGACGACGCTGTCGCGAGCACGCATTGGCCGCATGATGTCAGGTCGTTGGCGTCGAACGGAGTCTCTGCAGCGTGGGTCACGTCGGGGCGGCGAATCCACAGATCGGCGAGCACGCGCGACCAATCGCGCGGGGACGAGACAGCGTTTGCGAGTTGCTCGTTGCGGAATGCCTGATAGCTGTGATGGCCCGCCCGCTGGGCCATGCGAACCGCAGCGGACCGGACGCGACGATGCTCGCTCGTCAACCCTGTGGTCCAAGCGGGCTGTGCCGATGGCTCTGGATCAAGGTCGTCCGCCAACAGCAGTGCTTGCCAGGCCGCGCGGGCCACGTCCGGTTCGGCAGCAGATGTCAATTGGCAAAGAACCTGCTGTGCGTCGGACAAGTGCGCCGCACAACCCAGCGCCCAGGCGATGCGTGCGCGCAACGCGGCGTGGGGACTTTGGGCCAGGCGTGCCGCCCAAACTGTGTCGGGTCCGCCGCAGAGCTCGACGACGATTTCGATGGCGCGCACGCGTTGGTCCAGTGGAAGTGATGCGTCTTCGGCCGCGCTTTGAAACGCAGAAATCCCCAACCGCTCGGCGAGCGGCTTCCAGCGGGCCCGCGACCAACTTGTTAGCGGCTGCTGCGCTGCGAGAACTTGTTCCATCTCGCCGGCGGATGATTTGCCGGGCGTCGGCACCGCGTCGGTGGCGCGCACGCGGAACACGCTGCCCTGGGTGCGGCGTCCGCCGATGGCGATGAACAGATCGCCCGCGGGCCCGATGGCGAGATCGCAGGGGGCAAAGCCGTCGTTGCCGGTCGCCTGCACGAACGTTTCGACCTGCGAGCGATAGGTGGCGCCGGCGGGCTCAAGCGGCAGGTAGTAGACCCGACCCAGGCTCCAGCAGGCCGCAAACACGCCGCCCTGATAGTGCGGACCAAACGCCTCGTGTCGGCAGACGACGACGCCGGTGGGCGAACCGCGACCGATTTCGGCGAGCCGTTCGACGCTGTCGAAGTACGACGGTGGACGATTCCATCCACGCGTCCAGCCCATCAGCAACCAGCCGTGTTCTGCGCCGGGCGCGATGTCGAACAACCGCGTGGGGGCATACCAGGGCAAGTGATGATCGCGTTCGCCGTCGGAGTCGACGGTGAACAAGTGACCGGCCGCGTTGAAATCGAGGTCGTAGGGATTGCGAAAGCCGTGCGCGACGACGTCCAGCGGTTGTCCGTCGGAGCTGAATCGCACGACGGCGCCGGACCTGGGGTTGGCAACCGGCGAGCAATCGGTGGTGATTTGTTTGGCTGAGACGCCGGCGTCGTTGCCGCAGATCAGGTAGTAGCAGCCGTCCGGCCCACGCACGAGGCCGTTGGCGCCATGCTCGGGGTGGCGCAGTTGCGTCCACACCTCGGGCGTGCCGTCGGCCGCGCCGTCGCCGTCGGTATCTCGCAGGCGCAGCACGGCATCGTCGCCCGTGCAGACCAGATCGGGACCGTCGAAGACCATCCCTTTGGCGCCGCTGGCGGGCAGGGACGAGTAGAGCGTGCTGCGGTCGGCGCGTCCGTCGCCGTCGTCGTCGTGCAGGATCTTGACGTAGCCTGCGCCGGCCACGACGACGCGTCCCTGGGCATCGATCGTCAACGAGTAGATGTCGTGGGCCAACGTATCGTCGGCATAGAGCGAGACTTCGAAGCCTGGCGGCACGGTCAGCCCCAGGTCGTCCGCCGCGCGCAGCGGCACAGCCAGGCAGCACAGGAAAGTCAGCAACCCGAGAGTCGCCGGCGGCAGGATTAGATGAGGCGGGCACGAACGCATAGGTCCATGCTAGCCAGTCAGGGCGGGGCGAACAATCGGCGAGGCGAGCGGCAAGCAGCGTCGAGTCGCGTCAGTGTCCGACGGAGACGCCCCAGTGCACGCCGCCGCGACGCGGTCCGTAGTAACAGGGCCGCGGATACGGGTATGCGTACGGGTAGGGGTACGGATACGGCGGGCCCCAATAGACTGGCGCGGGCACCGCATAGGGCTCCGCGACCACGACGCCCGGCGGACCGGCCACCGGCGGTTGCGAGTTTTGCAAGGCTTGCACGACGCGCGGGCTGACGCCCTGTTGTTGCAAGACGATCAGGTCGCCGGCTTGCGGCGGACGGGCTGCGCCGTGGCGGCTGACGTGCGTGACGATGACGTCTTCGGTCACTCCGGCGCGGGTCATGGCGATCACATCGTCGATGGTGACGCTGCCGGTGGGCACCGGACGGCCGAGTCGCGCGGCGATTTCGGCGCGATTGCTGGCTTCGATGTCGTCGAGCGATCCGCCCACGGCCGCGCCGCTCACTGCGCCCACGCCGGCGCCGATTGCGGCGCCTGCGCCCGCATTGCCGGTGGCGCTGCCCACCAGCGCGCCCAATCCGGCGCCGGTCAAGCCGCCGAACAGTGCGCCCTGATCGGATCGATAAGGCGAATTGCAGCCGCCGGCCAGGGCGATGGAGCTTGCGGCGGCAAGCAGCAGGTGGATCAGGCGAGTTTCAACTCTGGGTGTGTTCATGCGAGGCGCAACCCGTGTTGGGCGTGGAGTGAGCCGCACAGTGGCGCGCGGCGATCGAAGTCGAATCCATGGGGGCGGAATGGTCCGGAATATCGCCCGCCGGGTCAAGCCGGCTTATGGCGCCGGCGGCGGGATTTCTCGGGGGGAAGGCGGGGGCTGCTAGCTGGCCGCTACGGGGCGGCGTGGGCGGCGCGCCATTCGGACCAGCGCTTCAGCGCGGCGGCGCGTTGGGCCGGTTCGGCAAATGCCAAGGCGGGCACCTTGAAGAAGGATTGCGGGCTGGAGTGAACGGCGATGGCGCCGAACTCGGTCGGCTGTTGTCCGCTGAGATGGATGGCCACGCCCAGGGCGATGTCGCGCACTTGCACATCGACTTGCCGGGGCGGGTCGCTCAATTGAATGGCGCTGCAGGTATTCGAATCGGCGAGGAAGTCCTCGACCAACGGCAAATCGTCCTTATCGCCGAAGCGGCCCACCGCCAGCAGCGCGAACTGGCGCAGTTGCGCATTGCCCGTTTCGCCATCCAGCAGCTTCTTGGCCAGCGTCATGCCGTCGGTCTGCAGGTCGTAGGACGCGGCGAAAATCAGATTTTGCATCGTGGCGCTGGTGCTGGTGTCCTTCACGATCCAGCGGCCCAATAACTTCTTCATCATGAGCGACCAGGCGCCGCTGCGAGCGTTGTCGGAAAAGGTGGGCTGATACAGCATCCAGGTATAGAGTTGCCCGCCGATTTGCTCGTCGACCGCGACGTCGGGCTCGGAGCCGATCAACAGCAGCGTCGCCAGCGTGCCGACGGGAAACAGCGACTCGCGTCCCGAGACCTGCATGAACTCTTCCAACAGCACCTGGCAGCGAGCATGCAACGCTTCGCTGGCCTGCCGATCGCCGGCCGCATAGGCCTCGAGCAGGGCCGGCTCCTCGCGGGCCATCTCGACGAACAGTTGCCGAGCCTGTTGGGTTGCGCCGAACAGCCCGGCGAACCGCTCCCAACCTGGCAGCGTGCGTTGGTGGTGGCCGTCGTAGTCGGCGGAAAAAGCTTCCAGCCGATTCTGGAAGTCGGTTTGGGTCACGGTCGCCAGAATCGAGCGGGCGCGACGCCGCAGCTCGGCGTCGGGTTCGTTGGTGACTTCAGCGAGCGCCTCTTTGGCGGCGACCCCCAGTTCGGTCAGTGCGCGTGTGGCCTCCTGGCGTTCGATGAATTTGGCCGAGCCCAACTGGCGCACGAGGCGTGCAACGCGGTCGCCGTCCTGCGGTGGGTTGCCGCCGGCCGCGGCAACGCCGGCCGCGAAAAACAGGGCCGCACAGGCCAAGGCGCGTGACACCAGCCATGCCCGCTGCCGCGAGATCGATCGAACCATCCGCACGTCCCCCCCTAGCGCCAACCTGCGTTCGCCTGGGCCAGTTGAATTCATTCTATTCCGGCAGCCGCAAAAAGGTCCAGGCGGATCGGCCGGTTTAGGCCGTGCGCAGCGTCGAGGTTAAGCGTTGCTTGTGTTTTCATGCGGCGGGGGTTAGAATCGGGGATTGGGATTTGCGGCCGCTTGCAGCCAGACTGCTAAAGTGCCATCGCTTTGGTTCGCGTGAAGAGTCTCAAAGCGATTTTACTTGCAATCAAGTGAGCCGCGACTGCTATGGGGCAGAGTCGCGGCTTTTTTATTTGCAAGGTGAGCGGGTCCTAAGAATTGGCCCTCGGCGGGTTGCCGAGGGCATGGAATCACGTTCGTCGCGGTCACACGCGGCGACAACCCGTGCGGACCCCAAGACGATGAGCAAGATCAAGGTTTCTCCGGACGCGGCTAAGACCATTCCCGGCACCTCCACCCTGGCGGTCCATGCCGGCGAAGATCGGCAAAAGCCGGGCGATGCAATTACCGACGCCATCTTTTGCGCATCGACGTTTACCTTTCCCGACACGGCCGCGTTGATCGACTTCATCGAGCGGAAGCTGCCGCGCGAAGAGTATGGCCGCTATGGCAACCCGAGCGAAAAGGTGGTGGAGCGAAAGCTGGCCGCCTTGGAGGGCGGCGAGGCGGGCCTGCTGTTTACCACGGGCATGACGGCTCTGGTCACGCTGCTGCTGGCGAAGCTGAGCGCCGGCGAAGAGGTGGTCCTGTTCAACGAATGTTACCACCGCAGCCGCGAGTTTTGCGCCAAGCACCTGTCTCGCTTCGGAGTGGTCGCCAAGGAAGTGCCGGCTTGCGACTATCGGGCGATGGAAGCGGCCATCACGCCCCAGACTCGACTCTTAGTCAGCGAGTCGCCCACGAACCCCCACACCAGCATCGTCGACCTGGATCGTTTTGCAGCGCTGGGCGCCAAGCACGGGATCGAAACACTGATCGATGCCACCTTGGCCACGCCGTATAATCTGCGGCCCATCGAGTCGGGCATCGACTACGTGCTGCACTCCGCCACCAAGTATCTGGGCGGGCACAACGATCTGCTGGCAGGTGTGATCGTTGGCACCGGGGACAAGCTCGAAGCAGTGCGCAAGCTGCGCGGCATCATGGGAGGCGTGAACTCGCCGCACAACATCTATCTGCTCGAGCGGGGGCTCAAGACCTTCGAGTTGCGGATGGAGCGCCACAATCAGAACGGGCTGGCCGTGGCCCGCTTTCTGGAACAGCATCCGCGGATCGAGCGCGTGTACTATCCCGGCTTGGAATCGAATCCGTACTACGAATTGGCCCAGCGGTCGATGCGCGGCTTCGGCGGGCTGGTCACGTTCCTGGTGAAGGACGCCGACTGGAAAGAGACGGCCGGTGTGGTCGATCGCGTGCGGATTCCGCGCATTGCGCCCAGCCTGGGCGGCGTGGAATCGCTGATCGAGCAGCCGCTGGTGATGAGCTACTTCGAGTGTACGCCCGAGGAGCGGCAACGGTTTGGCATACCCGACAACATGATCCGCCTGTCCTGCGGCGTGGAAAACACGGCAGACCTGCTGGCCGATTTGCAACAAGCATTGGAAACGTAGCGGCGGCGCCGGGAACAATCGAGAAAGACTCTCATGGAATTTCGCACGCGGGCGATCCACGTCGGCAACGAGCCCGACGCAACGACCGGCGCCATCGTCCGCCCGCTGCACTTGTCGGCGACGTTCGTGCAACCCGGCGCCGGCGACTGGGCCGAGTTCGACTATTCACGCAGCGGCAATCCCACGCGCAAGGCCTTTGAAACCACGTTGGCCGCGCTCGATGGGGGTGTCGGCGGCCTGGCATTTGCCTCGGGCATGGCGGCGACGCACTGCGCCATTTCGCTGCTGGGCACGGGCGATCACGTCGTGGCGGGCCGCGATATCTACGGCGGAACGTATCGCCTGCTGCACCAGGTGGTCAATCGCTTCGGCATTCGCACGACGCTGGTCGATGCCACGGATCTGGCTGCCGTCGACAAGGCCTTCACCGGGCAAACGAAGTTGCTGTGGATCGAATCGCCCGGCAACCCGTTGATGACGATCACCGACATCGCCGCCTGCGCCGAGATCGCTCACCGGCGCGGGGCGCTGCTGGCGGTGGACAATACCTTCGCGTCGGCGGCGCTGCAACGGCCGCTGGAATTAGGGGCCGATATCGTGATGTATTCGGCCACGAAGTACATCGGGGGGCACAGCGACCTGTTGGGCGGCGCCTTGGCGGTGCGCGACAAGGAACTTTTCGACAAGCTGTACTTCGTGCAGAATGCCACCGGTGGCGTGATGGGACCGCTCGAGTCGTATCTCTGCACGCGCGGGCTCAAGACGCTCGAACTGCGCGTGCGCGAGCAATCGCGCACGGCGGCGCGGTTGGCGGACTGGCTGGCCGCAGACGCACGCATCGCCGCGGTTCGCTATCCGGGCCGGCCGGAACACCCGGGCCATGCGATCGCCCGGCGGCAAATGGATGGCGCGTTTGGCGCGATGCTGAGCTTCGAGATCAAGGCCGACTTCGCCGCGGCCAAACGCTTTGCCGAGTCGACGCGCTTGTTTCAATTGGCCGTCAGCCTGGGGGCCGTCGAATCGCTGGTCGAGCAACCGGCGTCCATGTCGCACGCCAGCTATGCACGGGAGGATCGGCTGGCGCACGGCATCACCGACGGACTGATTCGCGCCTCGATCGGGCTGGAGGCGTACGAAGATCTGCGCGCCGATCTCGACGAGGCGCTGGCGGCGGCGCTGGCGTCGAGCTAGCAACGCTTGTCTCGCGCAGCTCAGCGGGCTTCGATCACGTTGATCTTCAATTGGCCCACGACCTTCGACACGGGCAGGAAGGCGCTATAGGCCGTGGCGCCCTTGAGGCTGGAATCCACCAGTTTCAGATGCGCGGCGCCGATGCCGCGCTGGCCGATCGTGGCATCCAGCGGCAACCACTGCCCGTCAACGTAGACTTCGGTCCACATGTGGTAGCCGAAGCCGGCGGATCGCTCGACGTAAACCAATCCGATTGCCACGCGCGAGGGAATCGCACAGGCTCGGGCAAGCGCCGCCAGCAGCACGGCGTGCTCGGTGCAGTCGCCGGAGCGCGACAAAGCCACTTCGGCCGCCGTGGCGAAGGCCTGGGTGAAGTCGCTTGGAGCCATGGTGTCGTGGACGTAGCGTTCCAGTGCCAAGGCTGTTTTCACAGGATCGGTCTCGTCGCCGCGCGCCTCGGCGGCCATCGCCTTGATGCGCGAATCGTCGATTTGCAAAACGCTGTTGGCTTCGAGATACTCTGTCCCAATGGATTCGATCGGGGCGGGTGCATCCGATTTGGTCGTTTCGCCGGGACGCAGGCTGCGCACGGTCAGTTCGGCCACGTGGGGTGAAACGGCGCGCAGCGATTGCGTGGACCCGGTGGCAAATGCGGTGAGCGGATCGCCCATCGGCAACTCCACGCGATAGCGAATCTCGCGCGACTGATGGGCTCGTTTCAGGGGCGGATCGACGTGTACTGTGGTCGCGAAGCCCACGTCGAGCGTGGGCTGCCCGGACGGTGCGGTTGCCTTGGCGATCCGTTCGGTGGTGCGGTAGGATTCCTGATTGATGCCGCCGATGCGGCGCTTCAATACGGCGCCTTGCTCATCGGTCCAGAGCGTTTCGGCCATCACATTGCCGTCGGGCAGTCGGGCGCTGGTTTCGATGCGCAGCAGGCGCGCCTCGTCGTCCAGGAGGCGGGTCGTTTCATAGTCGGCGGCCGTCAAGTCAACCTCGGCCACCTGGTTGACCAGCGGGACCAGCATCCGCAGCGAGCGCTTCTCGCCGGGCTTGAGCGGCGCCTTCTCCAGCGATTGCTCGGCGCCGCGAAAACCGCCTACGTCGGCCGACCAGGGAATGCGGGTCACTTGCTGCGCGCCCTGGGTGTTGGTTTGCACCACCATGGCATCGCCTTCGACGTGCCCGCTAAAAGTGACAGGCGTGGGGCCGAACGTCACTTCCGTGCGAAACTCGAGGAGCTGTCCGGCGGAAGTCTCCAAGGTTTCGAGGGTTACTTGCTGCTCGATCGGCTGAGCGTAGCGCTCGAGCTTTAGATGGCTGTCCGACTCGGTTTGGACGAGGGCCTGGCCGGCGCGATTGACGGTTTGGACGACGGTCTTGCCGTAGCCGATCTTCGCGCCTTGGAGATAGTAGACCTCCCAGGTTTCGTCGGGTGCGCCTGGCGCGGATGCCGTCGGATTGCTTTTCGGTTCGGTTGACTGCGGCCGGCAACCAAGCAGCGAAATCAGCGTGGCGCAAGCGCCGACGCGAAGCCACACCAGGTGGCGAGGGTAGTGAATCCTCGAACGGCTTTGCATGAAATCCTCGTTTCGACAGGTATGCCGTGCGGGGCGGGAACGGTTTGCGGTCACAACGCGTCGTTGATGGGATTCTATCGCTGCGGCCGGCGCAACGGCCAGCGCGATCGTGCCTTTGGATTGGGGCGGGTTGGCCCCGGGTTTTTCGGCCCGGGACGTCGATGCAGTCGTGGGGACTTCGACGACGGGAGCGATTGCGAAAGGCATGCCGGGGGAAAACTCGGCTTTTTCCCGCAGGTTTTCCCAGCCCGGAGCAACTTTTCAGGGGGTCGATGCGGCGGGGGCCGCGTGGGTGAAATCGGGTGCTAGATTTCTGTATTCGTGCCCGGCAGGCGGCCGCGAAAAGGCCGCTCGAAAGCGCGGTCGCCAAGGCCCCGCCGGGTGTGCGTCGTTTCGGCGGAAGCGCCCGATTTTGCGGGCTTTGCTGGGGCGAAATCGCCGTCGCGAATAACTTGGCCCGTGGGCGGAGAGTAATTGGTAGAAGCCATGTCGCGGCGTGACCTAAGCTTTCATGTCGAGTCACGCATCCGGTAATTCCCGCTTGCATTTCGTTACCCTTTGAGGTCGCCGATGGGTTTTCTCAAGAAGATCTTCCGCAACGTGTTCCGCGATGGAATGCCGGCGCATAGCACAAGCAGCTTCGAGCACCTCAGTGACGAGGAGCTGGAAGCACACCTGGGCGTCACGCGCTACGGCGATTTCACGCTGAGCGGCGCGGTGCGGCCCTCTTACGACCTGCAGGTGATTCCCTGCCAGGGATTCCGCCACGACGTGTACCGCGACGAGCAGAGCAAATCGAACGTGCCGGTGCTGATGAGCGCCGCCAGCAGGGAGCAACTGTTCGAAACGTTCCTGGACATTCTCGACCCGCTGGGTTTCGAGGTGGACGTGGTGCTGGAGACGAGCCACAACCGCGAGAACAACGGCCACGTCGATCTGTATCGCGAGCACATCGACCTGCCGGTATTGAAGAGCATTCTCTACGACTTCGAGGATCTGCTGGTCAACGACGGTTGCACGGGCATCGCGGTGCTGAACCCCTCGATTCCCCAGGAAGTGCAGTTCGACGAACACAAGCTGCTGATCGTCTATGGCCACGAGCTGGCCGAGTACGAGCGGATATTCGGCGACCACGACGTCTACTGCAACGACCAGATGAAGTTCATCACCGAGGCCGAACACGTTCACTCCTCGAACGAGGGCTACTTCAACCAGTTCGAGCAGCTTCGCCAGCGACTGGCGATCGACTCGGGGTATTGAGGGAGACGGAAGGCTGTAGGCGGTAGGCCGTAGGAACGGAGCCACCGGGGTGCCACGGGTGGCGAAGTCGAGCCGTACTGCATGCGCCGCTAGCTTGGCCGGGCCGCGGTGGGCGGGTTTGCGTTGCCCAGCTTGCCGGCGGATGCCGATAAGCCAGGTAGTCGTCACGTCAGCCGGATTCGCGCTGGCGGACCTGCTCTTGAACGGCTGGGGGGTTTTGGTCACACTACCGCCCCATTTCTGACGACCGCGATCTCATCTTGTCGTTTCGCATGGATGTTCTCGACAGGCACCCGGCTGCAACGGGCCGCTGGTGGCGCATCGCGCGCCGCCTGGCTGTGCTGCTGTGCGCGCCGTTGGCCGCGGGCTGCGGGGCGCTGGCGCCGCCGGAAGTTGCCTTCGCGCCGCCGCCATTGCCGCAAAATCCGATCACCGTCGCCGTCATGGATCGCGACTTCGTGTGGGACCAGGTCGTCGACGTGGTGGACGACTACTTCCGCATCCAGAAGGAGGACCGCGTGAAGCTGGTCGGCGACCTGCTGACCGAAGGGCGCATCGACACCTATCCGCGCACCGGCTCGACGATCTTCGAACCATGGAACAAGGACTCGGTCACGCCGTACCAGCGCTGGGAAGCCACGTTGCAGTCGCTGCGGCGCACGGCCATCGTGCGCGTCGTTCCATCGCCGGCCGGCTTCGACATCGACGTGCAGGTGTACCAGGAGTTGGAAAACCTGGAGCGGCCGGAGAGCGGCGCGGTGACGTACGCAAATTCGGCGGCGCTGCGCAACGACAATTCGCTTAAGCGCGTCGAGAATCCCATTGGCGGCCGGCCGCCTACACTGGGTTGGATCGGCCAGGGGCGCGACGGGATTCTGGAGCAGCAGATCCTGTCGGACATTCAAGCCCGGCTCGCCGGCTATGCGGCGCCCCAGGCGTTTTAGACATTGCCGCGATGCTACAGGGCAACGCCGCATCGGCTAGCGCGCCGAGTGCTGACCTTGCGGCGAGGTCGGCACGCCCAGTTCGATCGGCAGCGGCGCGGCTTGCGGTTGGCGGACGGCGGGCAGCTTGAGCGTGAAGGCGGTGCCGCGGCCGACGGTGCTTTCCACGCGGATGCGGCCTTGATGGGCTTCGATCACGTCGCGGCAGAAGGCCAGTCCCAGGCCGGTTCCTCCTTTGCCGCTGGCGTCCGGTCCGCTCTTGGTGGTGAAGAAGCGATCGAAAATGCGCGGCAGCTTGTCGGCCGGGATGCCGCTGCCGGTGTCGCGCACCATCAGATCGACGGTTTGGTTGGCGGCATCGAACGACAAGCGAATGGTCACCTGGCCGCCGCTCTGCATGGCCTGCCGCGCGTTGATCAACAGGTTGATGAGCACCTGCTGGATCTGGTTGCCATTGACCGTGGCAAGGGGCACTTGCTGAAACTGCTTGTCGACTGCGATGCGGTACTTCGACAACTCGCGTTCCAACAGCAGCAGCGCGTCCTCGACCAGCCGCGTCACGTCGGTCGGCTCCATGCCTGTGGAGCGATTGCGGGCCATGCCGAGGATGCTGCTGGTAATCTTCGCGGCGCGCTGGCCGGCGGCCAGGATCTTGGTAAAGGCCTTGTCGCGCGTGGCCTGATCCTGATGACGCTGCCCCATCTTGGCGTAGTTGATGATCGTGGTCAGCACGTTGTTGAATTCGTGAGTCGTCGTGCTGGCCAATTCGCCCAGCGCCGTCAGCTTTTGGGCTTCGTGCAGTCGCTCGGTGAGAAAGGCCACCTGCTCTTCCAAGGTGGGCGCGGCATGGGGGTCGCGTAGGGACATGCTTGCCTTGCGATGCAATGGGAGGACTGCTAGCAGTCAAAACCGGTCCACCATGCGCGGCTTCGCCTGCTTGCCGCGATGGCCCCAGTCTCGCCGCCCTCGTTCGTCGACGTGCTTTAACCGGTTGATTGGTTGAGCTTTAAAGCCATTGCACGATATCGACGGGCACGCCTGGGCAACTATAGACCAAGCCGCTACAATCTCGCGCCGATTCGATTAGCGCGGGGCATGGACGCTCCGCGAGATGCTGGCACGATCGCAGGGACGCGAACCATGCACACGGTCGACTTGCTGGAACAGGCGCTGGCGCTTGCCGAGCGACAAGGATACATCGTGCGTCAGGACTGGTTCGGCGGCGGGGGCG